>JBEKLU010000003.1:0-105410 GCA_050010035.1 Roseiarcus sp.
AATCGACGCCGATTCTGATAAACTTTCTCACGGACGGTCTCCCCGTTGGTGGCGCTCCGGCGGCCACGTCTTGGCACTTGATGCCGTTAGGGTGGGGCCGTCCACACCATCATCGCGAGCGACAGCGAAGCGATCCGGACTAAGCCGAGGGAACCGGCGCCCTGGGCGCGACGGACTCCGGCGCCTGTGAGAGGAGGCTATAGCTTCTGCGGCCCAAGTCTGGATGGCTTCGCTTTGCTCGCCATGACGGGGCGAACTGAATCTGCCGCGACGCGCTTAACCCCCCGGCTTTCGACCCGTCACGCTGCGCGCCGGAGCGCGAAGACGCGGCCGTCGGGCGAATGGGCGTGGCCTAGGCGGGCGAGCGAAGCGAGCACGCGGGCGATGGCGGGCTCGGCTTTCGCGCCTTGGCGGAACTGCTTGGCGAGGCTCGCGGCGTCGAGCGGCTTGTCGGCGGCCATGAGCGCGGCGAAGACGGCGGCGGTGCGCTCGAGGTCGCTCGTCGGGAACAGCGGCTTTTGCGGCTTGGCCTCGGCGAATTCGAGCTTGGCCTCGATTTGCGCTTCCGCCTCCGCCTCGCCCCGCGTTTCGACGAGGCCGGCACGCTGGCGCTGATAGTCCGGGCGAAGCCAGCGGATGAGGCCGCGCTTTTCCTCCTTGGCGCGTTCGGCGTTCAAGGCGACGAGGCGCGCCACGATCTCTTCGTCCGAGAGGTCGGCGGGCCAGCCGTAGGCCTCGGCGACGAGGCGATCAATTTCGTCGTGCAATTCCTTGACGATGAGAACGAGGCCTTTGGTCTTGATCGCTTCGTCGGCTTCGCCCAGCGGCTCGCCCCCGCGGAGCTTTTCCAGCACGTTGTAGATTTGCGTTAATGTGAGGCTGGGGTGCTCGGCTTGCTGTCGCTTGCGCAGCGCGTCGAGTTCTTCAGCGACGGAGCGGATGCGGGCTTTGAGGGCTTCGGAGGCGTCGGGGAAAGGGAAAGGGTCGAAAACACGCGATTTCGAATAGCGCGGGTCATTGCCAATTCCCAGCCAGCCGCCAGCACGCAACGCCCAAACGACATGGATATGGGAGGAGAGTACGCCAAGGTCATACGCGTCCGCCAGACCCATGCAGACGAGCATATTATCTGGCAAAATGCTGGCATCGAGAAATTGAAAAACACGATGCTTTGCTGTTTCCACAGTTGCAATGTAGCGCGGCAGGCCCTTTAAGGCATTTCGAAAGTCTGGGTTATTTTCCCCGAATAGCCACCAATTCACACGACGATATTCACGATTATTCCAATCCCTACCTATTTTTTTCTCCCGGCCGTTCTTGATGACAATTTTTTCTTTGATTTCCGTTTTGACATGCTGATAGATTTCCGGGAATCTTCGCCGCACCTCGTCGGCATCCAGCCCGAACAAGTCGATAACCATCACGCCGCGCGGAATCCCCATGAGGTCGCGGCCGTGCCGGTAATCGCGAATATGTTGTTCCAAGCCCGGACGCTTGCCGAGACCCAAGTCGAGCGCCTCGTCCGGCGTCACAATGAAACCGGCGCCATGCAGCTTAACGCCCGGGGAACAAACGAAATCGTTGGCTTTCAGCGCTTTCGCCGCTGTCACGTCCGCCCCCACCGTCAAATCGCTATTAATCCGCCCCCGCACCTCGTGAATCTCGATAAAGGGTTCGTCCGTATCGAGCCCGCTCTCCTTTGTGACTTCGAACAAGCGGCCCTCACGCTCGCCCAAGGCCGCGACCGTCATCGCTATACGCACCGCCGCGGCGTCGCGCGTCGCCTTGGTCCAGGGATGATCGGGAATCGCCATCAACAGCGAAACCGGCTTTTTCGCTTTGAGATGCCGCTCCATGACGCGACGCTGAAACACTTGGCTCAACGAATTCGTGGTGACGAAGCCGAAGCGCTTCAAGCGCGTTCCCTTGCGCGCCAGCAGATCGGCGGCGCGGTCCCACCAATACATGACGAAATCGGCGCTTTCGTTCATGTGGGGATGCGCGGCCCAAAGCGCCTGCGCGTAGCCTTCGCCCAGGCGGCCGCGAATGTCCTTGCCGCCGACGAACGGCGGATTGCCGACGATGTAATCCGCCGCCGGCCATTCCGGCCGCTTCGGATTCACGTAACGCCAGACCTCCACGCGATGGCCTTCCGAATCCGTGCGCTCCAGCGGCTTGCCCTGCTCGTCGCGCGCCAATTCCTTTTTGTCCCAGGCGAGCACCGCGTCCTGCACTTTGATCGTTTTGAAGTCCTTCAAGATCGGCTCGGGCGGCACTCCGCCGCGCGTGCGGAAATGCCATTGGAGATAGCCGATCCAGAGAACGAGCTCGGCGATCGCCGCCGCGCGAGGGTTCACCTCCCAGCCGAGGAACTGATGCGGATCGATGGTCTTCAATTCATAGCCGGCGAAGCGGCCTTGCTCCGAAAGCGAGGCCAGCGCTTCCAGCACTTCGCCTTCGAGGCGCTTCATCAATTCGAGGCTGACGTAGAGAAAATTCCCGGTGCCGCAGGCGGGGTCGAGTATCCGCGTTTCGCAAAGTCGGGCGTGAAAGTCGGCGACTTCCTTTTCCGCCCCCTTCGCGTCGCCATCGGCGCGCTTGGCTTCCGCCGCCGTCTGGACATTGGCCCATTCGGCGCGCAACGGCTCCATGATTGTCGCGACGACAAGCCGCTCGACATAAGTGCGCGGCGTGTAATGCGCGCCGAGCTTGCGGCGCTCGGCGGGGTTCAGGGCCTGTTCGAGCAGCGCGCCGAAGATGGTGGGCTCGACCTGTTTCCAATCGGCCTTCGCCGCTTCGTAGAGTTCGCCGATTTCCTCTTTCGGCAGCGGCAGGGCGGTCCGATCCTTGAACAGATAGCCATTGAATTTTCTGACGTCGCGTTCGAGCGCGAAGGCGAACGCGCCCTTGTCCATAGCCTCCCACAATTGGCCGACAAGGCGAGGGAAGAGCTTGGGATCGTCGGCGCATTTTTTCAACACGTCGCGGAAACTGCCCTTGGGCAAAAGCTCCACGTCTTCGGCGAACATCGTGAACAGGCAGCGCATGAGGAAATGCGCGACCGTTTCCGGATCGTAGAGCTTGCGGCCTTCGCGGTCCTTGGCCTCTTCGAGATGCTTGGAAACGGCGGCGAGCCTCTCGGCTAACTTTCGCGTCGCCTGGGCCGCGATCTTTGTCGGGTCCAGCTTGTGCGGGTCCTCCCAAATCAGGCGAAGCCGCTCGCGTATCTTGGCGTCGCGCAGATCTTCGAGATAGATGCGAAAGCCCTGTCGGTCGGGAAATTGCGCGTAGTTTTTCCCTTGTTCGGTGAAGTCGGCATAAATCTCGAAACAATGACCGACGTCGCAAACGATGAGGAACGGTGGCCAGCCCTCGGACGCCGGCAAGGCCTTGGCGTATTGTTCGGCTTGGACGCGCGCACGCGCCATGAGCACGTCCCAGGCGTGCGAGGCCGTGCGACGACCGCGCGGCGTCGATTCCGCTTGGGCGGCGGCCAACAGGTCGCCTTGCTCGGGAACGGCCTTCGCGGCGCCGGGATTGCGGCTTTGCTTGGCTTCCAAGACGAAGGAGCCGCGCTTGTAAAGGTCGATTCTCCCGTGCGACGTCGCGCCGTCCGGCTCGCGGAAGGTCACTGCGCGTTCGAACACATAAGTATTGGTCGCGGTATTGTGCGAGGCTTGATCGGGGCGCTTGACGCCGAGCACGTCGCAAAGCTCGATGAGGAAACGCCCGTAATTGGCGCGTTCTTGCCCGCCGTCGCCGCCCGACCAATACGAGATGAACGTCTCGATGTCGGCGGCTGAGTTTGCAGGCGCGAGGTTCATGAGTTCTGGGTTCAATGTGTCGCGATGGCGAGTCGGCCATCCCACCGGCTAGCGTTCGCAGCGCCAGAATGACGAAAAGCGCGGGCGATGCAATCGGCCAATCGAAATCTGTCGAAAATTCGTTGCCGCTTAGAGAGCCCGCCGCCATTCGGCAGAGAGCGCCGTCGACCTCATGGAAGCCTCTTCTTTCCGAAGCTTTTGACCTGTCAAGGATCGAAGACCGCCTTCGGCGGCGCGCGCATAGGGCGTCGAAAGACGCCCGTCTTTCGACGGGCTATGAGCGCGTCCTTGACAGGTCAAAAGCTTCGGAAGTTTTGCTCTCCATGAGGTCGACGGCGCGGTGGGTCGGCGGGTCGCCAGCCTATAAGGCGAAGCGCGCTGAAAGCGTGGGATTGCTTCGTCGCCGCGCCCCTCGCCATGACGGGGCCGGCCGAGCCCGCCAAACGCCCCGCCATCGCTCAATAGAACGCCTGCAGCCCCGTCTGGGCTCGCCCCAGGATCAGCGCATGGACGTCGTGCGTCCCTTCGTAGGTGTTCACGGTCTCGAGGTTCGCGGCGTGGCGCATCACGTGGTATTCGATCTGGATGCCGGCGCCGCCGTGCATGTCGCGCGCCTGGCGGGCGATGTCGAGCGCCTTGCCGCAATTGTTGCGCTTGATCAGCGAGACCATTTCCGGCGCCATGCGGCCCTCGTCGAACAGGCGCCCGACGCGCAACGCCGCTTGTAAGCCGAGCGCGATCTCGGTCTGCATGTCCGCGAGCTTCTTCTGGTAGAGCTGGGTGTGCGCGAGCGGCCGGCCGAACTGCTTGCGCTCGAGGCCGTACTGGCGCGCGCGGCGCCAGCAGTCCTCCGCCGCGCCCATGACGCCCCAGGCGATGCCGTAGCGCGCGCGGTTGAGGCAGCCGAAAGGCCCCTTCAGGCCGGAGACGTTGGGCAAGAGATTTTCCTCCCCGACGACGACGCCGTCCATGACGATCTCCCCCGTCACCGACGCCCTGAGGCTGAGCTTGCCGCCGATCTTCGGCGCGGACAGCCCCTTCATGCCCTTTTCCAGGATGAAGCCGCGAATCGCGCCGCCATGCGCCGCCGACTTCGCCCAGACGACGAAGACGTCGGCGATCGGCGAATTCGAAATCCACATCTTGGAGCCGACGAGACGATAGCCGTCGGCGATTCTTTCGGCGCGGGTCTTCATGCCGCCGGGGTCGGAGCCCGCGTCGGGCTCGGTCAGGCCGAAGCAGCCGACCCACTCGCCCGTGGCGAGCCGGGGCAGATACGTCTTCTTCTGCGCCTCCGAGCCGTAGGCCTCGATCGGGTACATCACAAGCGACGACTGCACGCTCATCATCGAGCGATAGCCCGAATCGACGCGCTCCACCTCGCGCGCGACGAGGCCATAGGCGACATAGCCGGCGCCGGCGCCGCCGAACGCCTCTCCGATCGTCACGCCGAGCAGGCCGAGCGCGCCCATCTCGGCGAAGATGGCGCGATCGGTCTTCTCCTCCATGAAGGCTTCGACGATGCGCGGCAGCAGCTTGTCCTGGGCGTAGCCACGCGCCGTTTCGGCGATCAGGCGCTCGTCCTCGCCCAGTTGCTCGGCGAGCAGGAACGGATCGTCCCATTGGAAGGACTGGCGGGTCGCAGCGGCCATGGCGTCGATTTCCTCTCGGTTTTGTGGGAGCGCGGCGCCGGCCCGGCGGCCGGGAAGCGAAAGGCGCTTGACAAGGGCATACAAATGAATGGATAGTCAGTCAACTTGAAACGCGGGACCGTGCGCCTCTTGCGCCGGTTGGACCCATCCGAGAGGAAAGCCCGTGACGATGTTGGCGCGCGAAATCTTCGCCCCCGAGCACGACGCGCTCAGGGAATCGGCGCGCAAGTTCTTCGAACGCGAGGTCGCGCCGCATCATCGCGCGTGGGAAAAGGCCGGCGTGGCCCCCCGCTCGGTGTGGAAGAAGGCGGGCGAGGCGGGGCTGCTGTGCGTCGCGCTGCCGGAAGAATACGGCGGCGCCGGCGCCGATCGCCTCGCCTCGGCGATCCTGATCGAGGAACAGGCCCGCCTCGGCCTATCCGGGCCGGGCTTCTCCACCCATTCGGACATCGTCGCGCCTTACATCTTCAACTACGGCGCGCAAGAACAGAAGCGACGCTGGCTCCCCGCGATGGCCTCGGGCGAAGCGATCGGCGCGATCGTGCTGACCGAGCCCAGCGCCGGCTCCGATCTGCGCGCCATCCGCGCCACGGCGATCCGCGACGGCGACGCCTTCGTCCTCAACGGCCAGAAGACCTTCATCACCAACGGCCAGTGCGCCGATCTCTTGCTGGTGGCGGCCAAGCCGGGGCCGGGCGCCGACAAGAAGGCGCTGACGCTGATCGTCGTCGAGGCCGATCGCCAAGGCGTCACGCGCGGCAAGAACTTCGAGAAGATCGGCATGAAGGCGCAGGACACCTGCGAGCTGTTCTTCGATAACGTGCGCGTTCCCGTCGCCAACCTGCTCGGCGAGGAAGGCAAGGGCTTCCCGCTGCTGTCCAAGGAGCTCACCTGGGAGCGCTTGCAGATCGCCGTCGGCGCGGTGGCGACCTGCGCCGCGGCGCTGGAATGGACGCGCGACTACACGCGCCAGCGCAAGGCGTTCGGCACTCGAATCGCCGACTTCCAGAACACCCGCTTTCGCCTGGCCGAGATCAAGACCGAGATCGAGATCGCGCAGGTCTTCGTCGACCGCTGCCTGAGAGAGGTGAACGAGGAGCGCCTCGACGTCACCGTCGCGGCGATGGCGAAGTACTGGTGCACCGAACTGATGGGGCGCGCGCTCGACCAGTGCCTGCAACTGCACGGCGGCTACGGCTACATGTGGGAGTACCCGATCGCGCGCGCCTTCGCCGACGCGCGCGTCCACCGCATCTACGGCGGCTCCAACGAGATCATGCGCGAGCTGATCGCGCGCACTTTGTGACCTCGGCTCGGCAAGCCGAAAGCCCAAGACGGAGTCCGGCCTCGACCATGCGCATCCTTCTGACCGGAGCGAGCCGCGGCATCGGCCGCGCCATCGCGCAGAGACTGGCGAGGCCCGGCGCCTCGCTCGTCCTTTGCGCCTCCGCGCCGTCGCGCGACCTCGACGAGGTCGCCGCCGCCTGCCGGAAGCTTGACGCGCGCGTCGAGGCGCTGAGCGGCGATCTGGCGACGCGCGAGGCGCCCGGCCGGCTCGTCGAGGCGGCGGCGGCGGCCTTCGGCGGCCTCGACGCGGTCGTCTCCAACGCCGGCATCGCCTTACCCGGCCGCCTCGACGAGATCGACTTCGAGGCCTGGGATCGCGTCTTCGCCGTCAACGTGCGCGGCGCCTGGCTGCTGGCGCGCGCCGCCCATCCCCATCTCGCCGCCAACCGCGGCGCCTTCGTCGCCGTCGCCTCGATGTCGGGCGTCGAGCCCTACCCGAGCGTCGGCGCCTACAGCGCCAGCAAGGCGGCGCTGATCATGCTGGTGCGCACGCTCGCCCAGGAATGGGCGGCGTCGGGCGCGCGCGCCAACGCCGTCTCGCCCGGCCTGTTCCACAGCGCCATGACCGCGCCGATCTACGCCGACCCGGACAAGAAAGCCGCGCGCGAAGCCCTGGTCCCCATGCATCGCATCGGCGACCCGGCCCGCGATCTCGCCGGCCTGATCGAATTCCTGATCTCGCCCGAAGCCGGCTACCTCACCGGACAGAACATCGTCGTCGACGGCGGGCTTCTCGGCTCCATCCAGGCCCATATCGCGGGCCGCCCGAAGTTGGGAGGCGCGTGATGCGGTTTCCGACGCCCGACTCCGGCCGCTCCGCCCAGTACCACGCCAACGGGCAATGGCGGGACGATCCCATCCCAGAGCTGATCGGCGCCGCCGCGGCCGCCGCGCCCGAGAAGATCGCGGTTCGCGACGCCTCCGGCGCGAGCCTCGCCTATGGCGAGCTGATGGCGCGGGCGGAGCGGCTCGCCGGCTTTCTTTTCGCGTCCGGCGTCGCCCAGGGCGACGTCGTCACGGTGTGCCTGCCCAACTGGCGCGAGACGGTCGTCGTCTTCCTGGCGGCGATGAAGCTGGGCGCCGTGATCAACCCGATCCCGACCACCTACGGGCGCGCCGATCTGGCCTACGTCCTGACCCAATGCGACAGCCGCGCGCTGTTCGTCCCCGGGCGCTTCCGCAGCGTCGACTTCACCAAGCTCGTCGCGGCGATGGAGCCGGAAATCCTCGCCGGGCGCGCCGTCGTGCGCCTGGGCGACGGGGAAGCGGCGATCGGGACGCCCTGGCAGGAGGCCGCGGAGCACGAGGCGATCAGGATTCTGCCGAAAATCGCGGCCGACGATCCCGTGGCGGCGCTCTTCACCTCGGGAACCGAGTCGCGCGCCAAGGGCGCGGTCCATACGCACAACACCATCCTGTTCGGCGAGCGCGCCCTCGCCACCGCTCTGGCGATCGACGGCCGCGACGTCGCCTTCATGGCCTCGCCGATTTCCCACACCACCGGCTTCATGCACGGCGTGGTGATGACGCTGACGATGGGCGGAACCTTGTCCCTGCTCGATGTGTTCGAAGGCGCGGCGGCAGCGCGTCAGCTCGCCAAGCACGAATGCACCTGGACGATGGGGGCGACGCCGTTCCTCGCCGATATCGCCTCGGCGCTGGAGACGAGCGGCGAGCGGCTGCCGCACTTGCGCTATTTCCTGTGCGGCGGCGCGCCGGTGCCCGAAGCGCTGGTGCATCGCGCGAGCGACGTCGGCCTGCGCGTGATGTCGATCTACGGCGCGACGGAGAGCCCGCCGCACACCGTCGTTCATCCCAGCGATCCCAGAGAAAACGCCTGGACGACCGACGGCCGACCGCTCGCGGGCGTCCAGACGCGGATCGTCGCCGAGGACGGAAGGACGGCCTCGGTCGGCGAGGTCGGCGAGGAATGGTCGCGCGGCCCCAACACGTTCCTCGGCTATCTCGGCGAGCCCGAGCTGACGGCCAAGACCCTCGACGCCGACGGCTGGGTCCACTCCGGCGATCTCGCGCGGGCGCTGCCCGACGGCTCGATCCGCATCGCCGGGCGCATCAAGGACATCATCGTTCGCGGCGGGCAGAACATCTCGGTTCGCGAAGTCGAGGACTACCTCGCCGCCCATCCCGCGATCCATTCGGTCGCCGTGGTCGGCGTGCCCCACGCTCGCCTCGGCGAAACGGCATGCGCGGTCGTGGTGACACGAGCGGGCCGCAGCGTGACGCTTGCCGAACTGACCGACTTCCTGCTCGCCAAGGGCGTCGCCCGCTTCAAGCTGCCCGAACGGCTCGAGATTTGGCCGAGCCTGCCGGCCAACCCGAGCGGCAAGATCCAGAAGTTTCTCATCCGCAACGCGCTCCTCGAAGCCAAGGGCCAGGGCCGACCATGATCCGCACCGAACAGAAGGGCGCGGCGGCGACCCTCGTCATGAGCCGCCCGCCGGTCAACGCCATCGACCCGGCCTTCGTGGCCGCCTTCAACAGGGCGCTCGACGACATCGAGGCCGCCCGGCCGACCGCCGTGGTGATCCGCAGCGACCAGAAATGCTTCTCAGCCGGGGCGGATCTGTCGCTGATCCGCAGCTTCTTCGACGCGCCGGACGGCGTCGAGGCGATGGTCGCCTATGTCGGGACGCTGCACGCTCTGTTCGCTCGGCTCGAAGCGCTCGAAGCGGTGACGCTCGGCGCGATCGACGGGCCGGCGCTCGGCGGCGGGCTCGAGCTGGCGCTTTGCTGCGATCTTCGCATCGCCTCGACGCGCGCCAAGATCGGCCTGCCCGAGACGCGCGTCGGCATGATCCCCGGCGCCGGCGGCACGCAGCGGCTGACGCGGCTGTGCGGCCCCGGGGTCTCGTCGCGTCTCATCCTCGGCGGCGAGATCGTCGACGGCGTCGAGGCCGCCCGGCTGGGCGTCGTGCAATGGAGCGCCGAGGCGCGCGATTTCGACGCGCGCATCGGCGAAATCACGGCGCGCGTCGCCGGCCTGTCGCGACCGGCCCTGGTCGCTTCGAAGGATTGCATCGCCGCCTGGTTCGATCCCCACGCCGACGGCTACGCGCGCGAATTGGAAAAGCCGCGCATGCTGATGAAGACGAAGGAAGCGCGCACGCGCATCGAGGGCTTCTTCGCCGCCAAAGCCGATTGAGAACCGCCTCGCGTTCAGATGGAGAATGAAATGAATTTCAAGGACAAGGTCGTCGTGGTCACCGGAGCGGCTTCGGGCATCGGGCTCGCGACGGCGCGCGCTTTCGCGGAAAGCCAAGCGCGCGTCGCGCTGACCGACGTCAACGTCGCCGCCGGCGAGGCCGCGGCGAGCGAACTGAAGAGCCTCGGCGACGTGCGCTTCATCAGGCTCGACGTCACCGATCGCGCCTCCGCCGACGCGCTGGCGGCGCAGATCGAGCGCGAGTTCGGCCGGCTCGACGTTTTGGTCAACGCCGCCGGCTGGGACGTCATCGAGCCCTTCATGAACAACACGCCGGAATATTGGGCGAAGATCGTGGCGCTCAACTTCATGGGGCCGGTGCAGGTCACGCGCGCGCTGCTGCCCTTGCTGTTCGCTTCCGGCTCCGGCCGCATCGTCAACATCGCCAGCGACGCGGGCCGCGTCGGCTCCTTCGGCGAGACCGTCTACGCCGGCGCCAAGGGCGGCGTCATCGCCTTCACCAAGTCGCTCGCCCGAGAGGTGGTGCGCAAGAACGTGCGCGTCAACTGCGTCTGCCCCGGCCCCACCGACACGCCGCTCTTCGCCACGCAGACCGAGAAGATGCGCGACGCCCTCGTCAACGCCATCCCGATGAAACGGCTGGGCAGGCCTGCCGAGGTCGCCGACGCCACGCTGTTCTTCGCTTCCGATCGCTCGAGCTTCGTCACCGGCCAGGTGCTGAGCGTCAGCGGCGGCCTGACGATGGCCGGCTGACGCTCCATGGGCGCCCTTCCCGGCAGAACTCGAAGAGCCGAATCGACGAGCAAGGTCACGTCGCTGGCGGCGGCGGTCCGCGCCAGCGTCTTTCCCGGCGCGACGCTGCTCTTCGCCTTCACCCACAACCGCTCGCATGCGGCGGCGTTCGAAGTGGCGCGGCAATTTCGCGACCGCAAATGCCTGACCCTGGCCGCCACCGGATTGCTCGAATACGCCTCGATCCTGGTCGCCGCCGGCGCGATTGCGCGCATGGAATGCGCCTTCGCCGGCGGCACCTATCCCGCGCCGACGCCCTCCCGGCAGCTCCAGATCGCTATGGACGGCGGGGCGGACAACGATCCCGATTGGACCAACCTGACGATGACGCTGCGGCTGATGGCCGGCGCGCTCGGCTGGCCCTTCGCGCCGACCAACAGCCTCGTCGGCTCCGGCCTGTGGAGCGAGCGGGGCCGCGCTGCGATAAAGGACCCGTTTACCGGCGGCGATACTGCGGTCGTCGCGGCGCTCCGCCCGGACGTCGCCTTCCTGCACGCGCCGATCGCCGACACGCTGGGCAATACGATCGTCCACGCCCCCGACGCCGAGGAGAGCTGGGGCGTGTTCGCGGCGAGAAGAGTGGTGGTCACCGCCGAGCGCGTCGTCGCGCCGGAAGAGTTCCGCGCGATCGGCCCGCGCAATGGCGTCCCCGGTCCTCTCGTCGATCACGTCGTGCTCGCGCCGTTCGGCGCCCATCCGCAGGGCCAGTTCGTCTGGTCGAAAGAGGAGGGCGTGGAATCCTACGCCGAGGACTACGCCTTCCGCCAGACGCTGCGCGGCCTCGCGCGCGATCCCAAGGCGTTGCGCGCCTGGGTCGAGGACTGGGTATTCGGAACGGACCACGAGTCCTATCTGGCGCGGCTCGGCGCGGCGCGGCTCGAAAATCTGCGCGCCGAAGCGATGTCGCCGAGGCCGGCGACGGCGAAGGGCCGGGACGAACCCGCCTCGCCCGAGGAGCGCGCGGCGGTTCTCGCCATGCGGATCGCCGAGGGCAAGGCCGTCGACGGCGAAGCCGAAACCTTCTTCGCCGGCATCGGCCTCGCGCATCTGGCCGCGTGGGGCGCCGAGCGGCGCTGCCGCGAGCGCGGCGTCGCGGTGGCGCTGATCGCCGAGACCGGCATGGTCGGCTTCCGCCCGATCGCCGGCGACCCCTACCTGTTCAATCGCCCCAACGCCGCCTCCTCGCTGTTTCACGCCGGCTTCGTGCGCACGCTCGGCGCGCTCGCCGGGGCAAATGCGCGTCGTTGCCTGGCGCTGCTCGCCGCCGCCCAGATCGACCTCGCTGGCAACATCAATTCCTCGCGCGCCGCCGACGGCCGGCTGATCGTCGGATCGGGCGGCGCCAACGACCTCGCCAGCGGCGCGGCCGCGTGCCTCGTCGTCATGCCGCTGAAAGCGGGGCGTTTCGTCGAGACGCTGCCTTTCGTCACCACGCCGATTCGCCATTGCGCGGGGGTCGCCACCGATCTCGGCTTGCTCGAGCGCGGCGACGACGGCGCCCTGCGGGTCGCCGGCGTGACGTGCGAGGCGGGCGAGGAGCGCGCCGCGCTCGCCCGGCTCGCCGAGCGATGCGGGCGCGAACTCGCCGTCGCCCCGACGCTCGCCCGCTACGAACCGCCGACCTCTAGCGAGCTCGCGCTGCTGCGCGGGTTCGATCCGCAACGCGCGATTCTCGCCTGAGACGCGCCCATACAAGGCAAGGAGCCGAACATGGACTACACCGACGTTCTCTACGAGGCGAGCGAAGGCGTCGCCACCATCACCATTAACCGCGCCAATCGGCTCAACTGTTTCCGCGGCCGCACGATCGAGGAGCTGACGCACGCCTTCAAGCGCGCCTGGGCGGACAAGGGCGCCGGCTGCGTCATCCTCACGGCGGCCGGCGACAAGGCGTTCTGCGTCGGCGGCGACCAGAAGGAGATGCAGGAGAAGGGGAGCTACGGGACGTCTCAGAACGGCCTGTGGGAGATCGACGACCTGCACATGGTCATCCGCAACATCCCCAAGCCGGTGATTTGCGCGGTCAACGGCTACGCCATCGGCGGCGGCCACGTCATCCACGTGCTGTGCGACGTCACCATCGCCGCCGAGCACGCCAAGTTCGGGCAGGCCGGCCCGCGCGTCGGCTCCTTCGACGCCGGCTGGGGCGCGGCCTATCTCGCGCGCACCGTCGGCGAGAAGCGCGCGCGAGAGATCTGGTTCTTCTGCGAACAATACGATGCGCAGACGGCGCTGCAATGGGGCCTGGTCAACAAGGTCGTGCCGGGAGCCAAATTGATGGAGGAAGCGCGCGCGATGGCCAAGAAGGCGGCGGCGCTGAGCCCGACGGCGCTGAAGTTCCTCAAGCACGCCTTCAACGCCGACAGCGCCCACATCTTCGGCCAGACGAAGATGGCGGGCGACGGCCTCGCCGCGTTCGTCCATTCGGAAGAAGCCGCCGAAGGGCGGACCGCGTTCCTGGAGAAGCGCCAGCCCGACTTCTCGCGGTTCCGCTGACCCCGGACGAGGGAACGACCGCGATGGCGCATCCGACTTTGAACGGCAAGACCGCTCTCGTCACCGGCGCCGCGAACGGCATCGGCTTCGCCATCGCGCGCCGCCTCGCCGAAGGAGGCGCTCGCGTCGCCCTGAACGACGTCGACCTCGACGCCGCGCGCGCGGCGGCGGCGTCGATCGGCCCGCAGCATCTGGCGATCCGGGCGGACGTCGCCAACGAGGCCGAAGTCGAGCGCATGGCGAGCGACGCGACGACGGCTCTGGGAGGCCTCGACATCCTCGTCAACAACGCCGGCGTCGGCGACGGCGCCGTCCCGACGCTCGCGCAAAGCCTCGCCGTCTTCGAGCGAACCCTCGCCGCCCACGTCAACGGAACCTTCCTCGTGTCGAAGGCGGTCGTCCCCGGCATGGCGCGGCGCGGCGGCGGTTCGATCGTCAATCTCGGCTCGATCGCCGGCCAAGTGGGCGTGCCGGTTCGCACCGCCTACTCGGTCGCCAAGGCGGGCGTGGCGATGATGACGCGCGTACTCGCTTGCGAATGGGCGGGCCGGGGAATTCGCGTCAACGCCGTGGCGCCGGGCTACGTCGAGACGCGACTGGTCGCCGGGCTGATCGCGAGCGGCAAGCTCGACGCGACGCGCATCCGCGCGCGAACGCCGCTCGGCCGCATGGCGGCGCCCGAAGAAATCGCCGCCGTCGTCGCGTTCCTCGCCTCGGATGAAGCCTCCTACCTCACCGGCGCCGTCATTCCCGTCGATGGCGGTTACGCGGCGTTCGGCGGGCCCTGTGATGCTTCGGGCGAATTTTCGGCCTACGATCGCGCCAAGGCCTCGGACTCGAGCGATTCGCGCCCTTCCGCCGACGGCGCGCCGCGGCCTCTCGCACCGGACGGACAGCGCCCATGAGCACCAACGTCACCGCCACCGTCGAGGACCCCGCCCTCGTCGAGAAGCGCCGCCACCAGATCGTCGCGGCGGCGACGAAGCTGTTCGCCGACCAGGGCTTCTACACCACGACGATCAAGGACATCGCCAAGGAAGCGGGCGTCAGCTCCGGTCTCGTCTATCTCTACGTGCGCGAGAAGGAGGACGTCCTGCTCTTGGTGCTGCTGCAGGTGGTCAATTCCTACGCGCAGGAGATTCCCCGTGCGATCGAAGGCCTCGCCGATCCGCTCGAGCGGCTGCTGCGGGCGGTCGACGCTTATTGCCGGGTGGTCGATCGACATCGCGCTGCGACCGTGCTCGCCTATCGCTCGACCAAGTCCTTGTCGCGCGAACGGCGCCTGTTGATCCAACAGCGCGAGACGGAGACCAACGACATCATCGCCGCCGCCGTCGTCGCCTGCATGAAGGCGGGGCTGATCCGCAAGATCAACGTCGACGTGCTGACCTACCAGATCGTCCTCGTCGCGCACGGCTGGGCGCTGAAGAGCTGGTACTTCAAAACGCGGATGTCGCTCGAGGAATATATTCGCGACAGCCTCGATATAATTTTGGCGGGCGTGCTGACCCCGCTCGGCCACCGGCGGCACGCCGCTCTGCTCGGCGCCGAGCGGTCGGCCAAGGCCGCCAAGCCGAGGCGAAGCTGACATCTCGAAGGCGGGCGAAGCGCGACGGATGAAGGGTCGCGCCGCAAGGCGCATTCGTCAGCATAGCTGCGATCCGCGGTAATTTGTACGGTATAAACAAGCAAGCTTCCGTTTTCGCCGAAGCAACGCGCCTTGCGGCGCGACCCCTCATCCGTCGCGCTTCGCGCGACACCTCTCAGCGAACCAGAGGTTCGCCTGACACCCGCAAGGGGAAAGGGGCGCGCGCCTCATCCCGCCGAGCGCGGCGTTCTCGGCGCGGCGCGCCCGCCAAGCCCTATTTCGGAGGCGACGTCGGGGCTCGAAAGCTGCTCGCGCAAGACGATCCGCAGAACCTGGTCGGCCGCCTCGGCGACGCTGATCCGCCCCTCCCGAGCGGAGGCGATCGCCGCGGCGGCCTCGGCGCTCGTCAGCGCCAGGACGGCGTCGCAAACGCGCCGCCCGGCGAGTTGTGCGACCAGCCTTTGGACCCGCTTGGTCCGGCTCGCCCGCTTTTCCTGCGCCGTCTTTCCCGCGCGCGCCTCGACCGCCGCGGCGAGGCCGGCTACGCCCGCCCCCGTGGTGGCGACCGTTTCGATGACCGGCACGTCCTGCCTCTCCCGACGCAGCTTCAGCATCGTCTCGAGCTGACCGGTCGTGCGGCCTGCGAGCGGCAGGTCGGCCTTGTTGACCACGAGGATGTCGGCGATCTCGAGAATCCCGGCCTTGATCGCCTGGATGTCGTCGCCGAGGCCCGGCGCGTTGACGACGACGACGACGTCCGCGACCTCGACGATCTCCACCTCGGACTGTCCGGCCCCGACGGTCTCGACGATGACGAAATCGCGCCCCGAGGCGTCCATGAGATCGACGACGCGATGGATGCTCTCGGACAGTCCGCCCAGGCGCCCGCGCGAGGCGATCGAGCGAATGAAGACCCCCGGGTCTTCCGCGTGCCGCTGCATCCGCACGCGGTCGCCGAGCACCGACCCGCCGGAGATCGGGCTCGAGGGATCGACCGCCGCGACCGCGACCGTGCGCCCGCGCGCGCGTAAGACGCCGATGAAGGCGTCGATCAGGGTCGATTTGCCGGCGCCCGGCGGCCCACTGAAGCCGACGATCGAGGCGCGGCCCGTCATCGGGTAGACGGAGCGATGCAGCAGGTCCGAAACGGGGCCGCCCTGCTCGGTCAGCGTGATGCAGCGCGCGAGGGCGCGCATGTCGGAACGGCGAAGCCGATCGACGAGCGCCGCCAGCGCCGGGCCGACCTCAGGCGATGACGAGAGGATTTCCAAAACCCAGCTCTTTGCGCAGACAGCTCACGATTTCGCCGTGCGTGACGCCGCGCCCGGCCGCCTCGACCGCGCTTTCGTAGACGTTGTCGCGCGGGCTGGCGGCGGCGCGGGCCAGGTCGTCGAGCGCCCGGCGCACCTCGTCCTGGCTGCGCTCCGCCTTGTGTTGCTTGAATCGCGCGACGTGCGCCTTCATGCGTTCGAGGTCGGGGCGCTCGGTCGGCTTGGCCGAATTCTCCTCGCCTTCGTGCCGATAGCAGTTGACGCCGACGATCTTCTCTTCGCCGCTTTCGATTCTTTCCTGATAGGCGAGCGCCGAATTGCCGATCATGGTCTGCACGAGCCCCGTCTCCGCGGCCTTGAACATGCCGCCCGCGGCGTCGATCTTGGCGATGACGTCGAGGATCTCCGCCTCCATCCGATCGGTGAGGGTCTCCACGTAGTAGGAGCCGGCGAGCGGATCGATCACGTCGCACAGATGCGCCTCTTCGCGCAGGATGTTTTGTGTGGCGACGGCGATGCGGGCGGTCTCCTCGGTCGGCGTGGCGATCGCTTCGTCGTAAGCGTCGGTGTGCATGGATTGCAGACCGCTCATGATGCCGGCCATCGCCTGCACGGCCACCCTGGCGATGTTGTTGAGCGGCTGCTGGCGCGTCAGATCGACGCCCGACGTCTGGGCGTGAAACTTGAATCGCCACGACGCCGGGTTCTTCGCGCCGAGCCGCTCGCGGGCCAGGCGCGCCCAGATGCGCCGCGCCGCCCGGCATTTGGCGATCTCTTCGAAGAAGCTGATCGAGATGTCGAAAAAGAAGGTGAAGCGCCGCAGCACGGCGTCGACGTCCATGCCGCGGTCGACGCAATCCTCTGCGTATTGCAGCGCGGTCGACAGGGTGAAGCCGACGGTCTGGGCGGGCGTCGCCCCAGCTTGCTGCATGTGCTGCCCGACGACCGAGACAGCGTTCCAATTCGGCGTGTGCTTCAGGCAGAACTCGATATGGTCGATGAGCACGCGCCGCGAGCCCGCCAGGGACAGCCGGAAGAACATGTGGTTGGCGATGAAAAGCGAGAGATAGTCGCTTTGATTGGACGTTCCCGAAATCGACGACCAGGGAACGCCCCGACGCTTGGCCACGGCCAATGTGAAGGCCAGCAGCGTGAACGGCGAAGGGTCGTTCATCGCCGTGGAGATCTTGCCGAGCGGCACGCCCTTCAGGGCGACGTCCATGTCGTCGGCGGTGTTGGCGACCGTTCCGCAAGTGCCCAGGAGCACCGGGTCGACCTCGTCGCAGTCGACGCCGCGGAAGAACGAGTTGCACGGCAGGAAGCTGATCGCCGTGGCGCCCGCGGCGAGAATCTGATGAACGCGCGCATTGTAGTCCTCGGGAACGCCCAGGCCGACCAACTGGCGTTGCGACCAGGTGCGGCCGCGATGCATCGTGGGATAGACGCCGCGCGTGAACGGATATTGCCCGGGAAAGCCGAGATCGGCATCGTAGGCCGCGCCGCTCCAATCGCGAGGCGTGTAGAGAGGCTTGATCTCGATGCCCGATCGGTTCTTCACCACCCGATCGGCGCCGATCTGCTCGCTGTAGTCGGCTCGCCACTGCCCGTAGGCCTGATCGAAACCCGGCAACGACAATTGAACGGCTTCTTTCGTCATCGGGCGCTCTCCCAAAGTTCGGCGTCGCGCGTCTGGCGGGACTTGGCGACGATCATGGCGACGTGGCCGACGATCTCGTCGCGCGAGGCGCCGGGCCCGAAGATCGCGCTGACGCCGGCTTGCAGCAGCGCCGGGCGTTCGTCGTCCGGCACGATGCCGCCGACGACCACGCCGATATGCGCGAGACCGGCCGCCCTCAGCGCTTGGAGAAGATTGGGCACGATCAGATGATCGGTGGCGAGGGAGCTCACGCCGATCGCGTCGACGTCTTCTTCCGTCGCGAGCTTGACGACGGCGCCGATCGACTGCCAGGGCGGCGTGTAGATGACGTCCATGCCGGCGTCGCGCAGGAACGCCGCGACGATCCGGCTGCCCCGATCGTGCCCGTCGAGGCCGATCTTGGTCACCAGCACGCGCGCGGGCGGATCGAGCCTCGAGGTCGTCATTGGCGCGCCCCCACCGCTTTGCCTTCCGCCAGCGCGCGCAACGGCGCCAGCAGCTCGCGGGCGAGCGACCGGATCGAGGCGCCGCCCGGCCGGTACCAGACCGGCGTCCAGTTGATCGCGCCCAGAAGGAACAAGCGCGCGAGCTTCCGGTCGCGATCCCGCGGCAGATCGATCTGAGAAAAGAGCGTGCGAAATCGCGCCTCGTACCGATCGCGCAATTTCGTCAGATCCGGCGAAATCTCGGGCACGTCGCCCGGCAGGATGCGGATGACGACGCGCGCGTAGGCGCTCGCGTCGAGGATCGCTTCGAGGTGCGCCTCCACCGCCGATTCGAGACGCGCCCAAGGCTCGCTCTGTTTGGCCACGGCCGCCTCGATCCGGTCGAGGATGCGCTGCACGCCCTCCTCGTAGACGGCCAGCAGCAGGGATTGCTTGTTGGGAACGTGGAAGTAGATCGCGCCCGGCGTCATCGCCGTCGCCGCCGCCAGTTCGCGGATGGTCGTGGCGTGATAGCCTTGCTCGGCGAACCGCGCGGCCGCCGAATCGAGCAGGGCCGGCCACCGATTGGATTGCCGTTTCGCCTCCGTCGCAGCCAAGCGCAGGGACTCCCTCTTAACTAACTAATCGATTGTTTAGCATAGGAACCTGTGCATAATCAACCTCGCGCGCGCCGACCGGCGCGTCGGAACGCAGCATGAGGCCGCGCCGGGCGGCTCGATTTCGTCCACGGGAACCCCGATGCCCCACCCGAACGACCGCGCGACAGCCGCGCCTTCCGCCGACGCGCTCGCGCGAGAATGCGCGCTCGCGATGCTCGAAGGCGACAGGGTCGCCCGCGCGCTCGGGATCGAGCTGGTCGAGGCCGGCGTCGGACGCGCCAGCCTGGCGATGACGGTCGGCGAGAGCATGCTCAACGGCTTCGGCACGTGCCATGGCGGCGTCCTGTTCACGCTGGCGGACACGGCGCTCTCCTGCACCTGCAACAGCCGCAACGAACGGACGGTCGCCCATCACTGCTCCGTCATATATCTGCGGCCCGGCGAACCCGGCGAACGGCTCACGGCGATCGCCAGGGAACGCAGCACGGCCGGCCGCGTCGGGATTTACGACGTGAGCCTGAAAGACTCCCGCGGCGCGGCCATCGGCGAGTTCCTCGGCCACACGCGCACGATCGGCGGGCCGGTGCTCGGCGGGTCGGTGGAGCGCGAAACCGGGGGTGATGCGGCGGCGATCGAATCGCCCCGCAACGTCAGCCCCAGGCCGGATCGTTCGGCTTGATAAGTGATCGTTTGTTTAGTAGGCTCGCGTGCAAAGCCGAGCCGTGATCGGCGTTGGAGGGGAGGATTGTCATGCCCGATGGCGCTTTCTGGGACCGAGCGAAAGAGACGCGTCCACGCTCCGAGCGGGAAGCCGAGGCGCTCGCTCATCTGCAGCGCCAACTGCGCTACGTCTACGACACGCTGCCCTTCTATCGCCGGCATTACGACAAGCACGGATTCCGGCCCGAGCAGGTGAAGAGCCTCGACGACTTCACCAAGCGCGTGCCCGTGATCACCAAGCCGATGTTGCGCGAGGATCAGGCCGCCCGCGGCCCCTTCGGCGACTACCTCGGCGTCGATCCGAAGGACATCGTGCGCGTGCACGGCTCGTCGGGCACCAGCGGCAAGCCGACTCTCTACGCGTTCTCGAAGTCGGATTGGGATTACATCGCCGACGTCATGGCGCAGGGGCTCTACACCTGCGGCGTTCGCCCCGGCGACGTGGTGCAGCTCGCCACCGTGTTCAGCCTGTTCATGGGCGGATGGGGCGCGCTGCTCGGAACGGAGCGCCTGGGCGCGACGGCGTTTCCGCTCGGCGCCGGCGAGACGGAGCGCCAGCTCGAACTGATGCATCGCATCGGCGCCACCGTGCTGATCACGACGCCGACCTACGCGCTGCACATGCTGGAGACCGCGCGGTCGATGGGATACGAGACGGCCGCTTCGCCGCTTCGCCTCGGCATCTTCATCGGCGAGCCGGGATCCTCGATCCCCGGCACGCGCCAGGCGCTCGAACAGGGTTGGGGCATCAAGGTGCGCGACATGGCGACGACGTCGGAAATGACGCCGTGGGCCACCAACGCCGAATGCGAGGCCGGCCACGGCGTCCATGTCATTCAGGACGAGGTGTGGACCGAGATCGTCGCCAAGGACGACGCCAATCGCATGATGCCGGACGGCGAGAGCGGCGCGATCGTCTACACCCATCTGAAGCGCAAGTCGCAACCGATGATCCGCTTTTACGCCGGCGACGAATCGCACATGACCTACGAGCCTTGTTCGTGCGGGCGCACCTATCCGCGCCTGCCCGCCGGCGTCTACGGCCGCCTCGACGACATGCTGCTGATCCGCGGCGCCAACGTCTATCCCAGCCAGGTCCAGCGATCGTTGCTCGAGGTTCCGGGCACGGGCGTCGAGTTCAAGATCGTGCTGGAAAAGAAGGGCGCGCTCGACCACGCCACCGTTCTCGTCGAGCGCGACCCGAGCCTGAACCCTCCGGACCTGGAAAAATTCTCGGCGGATTTGAAAGATCACATTCGCCGGAAACTGAAGAACGACACGGCGGTCAATTTCGAGGTCGACATTCTCCCGCCCAACACGCTCGAACGAGCGCTCTCCAAGGCCAAGCGGGTCGACGATCGAAGGCCGAAGTTCCGCCCCGAGGCCCACTGACCGAGCGCCGCGCGGCGACCGATCGCTTCGCGCGGTAGGCGCGTCGAACGAGTCGGGCTAAGGTCTTCGCCGATTCGGGTGAGCCGGAGGTGGAGCGGTGACGCATCGGCCGAGCGGGCGCCTGACGACGCCTCGCCGAGACGACCTCGGCCTCGTCCGGATCGTCAACGCGAGCGGGCTTTCGATCAGCCGCCTGCCCAATGGCGCGATCTTCGCGATCGAGCACGCGCGGGAGCGCGGGCGGATCATGATCAACCAGGCGCTCGGCTCGCCGATCGCCGGCGCGATGGGCCGCCTTTGGCTGCGCATCGGCGGCCGCGAGCCGACGATCGTCTCGATGATCGGCCCCGAGGCGCGGCTGCGCATCGGCGCGGCCGAGGATCGCTTCGTCTGGGAAGGCGAGGCGTCCGGCGCGCGCCATCGCGTCTGTCTCTGGCTGCACCGAAAAGCCAATCTGTGGCTATGGCGGGTCGAGGTCGTCAACGCGCGCGTTTCGTCGCTGAGCTGCGACGCCGTCTTCATCCAGGATCTCGGCCTCGGCCAGCCGGGCTTCCTGATGAGCAACGAAGCCTATGCGTGCCAGTATCTCGATCACTGCGTCGCGCGCCATCGCGGCATGAACCACGTTCTGATGGGCCGGCAGAACCTGGCCCAGGACGGCGTGCATCCCTGGATCGCCCATGGCTGCCTCGAAGGCGCGGCCGGCTTCGCCACCGATTTCCGCCAGCTCATGGGCCCGGCCTGGCGCGACGCCGATCGACCCGACTGGCCGTTCGGGACGAACCTCCCCTCGCAGCGCCTGCAGGGCGAGACCGCCAGCGCCGCTCTTCAGTCGAAGGCCCGAACGCTCGCGCCGGGCGCCGCGGCGTCCTGGACGTTTTTCGGCCTTTACCAGGCCGACCATCCCGCCGCATCGAGCGACGACGACCTTGCGCTGATCGACGACGTCGAGCGCGCCGGCAAGGCGTGGGCGCCGCGAAAGGTCGCTGCGTCCGCCGCGACGCACAGCCTCGTGCAGGACGCGCCTTGCCTCGTCGCCGAGCCCCTCGACGAGGCGGCGCTCGAGGCGCGCTACGTCAGGCGCGCGCACGTCGAGCGGGTCGACGGCCGGCTTCTGTCCTTCTTCGTCCCCGGGCAGACCCATAGCCGCCATATCGTCCTGCGCGACAAGGAGCGCCTCGTCGTGCGCCGTCACGGCGCCCTGCTGCGCAGCGGCGACGCGATGCTGCCCGACGAAGCGGCCTTGTGTGCCACCTCTTGGATGCACGGCGTGTTCGGCGCGCAGCTCGCCATCGGCAACACGTCTTTTCACCAGCTCTTCTCTGTCTCGCGCGATCCCTACAACATCGTCCGCGACGGCGGGCTGCGCATGCTCGTGGACGCAGGGCGTGGGTGGCGGCTGCTGAGCGTTCCTACCGCGTTCGAGATCGGCCTCGGCGATTGCCGCTGGATCTATTCGCTCGCCGACAGAACCATCGTCGTCGCCGCGATCGTTTCGGGCGACGAGGCCGCGATGCAGTGGCGCGTCAGCGTTGACGGCGAGCCGTGCCGCTTCCTCGTTTTCGGCCATATCACCCTCGGCGAGCGCGAGTTCGAGCACGCCGGGCGGGTGACGATCGACGCGCGGAAAAAGCAGTTCGCCTTCCGGCCCGATCCCATGGACAAGTGGGGGCGCCATTATCCGCAGGCCGTCTTTCGCCTCGTCGCGAGCACGCCCGAGAGCGTCGAGGCCGTCGGCGGCGACGAGCTGCTTCACGCCGACCGCAAGCGCCGCGGCGGCCCCTTCGTCGCCTTGCGCACACGCCCGACGAACGCGTTCGCTTTCGCCGTGGTCGGCTCGATGACCGATGCGAAGCGCGCCGAGGGGCTGGCGGCGAAATACGCCGGCGGCGTCGACGACGTGGCGATGCTGGCGAGCTCGGATCGCGCTTGGCGCGCCGTCACGCGCGGCATCCGGGTCGCCGGCCGGCGAGCCGACGCCGACGCCGCGGCGATCGGCACGATCTTGCCGTGGCTGGCGCACGACGCCATGGTGCATCTGACGGCGCCGCACGGCCTCGAGCAATACACGGGCGCCGCCTGGGGCGTGCGCGACGTCTGCCAGGGCCCGATGGAACTGCTCCTGACGCTGGAGCACGACGCGCCGGCCAAGGCGATTCTGCGCATCCTTTTCGCCCAGCAGTACGAGAAGCGCGGCGATTGGCCGCAATGGTTCATGCTCGAGCCCTACAGCGCCATTCAGGACGGCGAGGCGCACGGCGACGTCGTCGTCTGGCCGCTGAAGGCGCTGTGCGACTACGTGGAGGCGACCGGCGATTTCGCCTTTCTCGACGAGCCGATCGCCTGGCGGCGCGAGGACGACTTCGAGAAGACCGCGTGGGCCGATCCCGTCGCCGCCCACATCGACCGGCTGATCGCCACGGCGCGCCGGCGTTTCATCCCCGGCACGCATCTCATCCGCTACGGAAACGGCGACTGGAACGATTCCCTGCAGCCGGTCGATCCGGCCAAGCGCGACTGGATGGCGAGCGCCTGGACCGTCGCGCTGCTCTATCAGCAGCTTCGTCGCTGGGCCGAAATCCTGCGTCGCGCCGGGCGCCCCGAGAGCGCCGACGAGCACGACGCGCTCGCCGCGGCGATGCGCAAGGATTTCAACCGGCTGCTCGTGCGCGACGGCGTGGTGGCCGGCTACGGCGTGTTCAGGCCCGAAGGCGGCCCGCCCGATCTGCTGCTTCACCCCAGCGACAAAGTGACCGGCCTCTCCTATTCCCTGCTGCCGATGACGCAGGCGATCATCGGCGGCCTGTTCACGCCGACGCAGGCGCGCCGCCATCGCGGCCTCATCGACAAGCACCTGACGTTTCCCGACGGCGTGCGCCTGATGGACCGGCCGATCGCGTACCACGGCGGGCCGGAGACGATTTTCCGCCGCGCCGAATCGGCGGCGTTCTTCGGCCGCGAGATCGGGCTGATGTACGCGCACGCGCACCTGCGCTGGGCCGAAGCGATGGCCGTCCTCGGCGACGCGCAGGCGCTGTGGGGCGCGCTCATGGTCGTCAATCCGATCGCGGTCACCGACCGGCTGGCCCACGCCTCGCTGCGCCAGCGCAACGCCTATTTCTCCTCGAGCGACGCGGCGTTCTGCGACCGCTATCAGGCGAGCGCCGAATGGGAGCGCGTCAAGGCCGCCGCCGTCGCGGTCGACGGCGGCTGGCGCATCTATTCGAGCGGGGCCGGCATCAGCGTCAACCTCATCGTCCAGCGCGCCTTCGGCCTGCGCCGGCGTTTCGGCGAGCGCCTCCTCGAGCCGTCCCTGCCCGCTACGCGCCAGGGCCTGCGGCTCGACTGGCCCGCAAGGCCTGGGCCCGGCTCGCGGCGGCGGTGACGAAGGCGGCGTAGCTCCAGCTCAGATGCTTGGCGGAGGTCTGGGCGCCCGTCGCGCGATCGAACTGCTCCGAGAGGTCGCCGCCGGCGGGCGTGAACGCGCGCACCGTGCGCATGATGGCGTCGCCGCGCGCGATCGCCGCGGCCGCCGGCGCGCCATTCCCGCCCTCGCCCCCCATGAGGCGCCGGCGAAAGCGCGCGTTGGCGTCGCTCGCCGTCATCTTCGCGCCGGCGAGGAGCGCCGCCGCCAACCTGAAATAGAATTCCGCCGCGCCGAGGGTCGCGAAGTAATAGGCGCCGCCGCTGTAATAGGCGTCGCCGGCGTAGCGCCCCATCGCCGGGCCGCGCTCGGCGGGGCGATCGCGGTTGATGGCGTATTCGGCTTCGAACAGCTCTTCGAGGGCGCTCAGCGTCGCCTGCGTTCGCGGGTCGGTTACGCCATGGGCGCCCGCCGCGCGCCCGGCGTGAAGCGCCGCGAGGACGACGGCGACGTCGAGCGCCTTGCCGGGCTCGCCGCCCGCCACGCCGACGCGCGAGCGATAGAACCCGGCGGCGCCGTCCCAGAACGCCTCGAGGCGGGGCGCGATCTCGTCCGCCGCGGCGGCGCAGGCGCTGGCGCGCTCGCCCTCACTGATCTGCGCAAGCCATTCGGCGCCTCGCGCGAGCGCCTCCGCCTGCACGAGCAGGGTGTAGTAGTGATGGCCGCTCTCCTCTTCCCAGATGTCGAAAGAGGGCTTTTGCGCCTGCGACAACGTGAACGCGAGATCGCCCGCGACGAGTTCGCGCACGCCCGAGCGGACCGCCGCGTCCAGGCCCGGCTCGTCACGCAGCCAACGCAGCAGCGTGATGACGCGCAGCGCCGGCCCGTCCGCCTGCGGGCGCGGCCAACGAAGAAAATCGAGCGTGCCGTCGGGATTGACGCGAGTCTCCGCCCATACGGCCTCTCCGCAAACCGCGGCGATCTCGGCGTCGGCGCGCACGTATTGCAGGAACGCGGGCTGCACCCGTCGCCGGAAATCGCCTTGCCGGAGGAACTCGCGGCCGTCCAGCGCGCGCAGGGACAGGCTGAATTCGACGAACTCCCGGAAGCGGACGACGGCCGCGCGATCCAAGAACCCTTCCGCCAGCGCGACGCGCAACGCGTCGACGACGATCGCCGAATCGCGGAACCAGTGGAAGAAATAGTCGGGGTCGGGATCGTAGGCGGCGGGGACCGGGGACGCGAGCACCGAGCCCGGCCGCGGCGCGACCCTCTGCCCGAAGCCCGGCCGATCCCTCACGAGATGAGTGGCCGAGATCGCGCCCGCCATCGCGCTCGCCGCGAAGCGCGCTTCCTCCGCGATCCACGCGTCGAGCCCGATCATGATCGCGTTCACGCCCAATGAGGGCTGCGAAAGCCGAGCTTCTTCATCCCCGCCTGAATCTCGGGGACGCCCATGAACAGCTTCCACAGCAGCCCGCTGCGATAGTTCTCGATCATGACGACGGTCGGCCCTTGGCTGATCGCGAGGAACGCGTCGGCATACCAGTCGTGCTGCTCGCTGAAGCCGTCGACAAAGCCGAAGCGCCCCCAGATGCGGTCGCCGAGATCCTCGTAGAAGTGACGCAACGCGGCCATCGCCTCCGCCGGGGCGTAGGGAAAGCTCGACAGGGCGGCGGAGGGGCTGATGACGCCGCGGTCCCGGCCGGGCGCGTTCGCGGCATAGCCGGCGTAAGTGTCGCCGGCGCTCAGGCCCCAGCAATTCGGCCCGTATCCCTTATTGCCATCGGGATTGCGCAGGCAATAGGCGTAGTTGATGCGCGTGTGGTTCACGTTCTGCCGCCAGTAGTCGGCGTAAGGATCGCTCAGGCCGCGCGGATCGACGCCGCAGAAGGAAAAATGCGCTGGGAACAGCGGCCCGCCGCCGTCCGGCCCGAGCGGCAGCTCGACGCCCTCGAAACTGCGTCCGTTGAGGAACTCGCGTCCCGCGGCCCAGCCTTCGTGATAGGCCTCGACCGGAACCGAGTAGCGCGGCGCGGAGGCGGCCAGAACATAGGCGACGAGGCATTCGTTCCAACCGCGGATTTCGTGGTTCAGCGCAAAGCCGTTGGTCGGGCTCCAGTGCCAGGTGAGCGCGTTGCGGCCTCCCCGGGTGAACCAATCCCATTCCGCCTCGCGCCAGAGGTAGGCGATGCGTTCGCGCAGCCGGGCCTCCTGCGGCGCGTCGCGATCGAAATAGGCGCGCACGCACAGCAATCCCTGGAACAGGAAGGCCGTCTCCACGAGATCGGCGCCGTCGTCCTTGCGGCTGAAGGGAATCGTCGCGCCCGTGCCGCCGTGCATGAAATGCGGATACATGCCGTGATAGCAGGCGGCCTTCTCCAGGCAGTCGAGCATGGCGGTGAAGCGGGCGTGCGCCTGGGGGCGCGTCACCCATCCGCGCTCGCAGGCGACGAGTATCGCCATCGCGCCGAAGCCGGAGCCGCCGACGGCGACGAGGTCGTCTTTCGGGTCGGCGAGTTTTGGGCGGCGGTCGCGCGCCAGCCCGCTGATCGGGTGGGCGCCCTCCCAGAAATAGCGGAACGTCTGGCGCTGGACGAGGTCGAGCAGGGCTTCGTCGGAGAGCTTCCCACCGCGCCCGGCGGCTTTGGCTGATGAAACGGGTTTGGCGAGACGAGGCATGGGGTAAGCCGTCTATTGAGTGGAAAGGGCTTGGCGCGGCGGTTTGATCGGCTCGAGGGCGTCAAGCTGGTCGGCCAGCTTGAAGATTGGCCCCTGCGGATCCATCCGGAGTTGCAGCGTGCGGGTGAAGAAGCCGCTTCGGGTCCCGTCGCGGCCGATGCTAATGACGCCGACGTCGGCCAACTCGCCGGCGAAGATCGCCTCGATCCGCCGGCGCGAGACGGGATCGAGGACGTCGAGCACGTCGTCGAGCACCACCCATCGCGGCTTTTGCAGAATGACGCGGGCGAAGGCCAGGCACTGCTTGGCGTCGTCGTTGAGCAGCCGATCCCATCGGTCCGTCTTGTCGAGGACCGGCAGGAGGCGTTCGAGGCCGACGTCGGCGAGCGCCTTGGCGACGGCCGCGTCTTCGTACGCGGCGGCCGGGTGCGGATAGGTGACGGCGGCCCGCAGCACGCCGGGCGGCACGTAGGCGTGCGTCGGCATGAAGATCATGGATTGACGGGGCGGGTGCGCGACCCGCCCGCTTCCCCACGGCCAAAGCCCGACGATGGCGCGGAACAGCAGGGTCTTGCCGGCGCCGCGTTCGCCGGAGACCAGGATATGTTCGCCCGGCTTGAGCTCGACATGCGCCTCGCTCAGCATGATGCAGCCGACCGGCGCGGCGACGCGAAGGTCGTCGAATAGGATCGACTGGTCCTGCGTCTCGTCCAAGGCGATGCGGCTCGCGGCGAGGCCGAGCGCATCCATGGTGCGGATCGTCCGGCGGAAGCTCGCCACGCGCAACAGCGTGGCGCGCCAGTCCGCGATGGAAGAGAAATTGTCGACGAACCAGCGCAGCGACTGCTGCACCTGGTTGAACGCGCCGACCACCATCATCAGCTCGCCGAAGGTCATGGCGCCGGCGAAATAGCCGGGCGCGGCCACCAGGATCGGCGCGATGATGGTGAACCATCCATAGCCGGCGGTGACCCAGGTCAGTCGCGTCACCGCGTTGACGATGCGCCGCGAGACTTCGAGGACGGTCTCGAACACCGAATTGAGCCGTTCCTTCTCGTCGGCTTCCCCGCCATAAAGGGCGACGCCCTCGATCTCCTCGTTGACGCGCACCAGGGCGAAGCGCAGCTCGGCCTCCCGCGCGTAGTGCTCGGCGTCGAGGACGATCAGCCGGCGGCCGACGCGCCAGCTCAGGTAGGAAGCGGCGCCGGCGTAGAACAGCGCGCACCACACCATGAAGCCCGGCGGGGCGAAGGTGTAGCCGGCGACCGACACGAACATGCCTTGCGACAGCCCCCAGAGCACGCCGATGAACGACAGGAGGAGGAGCGTCGATTGCAGCAGCCCGATGCCGAGGTCGGTGGTCAGACTGGTCAGGTTCTGAGCGTCCGCATCGAGCCGCTGGTCGGGATTGGCGCCGATCTCGCCCGAGCTCGTCAGCCGGAAGGCGCGCATGGGCGCGAGCCACTCGTTGAGGAGGTCGCGCCCCAAGCCTTCGCGCAGCACCACCTTGGACATCTGGTTGAGCCACGTCTGCGCGACGTTGAGGACGAGCAGGACGCCCGCCAGCTCGACGAAGACGCCGAGCTGCTCGAGGAACGCCGTCATGTCCTTGCTGGTCAGCGCATTGTAGAAGGGCCGGTTCCAGGCGTTGAGGCTGATCTGCGCGTAGGCCGTCGCGTCGACGACCACGACGATCCCGACGGTCAGCGCCAGCAGCCTGTTGCGCTCGCGCGACGCCCAGAAGAGCGAGACCATCGCCTTCATTTCGGACCAAAAGCTCTCCTCGCCGGCGAGGTCTGCGCCTGCGCCGGCCGGTGACGGCTTGCTCGATCCTTCCCCCATCGATTCGTTCCCGCCGCGCTCTTTTGCTCGATCCGGCCGGAGCGCTCGCCACGGACTTTCGGTGGCGGCGCGGATTACGGCCGCGTCAAAGGTCGCCCGGCGGTCCCCGCGCCGCCGGTTTCGTGATTTAATGGAAATAACGGATTGAAACCATCCCCCGCAGCATGCCGGGAGGCGACGCCATGGGACGCATCGACAGGTTGCTCGCGGCGATGACCCTCGAGGAAAAGATCGGCCAGCTCAATATGGTCGCCTCGTCGGGCGCGGTCACCGGCCCAGGCGCGCCGCGCGATGTCGCCGAAGGCATCCGCGCCGGACGCATCGGCGCCTTGCTCAACCTCTGGGGCGCCGACGAAACGCGCGCCGTTCAACGCCTCGCCGTGCAAGAGTCTCGCCTCGGCGTTCCCTTGCTGCTGGGCCTCGACGTCATCCACGGCCACCGGACGATTTTCCCGGCGCCGCTGGCCGAGGCCTGCCTGTTCGATCCCGCGGCGTGGGAGAAGACGGCGCGCGCGGCGGCCGAGGAAGCCGCCCTCGACGGCGTGGCGATGACCTTCGCGCCGATGCTCGACGTGGCGCGCGACCCGCGTTGGGGGCGCATCGTCGAGGGTCCCGGCGAAGACCCCTGGGTCGCCTCGCAGATCGCCGCGGCGAAAACGCGCGGCTTCCAGGGCGACGACCTTTCCGCCGCCGACAGCCTCGCCGCCGCCGCCAAGCATTTGGGCGCCTATGGCGCGGTGACCGCGGGGCGCGAATACGCTTCGGCGGATCTGTCCGAGAGAACGCTGCACGAGGTCTATCTGCCGCCGTTCGCGGCGGCGGTCGCCGCGGGAGCGGCGGCGATCATGCCCGCCTTCAACGACATCGCCGGCGTTCCGACGACCGCCAACGCCTCGTTGCTGCAAGGCTGGCTGCGGCGGCGCCTGGGTTTCGACGGCGTGCTGATCAGCGACTACAACGCCATCGCCGAGCTCATCGATCACGGCGTGGCGAGAGACGTCGCGGAGGCCGCCGCGCTGGCCCTCGGGGCCGGCGTCGACATCGACATGATGGGCGACGCCTACGCCCGGGGCCTGCCCGAGGCGCTGCGGCGCGGACTCGTCGGCATGGCGGATATCGACGCGAGCGTGCGGCGCGTGCTCGCTCTGAAGGAGCGCCTCGGCCTTTTCGACGATCCCTTTCGGCGCGGCGCGGCCGGCGCGGGCGCGAGCGGTCGGCGCGACTCGGAGCGACGCGAACTGGCGCGCGACGTCGCCCGACGCGCGATCGTGCTGCTCACCTGCGCGCGCGGCGCGTTGCCGCTTTCGCCCAAAATACGGCGCCTCGCCCTCGTCGGCCCGCTGGCCGCGGCGCCGCGCGAAATGCTGGGAGCATGGGCCGCGGCGGGCCGCGCCGAGGAGGCCGTGTCGATCCGGCAGGGGCTCGAAGCCGCCCTGCCCGAATGCCGGATCGACTGCGCCGCGGGCGTCGATATCGGCTCGGGCGACACGCGCGGCGTCGCCGCCGCCGTCGATCTGTGCCGCGACGCCGATGCGATCGTGCTCTGCCTCGGCGAGGCCGCTTCGATGAGCGGAGAGGCGGCGAGCCGCGCCGATCTCGGCCTGCCTGGAGGCCAGCGCGCCCTCGCCGAAGCGGTTCTCGATCTCGGCAAGCCCGTCGTGGCGCTCCTCTCTTCGGGGCGCCCGCTCGCTCTGCCCTGGCTCTTCGCGCGCGCGGACGCGGTTCTCGCCACGTGGTTTCTCGGCGTCGAGGCCGGCCACGCCGTCGCCGACGTTCTGACCGGAAAATTCAATCCGACGGGAAAATTGCCGGTGACCTGGCCGCGCTGCGTCGGGCAGGCGCCGATCTTCTACGGCCAGCGCCCTACCGGGCGGCCCACCAAGGCCGGCGAGCGTTACGCCAGCGGCTATCTCGATCTGCCCGCGACGCCGCAATTCTTCTTCGGTCACGGGCTGTCCTACAGCCGATTTGCGCTGGACGAGCTGCGATGCGTTCCAGGCCGGGTGAAGGCGGGGGAAAGCGTCGAAATATCGGTGAGCGTCCATAACGACAGCCTCGCCGCCGGCGAGGCGACGCTGTTCCTGTTCGTGCGCGACCTGGTCGCGAGCCTCGCGCGGCCCATCCTGGAGCTGAAGGGCGTGCGCAGAATCGCCCTGGCGGCGGGAGCGCGCGGGCGAGCGACGTGGCTGCTGCCGGTCGAGGCGCTGGCGTTCATCGGCCCGAACTTGGAGCCCGTGCTGGAGCCCGGGCGGTTCGAGATTCGCGTCGGGCAAAGCGCCGATCCGGCCGAGCTGCTGACCGGCGTCGTCGAACTGGCGCCGTGAACGGCGCCGGACCCATGAAATGACGGCATTCAACTCAGCCGCTAAATTGAGACATATCAAGGCGGCAGGGCGCGGCCGGTCTAGGACCAGTCGAAAAAAGGGGGGCGCGACCGTACATTGGAATGTTAGGATGTCGCCAATTCGCATCCACGGTCGTGGAGGCCGGGTCGTCGCCGTCGCCGGCGAGTGTCTGCGCGTCGAGGATCGGCTTGCCCTTGCCCGACAGGGAACTTTTGTCGCCTTGACCGGAACGCGCGGCCTCGACACAGTCGCCGAGGCCGTCCGTGAGGCTTTTCCGGGAATGATCGCCGATGTCGATTTCGCCGCCACGCTCCGCGGGGCGGCAACGTGGGGTGTGTCCGATGCGAAAGCGGATCGAAATCTGCTATGCCCCGGCCGAGGCGGGCGCGCCGCGGACCCTGTCGCCGAGCGGATCGGCGAGCCGGCGCCGGGAAGACCGTCGCGACACGAATTCGTCACGCTAAATCAATGCTCACCCGAAGAGATCCGATGAACATCCTCACTCGAAAAGAACAACTGAACACGCAATACCCCGGCATCCCCAGCGTCATCCACGGCAACGGCGCCATCGCCGAGGTGATGGCCCACGTCTGCGGCGGGGTCATCGGCTATCCCATCACGCCGTCCACCGAAATCTCGGAAATCTACGAGGCGTTCCGGTCGGGCGGCGGCTGCAACGTCTGGGACAAGCACCCGTTCTTTTTCGAGCCGGAAGGCGAACATTCCGCGCAGAGCGGCGCGCTCGGCGCCGCCCTGACCGGCGGCAAGTACGTTTCCAACGCCTCGTCCAGCCAAGGCATCCTGTACGGGCTGGAATCGCATTACGTCACCGTGGGCAAGAAGATCGGCGGCTTCGTGCTGCACGTGGCGGCGCGCGTCGTCTCCAAGCATTCGCTCAACGTGATGGCGGGCCATGACGACGTCTACGCGTTGCTGCAGTCGGGCTACACGATCCTGTTCGGCTCCAACCCGCAGGAAGCGGCCGATCTGGCCGCGATATCCTACCGGCTCAGCGCCCTGTCGCTGATTCCGGTCGCCAACGCCATGGACGGCTTCGCCACCAGCCACATGCTGTCCGAGGCCTTGATGCCCGAACCGGAGCTGCTGCGCGAATTCCTCGGCGATCCCGCCGGCCGGATCAAGTGTCCGACGGTCGCTCAGGAGATGCTGTTCGGCGCCAAGGGCCGCGTGTTCCAGTTGCTGCGTTACCTGGCGCGGCGCGAAAACGACCTCGCGCCGGGCGATTTCCAGAAGGTGAAAGCCTTCCTCGCGGACAACGCGGACGCGGTCGAACGCGATTCCGAAGGCGCGCTGATCGAACGGACGCTGGCCTGGATCCCCGACGAACTGCGCGACCAATGGCGCCGACAGTGGATCAACGCTTACGAGAAGGGGACGCGCCAGCTCGTCCCCGCGCTGGTCGACGTGCACAATCCCGGCCTGACCGGCGGCGTGCAGAACCAGCCCGATTTCCAGGCCGGCTCGGTCGACCACCGCACGCACTTCGTCAGCGAGGTGCCGCGCTTCGCCCGCCAGGTCATGCAGGAATTCGCCGCGCTGACCGGGCGCGAATACGGCCCGATCAAGACCTTCCGTTGCGAGGACGCCGAGACCGTCATGCTCGGCCTCGGCTCGGTCACCGACGACGCCGAGGCGGTCGCGACGTACTTACGCGGGCAAGGCAAGAAAGTCGGGGTGATCTCGATCAAGCTGTTGCAGCCGTTCCCGGAGGCCGAAGTCGTCGCCGCGCTTCGCGGCAAGAAAGCGGTCACCGTGCTGGAGCGCTCGGACGTCACCGCGCTCACCGGCATGGTGACGCAGGCGCTGTTCAAGGCGCGCGAGAACGCCGACGGCGTTCGACATCCCGGCATTCCGGCGATCGAGACGGCGCCCAAGATCACCACGGCGATCTTCGGCCTGGGCGCCCACGATCTGCAGCCGCGCCACCTCGTCGCCGCGTTCACGAATATGGAGGCCGGCAACGTTCCGTTCGTCTATCTCGGCTCTCAATTCTTCGCCAAGAATCCCTCGCCGCGCGTCGCCGCGTTGCAGGAAAGGCTCAAGGTCGCCTATCCCGAAACCGAGCTGATGGCGCTCGAGACCGAGCCGAACCCGAACCTGCTGCCCAAGTCGGCGTTCCGCGTCCGCTTCCATTCGGTGGGCGGCTACGGCACCATCGCCACCGGCAAGCTGCTCACCGACATCCTCGCCGGCGTGCTCGATCTGCACTCGAAGGCGTCGCCGAAATACGGCTCGGAAAAGAGCGGCGCGCCGACCAACTACTACATCACCCTCAGCCCAGAGACGGTGCTGCTCACCAACGCCGAGCTGGAAGACGTCGAAATCGTCGTTTCGCCCGACCACAAGGTGTTCAGCCACTCCAATCCGCTGCGCGGGCTGGTGGAGGGCGGCACGTTCATCCTCCAGTCGCAGCTTGCCCCGCTCGATGTTTGGCGGGAGCTGCCGGCGCAGGCGCGCAAGACCATCCGCGACAAGAAGATCCAGTTTCTCGTCCTCGACGGCTTCGACGTCGCCAAGCGGCACGCGCCGACGCCGGAGCTCGAAACCCGCATGATGGGCATCGCTTTCATCGGCGCGGTGTGCGGGCATGTCGATCGCATCGTCGCCGGCGCCTCGCATGACGCTATGCTGAAGAAGATCCGTCAGCAGATCGCCAAGAAGTTCGGCGCCAAGGGCGGCCCAGTCGTCGAAGGCAACATGGCGGTGATCCGCGAGGGGCTCAAGGCGACGCAAAAGGTCGACTACGCCGAACCGGAGTTCGAGCTTGCCGAAAAGGCCCCGGCGCGTCCGAGCGGCCGCACGGTGGCGATTTCGGCCGCGATGTGCCGCGCCGCGGCGCCGGCGTCGAGCGCCGGCTTCCTCGACGGCGACTATTACGAAGACATGATGGCCGCCCCGTTCCGGGACGGCTCCATTGCCGAGGCGCCAGTGCTGCCCGGCGCCGGCCTGTTCATGCCGGCGGGGAGCGCCGCCTTCAAGGACAAGGGCCTGTTCCGGCGCAACGTGCCGGAGTTCATCGCGGATCTGTGCACCGGCTGCATGGAATGCGCGCTGGTTTGCCCGGATGCGGCGATCCCCAACACGGTGCACGACATCCACGACCTTCTCATCACGGCCATCCGTCAGCTCGATGTCGCGGAGGCGCAGCGCGAGGCGTTGCGCGGTCAGGTCCATGCGCTCGGCGACGCGGCGCGCGAGATCTATCGGCGGCAGAAGGAACCGAGGCCGTTCCATGAGATCGTGGCGGCCGCGGCGGACGGGCTCGACGTCGACAACGCCGTGCTGCGGCGCAACCTCGGCAAGCTCGCCGACGCTCTGAGCGCGTTCCCGGTCGCCAGGACGCGGCCGTTCTTCGACGCGATGGAGAAGGCCTCCCCCGGCAGCGGCGCGCTCTATTCGGTCGCCGTCGATCCGTGGAAATGCACGGGTTGCCTCGAGTGCATCGAAGTCTGCGGACCGCATGCGCTCATCGAGCGCCAGCAGGACGCGCAATTGCTCGAGACGCTGCAGACGCGCTTCGAGTTTCTCAGCCGAACGCCCAACACGCCCGCCCGCTTCTTCGAAGAGGCGACCCAGCCCGACGGCAAGACCAAGCAGCTGATCCTCGATCGCAACGCCTATTATGCGACCACCGGCGGACACGGCGCCTGCCGCGGCTGCGGCGAGGTCACGGCGATCCGGCTCGTCACCGCGACCAACCACGCGATCCACGACAGACGGCGCAAGGTGCACCTGCGCGAGGTGGAGAGCCTGATCGCGCGGCTGAAAGCCAAGCTGCCGTCGGCGTCGAACAGCGAGCGCGATCCCAAGCGGCGCGAGCGCATGGCGCGGACCATCGCGACCCTGGAAAAGCGGCTGTACCTGCTCGAAAGCGGCCCGACGGGGAACGGGCCGGCGAGCGCCGTGATCGCCAACGCGACGGGCTGCAGCAGCGTCTACGCTTCGACGTTCCCATTCAACCCGTACCACGACCCCTGGGTCAACAGCCTGTTCCAGGACACCCCCGCGGTCGCCAAGGGCATCTTCGAGGGCCTGAGCGCAGAGGCGAGCGGCGACATTCGGGCGCTGCGGATCGCCAAGCTCGATCTCGACGACGAATACGACCCCGACGCGCACGACCGCTTCTTCAGAACGTTCGGCTGGAGCCAGTTCACGCCGGAGGAGATGAGCCTGCTGCCGACCGTGATCAGCATGGGCGGCGACGGCGCGACCTACGACATCGGCTTCGGCGCCTTGTCGCGGCTCTTGAGCACGTCGACGCCGATCAAGGTGGTGGTGCTCAACACCGGCGTCTATTCCAACACCGGCGGACAGACCTCGACCGCGAGCCTGACCGGCCAGGACTCCGACCTCAGCCGGTTCGGCGCCGCGCATGACGGCAAGCAGGAGACCCGCAAGGAGCTGGCGCTCATCGCCGCCTTCCACCCGAGCGTGTTCGTGGTCCAGACCTCGACCGCGATGCAGACGCACTTCCTGAAGAACGTCAAGGCGTACCTGAACCACAACGATTCTCCCGCGGTGCTGGACGTCTACACGCCCTGCCAAGCCGAGCACGGCATCGCCGATGCGGCGTCGAGCCGCCACGCGCGGCTGGCGGTGGAAAGCCGCACCAGCCCGCTGTTCGTCCACGATCCGCGCGGCGGCGGCGATCTGCACGCGCGGTTCTCGCTCGACGGCAATCCGGACCCCGAAAAGGACTGGGCCACCAACACGATCGAGCACCTCGAGGGCGGCGCGACCAAGCTCATGGAGACGCCGTTGACTCCCGCCGACTTCGCGTTGACCGAAGGCCGGTTCAAGAAGCAGTTCCGCCCGCTGGCCGCCGACGCGGTCGGCGCGCCGGTGCACGAGTACGTCGAGCTGAGCAAGGCCGATCGGGCGGGCAAGACGCCGTTCGTCTGGACGACCGACCACGACAAGAAGCTGATCAAGGTGGAGGTGTCGCAGGCGATCGTCCGCCTGGTCGAGGAGCGCCGCAAGAACTGGCGAACCTTGCAGTATCTGGCCGGCCTCGACGTCGCCAAGCTCGACGCGGACCACCGCGCCGAGCTGGAGGCGCTGCAGCGCCAGTACGGGGAAGCGCTGGAGGCGCGCGAATCCTCGATCGACTCGATCGCGCGCGCGATGTCGGAGCTGGCCGCCTCGTCCAATGCGCCTGCTTCCAGCGGCGTCGCCGCCGCCTTGACGTCGGGCGGGGCCGCGCCAGCGGCCGCGGCGGCCCCGGCCGCGGCGACCGGCGGATCGGCGGTGGTGACGCTGGCGGAGGCGGACCTGGTCAAGTGCAACAACTGCAAGACCTGCTATCAGGACCTCGGCGAGCTGTTCGAAAAGGCCACGATCGTCGTCGACGGCGTCACGAAGGAAGTGGGGCGCCTCATTCCGGGCGCGCTCGAGCGCGTCAAGATCACCCCGGAACTGAGGGCCAGGGCGGCCCGTGTCGCGGCCAACTGTGACGCGGAGATCATTCATGCGAATTGACGCGGCGAGCCCCGGGGGCGCCAAACGCGACGATCTCGAGCGCTATCGCCAGGCGAGTCGCGCGCTCGAGGCGACGCAGAGCGAGATCGAGCAACTCGAGCGCAGCGAGGCGTTCGAAGTCTTCCAGAAGCAGCTCGGCCTGTTGCACAAGCGGCTGCTGAACAGCCCGCAGACGCTGCGCCAGGTGTTCATCGACGACGGCACGCAGGCCATCGTCTGGGAGTTCAAGCAGGACGCGCTCAGCGGCGACTTCACCAAGACGCTGTGGAGGCTGCTGCTGCGCGACGACGACATGAGCGCCATCCTGCTGCGCTTCGTCTGGAACCTGCCGCTCAAGTTCAAGCGCAAGTTCGTCGCCGCCATCGACGCGCATCTGTCGGACCGCTACCCGATGTTCAAGGGCCTGTCGCAGGGCTGGCCGGCGCAGAACGGCATTCCGCCCTACATCCGTCCGCCCGAAGAGCGATCAAAAGACTTCGAACTCGTCAATCAGGGCTATCTCGGCTACATGAGCCTCGGCTACAGCGCCCGCGAAGTCGATCTTCTGGTGTGGCTCGAGGCGCTGCGCGACAAGCAATGCGACGACCGGCCGTGCGAAATCGGCGTGCCGAGGCCGGGCGCCGCGGCCAAGGGCGGCTGTCCGGTCAAGATCCATATCCCGGAGATGCTGGAGCTTCTGGGGACGGGCAGGTTCAAGCAGGCGCTCGAACTGATCGAAAGCTGCAATCCGCTGCCGAACGTCACCGGCCGCGTCTGCCCGCAAGAACTTCAATGTCAGGGCGTTTGCACCCTCACCGGGAGGCCGATCGAAATCGGCCAGCTCGAATGGTTCCTGCCCGAGCGCGAGCGGCTGACCAACCCGAGGGGGCCGGCCGAGCGCTGGAAGGGCTACGCCAGCCCGTGGGCGAGCGCCGAAAAGCCGCCGATCGCGGTGATCGGCTCCGGTCCCGCCGGCCTGATCAACGCCTATCTCTTGGCGGCGGAGGGTTATCCCGTCACCATCTTCGAGGCGTTCCACGAGCTGGGCGGCGTGCTGCGCTACGGCATTCCCGAGTTTCGGTTGCCCAATACGCTGATCGACGACGTGGTCGGCAAGATCAGGCTGCTGGGCGGCAAGTTCGTCACCAACTTCGTCGTCGGCAAGACCGCGACCCTCGAGGATCTCAAGGCCGCCGGATTCTGGAAGATCTTCGTCGGCACCGGCGCTGGCCTGCCGCGCTTCATGAACGTGCCGGGCGAGCACCTGCTCGGCGTGATGTCGGCCAACGAGTTCCTCACCCGCGTCAACCTGATGCAGGCGCGTATCGAGGATTACGAAACGCCGTTGCCGGAAATCGCCGGCAAGCAGGTCATCGTCATCGGCGGCGGCAACACCGCGATGGATGCGGCGCGCACCGCCAGACGGCTGGGCGGGAACGTCGCCATCGTCTATCGCCGCACCAAGGCCGAAATGCCGGCGCGCGTCGAGGAACTGCACCACGCGCTGGAGGAGGGCATCGAGCTCAAGGTGCTGCGCTCGCCCCGCGAGTTCGTCAGCGAGAAATCGCATTCGGTCTGCCACACCATCCTCGACGTCATGGAGCTCGGCCCGCCCGACGCCTCGCGCCGGCGCGCGCCGGTCGTCACCGGCAAGACCGAGACGATGCCGGTCGACCTGGTGGTCATGGCGCTCGGCAATGCGTCGAACCCGATCATCAAGGACTCCGAGCCGAACCTCCAGACCACCAAATGGGGGACGATCAGCGTCGGCGGCGGCTCGCAGAAGACCTCGCTCGACGGCGTCTATTCGGGCGGCGACGCCACGCGCGGCGGCTCGACCGCCATCAACGCGGCCGGCGACGGACAGGCGGCGGCGCGCGAGATCGTCGGCGACATTCCGTTCTCCACCGGAGAAATCAAGGAACTCGTCGAGCGCGCCGCGCGCTACACGAATCTCGGCCAGGCGCCCCAGACCATCCTCAAGAGAACGGAACTGGCCGGCGGCATCGTCGAGATCACCGTGAATTCGCCGCTGATCGCAAGGGCCGCGCAGGCCGGGCAATTCGTGCGCGCGCTGCCGACGCCGAAGGGCGAGTTCATTCCGCTGACGCTCGCCGATTGGGACGCCAAGGCGGGAACGATCGACCTCGTCATCCAGGCGATGGGCGCCAGCACCATCGGCATCAACAAGATGGCGGTCGGCGAAGCGTTCGCCGGGATTGCCGGCCCGCTCGGCCAGCCGAGCAAGTTGCATCGCTACGGGGCCGACCGGACGGTCGTGTTCACCGCCGGCGGCGTCGGCCTGCCGCCGGTCTACCCGATCATGCGCGCGCACCTGCGGATCGGCAACCACGTCACGCTGATCGCCGGCTTCCGCACCGCGAGCCTGTTGTTCTGGACCGGCGAGGGCGAGCGCGTCGACCGGCTGCAGAAGGAATTTCCGACGCTGCTCGACGTGATCTACGCCAGCAACGACGGCACCTTCGGCGTCAAAGGCTTCGTCACCGGCCCGTTGGAAGACCTGTTGAAGCGCAACGCGGCCGGCCAAGGCCGCGCAATCGCCGAGGTGGTCACGATCGGCCCGCCGTTGATGATGCGCGCGGTCAGCGACCTCACCAGGCCCTACGGGGCGCCGACGGTGGCCAGCCTGAACTCGATCATGGTCGACGCCACCGGCATGTGCGGCGCCTGCATGGTGCCGGTGACGATCGACGGCAATATGGTGCGCAAGCACGCCTGCATCGACGGGCCGGAGATCGACGCCCACATCATCGACTGGGACAAGTTCCTGCCGCGCTTCGGCCAGTTCAAGGCGCAGGAGCAGCACAGCCGGGAGCGGCACGGCCTCGCCTGAGGCCGCCGATTGGATCGACGCATGTCGTAACGCCGCGCGGCGCCCCTTCTCCCCGCTTGCAGGAAGAAGGAGGCTCGCCGCTCGACCGAATAGCAAAACGCTCTAGCCTGATAGGTTGGAGACGATCTCGTTCTCCAATACTTGCGGGAGGCGACGATGGCGACCCTACCGGCGGACGAGGACTACGCGAAGGCCGTTCTGACGATCTTCCGCGACAAGAACGTCCGGGCGGGCCAAAGCTTGCGGGCCAGTCATGTCAGCGTCGAGTTTCTCGCCCGGAACATGGGCCGGGCCGCCGATTACGAGGCGGCGCTGAGGTATTCCATGGATCGGGGATGGCTGACGCTCGAGCTCGACAGGATCCGGCTGACGAAACCCGGTTTCGCCGAACTGTAGAGGGGGGCGGGTCGGGCCGGACCCCTCGCCGCCCGCATTGACTTGCGCGGGCGGGTTGGCTCCCTTGCGACATCGATTCGGGCGGCGGGGAGAATTCCAAGTGACGTGGTTGCGCTCCCTGTCGGCGCTCAGGCCCGACAATTTCACGCTGGCGATCGTCGCCGCCGTGGGTTTCGCGAGCCTCTTGCCGGCGCGCGGCGGCGCGGCCGACGTCGTCCACGTCGCGACGATCCTGGCGATCGCGCTGCTTTTCTTCCTGCACGGCGCGCGGCTGTCGAGAGAGGCGGTGCTGTCCGGCGCGCTGCATTGGCGGCTTCACCTCGTCGTGCTGTGCGCGACCTTCGCGCTGTTTCCGCTGCTCGGCCTGGCGTTGCGCCACGCGCTCGCGTCGTGGCTGCCCGACTCCCTGCTGGTCGGCCTGATGTTCCTTTGCCTGTTGCCCTCGACCGTGCAGTCGTCGATCGCCTTCACCTCGATCGCGCGCGGCAACGTGGCCGCCGCGGTGTGCAGCGCTTCGCTGTCCAATCTGGTCGGCATTTTCCTGACGCCGGCCCTGGTCGCATTGCTGATGAACCTGAAGGGCGGCGTGTCGCTCGGCGAGGTCGGCACCATCGTCCTGCAATTGCTGCTGCCGTTCCTCGCCGGCCATTTCCTGCGCCCATGGATCGGCGCCTTCGTCGCGCGCCATCGCGCCGCGGTCGGCTTCGTCGATCGCGGATCGATCCTGCTGATCGTTTATCTCGCCTTCAGCGAGGCGGTCGCCAACGGCATCTGGAACGTCGTCGGCGTCGGCGACGTCGTCAAGCTCATCCTCGTCTGCGCGCTGCTGCTGGCGGTCGTGCTCGCTGCGACGACGCTGGCGGCGCGCCGGCTCGGCTTCGCGCGCGCCGACGAGATCGTCATCGTCTTCTGCGGCTCGAAGAAGAGCCTCGCCAGCGGCGTGCCGATGGCCGGCGTGCTGTTTCCGCTCGCCCAGGTCGGCGTGGCGGTGCTGCCGCTCATGCTGTTCCACCAGATCCAGTTGCTGGCCTGCGCGGCGTTGGCGCGACGCTACGCCAGCGCGAAGCCGGCCCCGGCGCGCCTTGGCGGTTGACCCGCCTCCAAAAACCTTGGCTTCTCGCTCGGGCGCGGCTTAAAGAGGCCGCGCGCGAAGCGGGGCGGCCCGTCCGCGGGCTCGCGCGGCGACAATAGGCACGAAGAGGACGAACGATGGCGCGGCTGGGGATGGAAACGGGTTTGGTCGATCGCGCCGTCTACGAGCGAACGCTCGCGCGCTTCGGCGAAGCCGGGGTCATGCTGCCGACGATCGGCGAATTGAAGGATCCCTCCACCATCCCGCCGGGCGTCGTAGCCCGGCTGCGGGACATCGACCCGGACGCCGCCCATCCGCTCAACCTCTATCGCGTCCATTGGTTCAACGACGCCTCGCGCCGCGGCCGCGTCGCGACGCCGGGCGCTATCGAGCTGCCGCCGGAGCTGACCGGCGTGCCGGCGCGCATCGTGCTGGCGCTAGGCAATCGCTTTCCGATGATCCGCGCCCATAAGGTGCTGGCCGCCTACGGCTGCCTGGCGCCGCGGGTGGTGACGGGCCAGTTCGATCCGACGCGCCATCGCGCCGTCTGGCCCTCGACCGGGAATTACTGCCGCGGCGGCGTCGCCATCTCCCGCATCCTGGGGTGCCGCGGCGTCGCGGTGCTGCCGGAGAACATGAGCAAGGAGCGCTTCGACTGGCTCGAGCAATGGGTCGCCGACAAGGCCGACATCATCCGCACGCCGGGCTCGGAGAGCAACGTCAAGGAAATCTACGACGCCTGCGCGACGCTCGACCGCGATCCCGCCAACATCGTCTTCAACCAGTTCTGCGAGTTCGGCAATTACCTGATCCACCGCGTCTGCACCGGCGCGGCGATGGAGCGCGTCTTCCACGCCCTGGCGGAAGGGCGCCCGCGAACCCGGCTCGCCGCCTATGTCTCGGCGTCCGGTTCGGCGGGGACCCTGGCCGCCGGCGATCATCTCAAACAGGCGCTCGGCGCCAGGATCGTCGCCGTGGAGGCGGCCGAGTGCCCGACGCTGCTCTACAACGGCTTCGGCGAGCACAACATCCAGGGCATCGGCGACAAGCACGTGCCCTTCATCCACAACGTGATGAACACCGACGCGCTCGTCGCCGTCAGCGACCATGCGACCGACACGCTGATGGTGCTGTTCAACACCGAGGAGGGCCGCCGCTACCTCACGGAGCGGCGCGGCGTCGATCCGGCCCTCGTCGCCGAGCTCGGCAATTTCGGCCTCTCCAGCATCTGCAACCTCGTCGCCGCCATCAAGACGGCGAAGTATTTCGATCTCGGGCCGGACGACGTCATCATCACGGTGGCGACCGACGGCGCGGACATGTACGGCAGCGAAATCCGCAAGGCGATGGTGCGCCATTTCGGCAATCGCTTCGATGCGGTCGCGGCCGGCGAAACCTGGGGCCGTTTTCTCGCCGGCGCCGCCGTCGACCATACGCTGCAGCTCAGCCACGTCGACCGCAAGCGGGTGTTCAACCTCGGCTATTTCACCTGGGTCGAGCAACAGGGCGTGTCGCTCGAGGAATTTCAGGCGCGTTCGCGCCAATCCTTCTGGGACGGTCTGCTCGACCTCGCGCCCGCCTGGGACGCGATGATTGCGGAATTCAACGCCAAGAGCGGCGCCGCCGCCAAGCTGTCATGACCGAGGCCGACGCTTCGCCGTTTTTCGTCTGTCACGGCTGCGGCGCAAGAGTGGACATGGCGCGCCGCCTGCCGTTCGCCTGCCCCAACGCGTCAGCGGCGCAAGACGACGCCGATCATGTGCTGGTCGCCGCCGCGGACGGGCAGGGTCTGAGCGTGGGGCGCGAAGCCAACCCGTTCCTGCGCTACCGCCAGTGGCTGACGCCGTACCGGCTCGCCCGCGCGGCGGGTCTTGGCGACGACGCCTGGGCCGAGCTCGTCGGCGAACTCGACGCCGCGCTGCTGGCGGTCGACCGGCGCGGCTTCCGCCTCACCCCGATGACCCGCCAGCCGGCGCTTGCCGAGGCGCTCGGCCTCGACCACGACCTCTGGGTCAAGGACGAGACCGGCAATGTCTCCGGCTCGCACAAGGGCCGCCACCTGATGGGCGTGATGCTGTATTTGCGCGTGCTGGAGCGCGCCCGCCTGCCGGCCGGTGAAGGGTTGCGGGCGCGTCGCCTGGCGATCGCCTCCTGCGGCAACGCGGCGCTCGCGGCGGCGACGATCGCCCGCGCCGCCGACTGGCCGCTCGACGTCTTCATTCCCGCCCACGCCGAGAGCCAAGTCGTGCGGCGCCTCGGCAAGCTCGGCGCCGCCATTAGCGTCAGTGAGCGCCGCGCGGGCGAAGCCGGCGACCCCTGCGTGCGCGATTTCCGCCGCGCGGTCGCCTCCGGCGCCATTCCGTTCGGCGTGCAGGGGCCCGACAACGGCCTCGCCGTCGAAGGCGCCCGCACCCTCGCCTTCGAGATGGCCGAACAGCTCGGCGCCGAGGGCGCCGCGGTCGACGCGATGTTCGTGCAGGTGGGTGGCGGGGCGCTGGCCAGCGCGCTGGCGCAGGGCTTCGCCATGGCGGTCGCGGCGGGCCTGCACCGACGCCGGCCGCGGCTCGTCGCCGTACAGACGGCGGGCTGCGCCCCGCTGGCGCGCGCCTGGCGACGCCTCGCCGGCGTCGGCCTCGACGCGGCGGCGCAGCGCCGCTCTTCGTTCATGTGGCCGTGGGAGAGCGTCCCGTCGAGCCTCGCCCACGGCATTCTCGACGACGAGACCTACGATTGGTGGGAAGTCGCCAAGGCTATGCGCGAGACGGACGGCGACGCGGTGGTGGCGGACGAGGACGCGGTCGGCCGCGCGCATCGCCTCGCCCGCGCCCATACCGGCATCGCCGTCTCGGCCACCGGGGCGGCTGGGCTCGCCGGGGCGCTGAGCGCGGCCAAGCCGGAAGAATCGCTGGCCGTCGTGTTTTCCGGCGTCGAGCGCCAGGCGGGCGGGTGAAACGCGCCGCTCGTGCGATCAGGCCGACAGGTCGGGCGAGACGGTCGGCGCCTCGGACGGCGCCAGCGGCACGCAACAGCCCAGCACGGGGCAAAGCGAGACGCATTGCGGCTCGTCATGGAATCCTTTGCATTCCGTGCACTTGTCCGGGTCGATCACGTAGACGACGCTGCCCATCGAGATCGCCTCGTTCGGACAGTCCAATTCGCAGGCGCCGCAACTGGTGCACAGGTCGGCGATGATCTGATACGCCATGGTCTCCTCTCCAACTCCAAAATGTCGCCGATCAAGCACGCCGTCGAGCGTCTTTCCAGCACAATCGTCGCGACTTGGCCAGGGCGGGCGCGAGGGCCGCAAGGGCTTGCGCGCCGCCTTCGAGACGGGCGCGATAGGCTCTTGCGCGAAGCCGGCATAAGCATTTCATGAGCCGGCGAGGAGAAACGCGATGGATCGTCGGACGTTCAACAAGTTTCTGGGAAGCGGGCTCGCCGTCGCCGCGACGCCGCTGGCGTTGGGCGCTCGCGCCGCCGAGCCCTTGAAGGTCGGCTTCGTCTATTACGGCCCGGTGGGCGATTTCGGCTGGACCTATCAGCACGACGTCGCCCGCAAGGAGGTGGAGGCGCATTTCGCCGGCGCGGTGAAGACGTCCTACGTCGAGAACGTTCCCGAGGGGCCGGACGCGGAGCATGTGATGTCCGACCTCGCCGCCAAGGGCGCCAAGCTGATCTTCGCCACCTCGTTCGGCTACATGAACTACGTCATCGCCGCGGCGAAGAAATTCCCCGCCGTCGCGTTCGAGCACTGCGCCGGGCACAAGCGCGCCGCCAACGTTTCGACTTACAACATCCGCTTCTACGAGGGGCGCTTCGTGCAGGGCGTCATCGCCGGCAAGATCAGCAAGACGGGCGTCGCCGGCTACGTCGGCTCGATCGCGGCGCCGGAAGTCGTGCAGGGCATGGACGCGTTCATGCTCGGCATGCGCCGCGTCAATCCGACGGCGCGGCTGAAGTTCATCCTGATCAATTCCTGGTACGATCCGGGCAAGGAGGGCGACGCCGCCAAGGCGCTGATCGACCAGGGCTGCGACGTCATCACCCAGCAGACCGATTCGCCCGCCCCGTTGCAGGTCGCCGAGAGCCGCGGCGTCAAGGCGTTCGGCGAGGCCACCGACATGGCGAGGTTCGCGCCTCACGCGCAACTCACCGCCGACGTCAACGTCTGGGGGCCCTACTACATCAGGCGCGTCCAGGCGGCGCTGGACGGGACGTGGAAGAGCGAAGACGTCTGGGGCGGCTTCGCCTCGGGCCTGCTGAGGATGTCGCCGTTCGCCAACATGCCGGACGAGGTGAAGGCGCTGGCGCAGCAGACCGTCGACGACATCGCCCCCGGCAAGCAGAAGATCTTCGTCGGCCCGCTCGTCGACCAGACGGGCGCGGTAAAACTGCCCGCCGGCCAGGCGATGGACGACGGAACGCTCTCCGGCCTGCAATGGCTGGTCGAGGGCGTCGAAGGCAAGCTGAGCTGAGAAAAGCGACCCCTTCCCCCCTTGCGGGGGAAGGTGTCACGCGAAGCGTGACGGATGAGGGGGATCGCGCCGTACGGTGCGAGGGCTTCGACGAGCGTCGGTCACTTTCCAACGCGCCGCAAAGCCGCGCATTGCCATCGCGGTCACCACGCGTATTGAAAGTGCAGAGCCGCCGCGCTTGCGCGCGCCCCCTCATCCGTCATCGCTGACGCGATGACACCTTCCCCCGCGCAGGGGGGGAAGGAATTCGCGACCCTTCGATTTGGCGCCGTCCGCGGCTTCATCGCGATAATCAATTTGCGGATTCTTTCCGCCGCCGCTATTCCCGCGTGATCTCTCTCGACGGCGCAGCGCCATGGTTCAGTTGGTTCCCCTTCCCTTCGGCGTTCTGATCGCCCGGCTGTTCCGCGAGTTGGAACAGAAGCGGTCGGCCTTCGATTTGCCCGCGCAGCGCTTCGTTCAGGGCTATCCCGAGCGCGACCTTTCCGTCGCCTTTCACGGCCGTCGCGCCTCGACCCCGTTCGGCCCCGCCGCCGGCCCGCACACCCAGATGGCCCAGAACATCGTGCTGTCCTGGCTGGCGGGCGGCCGCGTGATCGAGTGCAAGACCGTTCAGGTGAAGGACGACATCACAGTGCCGCGGCCGTGCATCGACATGGGAACGGTCGGCTTCAACGTCGAATGGTCGCAGGAGCTGACCGTCGACCAGTCGCTGGAGGAATACGTCAAGGGCTCGATGCTGATCGAGATGCTGAAGGCCTCGGGCCTCGCCCCCGGTTTGGGGGAAACGGTGTTCGATATGAGCGTCGGCTACGATCTCGCCGGCGTCCGCTCCGCCAAGGTCGGCGCCTTCCTCAAGGGCATGATGGACGCGAGCAAGGTGATCGAGCGCCTGCGCGCCGAGATTCCCGACGCCTGGCGCCATCTGCGCGACCTGCCCTTCACGACCCGCGTTTCCGACACGCTGACCTTGTCGACCTTCCACGGCTGCCCGCCCGAGGAGATCGAGGCCATCGCCCGATACCTCATCGCCGAGGTCGGCCTCGACGTGGTCGTCAAGCTCAACCCGACCTTGCTCGGTCGCGAAGAACTCGACTCCGTCCTTTACGACCGCATGGGCTATAGCGACATCAAGGTTCCCGACGCGGCCTTCGCCAAGGACGCCAGTTGGGAGCAGATCGTCGCCATGGTGGAGCGGCTCGGCCCACAGGCAGAGGCGCTCGGGCGCGGCTTCGGCGTCAAGTTCTCCAACACGCTCGTCGTCGAAAACCACAAGAGCTTTTTCCCGGCGAGCGAGCGCCTGATGTACCTTTCCGGGCCGCCGCTGCACCCGCTGGCCATCGCTCTCGTCAGACGGTTCCGGCGGACTTTCGGCGATCGCTTCCCCATCTCGTTCTCCGCCGGCATAGACGAGGTCAATTTCGCCGACGCGGTGGCGCTCGGCCTGCAGCCGGTCACCGTCTGCACCGATCTCCTGAAGCCCGGCGGCTACCGGCGCGGCTGGCGCTATCTCGGCGATCTCGTCAAGCGCATGGAGGCGGTCGGCGCGCCGGACATCGACAGCTTCGTCTTGCGCGCGCACGGTCAGGCCGAGGCGGCGCTCGCCGGGCTCTCTTTGACGGACGAGCGCCGCGCTGCGTGCCGCGCCGCGCTTCAGCGCGGCGGTGACTTGCGCGCCGCCGCGGGCGACGCCTTCCCCGCCTGGGTTTCTGCCGCGCGGCTGCTCAACACCGAAGTCTACGCCGAGCGCGCGCTCGCCGATCGCCGCTACGGCGCCGCCGAGAACGCCACGCCGCCGAAAAAGATCGGCAGCGCCCTGGTGCTGTTCGACTGCCTGACCTGCGACAAGTGCATTCCGATCTGTCCGAACGACGCGAACTTCAGCTTCGTCATCCCGCCGGGCGAATTCCCCGTCGAACGATTGACGCCGAGCGGCGACGGCTGGACCGTCGAGACCGTCGGGGCGCTGCGTCTCGCCAAGCCGAGGCAGATCGGAACCTTCGCCGACGTGTGCAACGAGTGCGGCCATTGCGACGTGCTGTGCCCCGAGGACGGCGGCCCCTACCTGACGAAGCCGCTGTTCTTCGGCAGCCTCGAATCCTGGGCGGCCTCGCCCCATCGCGACGGCTTCGTGTTGGAAAGGAGCGCGAACGGCGTCGTCATGCGCGGCCGCTTCGCCGGGCGCGCCGTGACGATGGAGCGCGGCGACGGCCTCGTCCGATACAGCGGCGACGGCTTCGACGTCGTCTTCGATCCCAGCGACGTCGCCGCGACCGCCAAGGGAGAAGCCAACGGTCCCGTCGACCTGACGCCGCTGCGCATCATGAGCCAGATTCTCGACGCGGTCAGCGCTCCGCAGGCGATCAATTACGTCAGCGCGGCGCTGGAGCGCGCGGCGGCAGGCTGAGTTGCATCAACTCCTCGCCGGGCTCGTAAGCACGCGGCCGGGGAACGGGCGCGGCGCGCTCAGGGCGCCGTGGTCGAGCACAAGATGGCCGTGGATCCAGACCATGTCGATGCCGACCGGCCGGATCGACGGCTCGAGATAGTCGTTGCGCTCGGCGACGGTCTCGGGATCGAACAGCGTCAGCGAGGCGTCCGCCCCGACCCTGAGCGCCGGATCGGGAAGATTGAGGAAGCGGCACGGCAACGTCGCCATCCGCCAGATCATCTGCTCCAGCGGCACGCCCATTTCGCGGCCCATGCGCAGCGCCTTGGGAAAGGCCCCGAGCGAGCGCGGATGCGGCTTCTGCCCGGGCCCCGGCATCAGCCCGTCGGTGCAGATCGCCATGGTCGGCCGACGGAAGAAGCGCTCCATGGTGGCGTCGTTGCCGTAATGGGTGATGATGGCGATCTCGCCGTCGTTGGCGGCGTAGAAATCGAACACCGCGGCGAACGCGGCGTCGCTGGTCAGATCGGCGGCGCGCGCGACGTCGCCGAGGCGCCGCCCGAGCCACGCGTCGCCGACGCCCGGCTTCACGCCGGCGATCTGGATGCCGTCGAGCCCGCCGCAGAAATGGACGAAATTGTCCCAGCTCTTAAAATCGGTCCGCATCTTGTCGGTCATCGCCCGGCGCAGCGCCGGGTCGGCGAGGCGGGTGAGGAATTCGCCGCGCCCGCCCGCGCGCATCTCCGGCGGGAAGATGGCGTCGCCGGTGGTGGAGCCGGCGGTGTAGGGGTACATGTTCTCCATGGTGGGGATGAGCGAGGCGGCGTCGGCGAGGATGCTCTCGAGCTCGCCGATGCGATCGTAATTCTGCGCCCCCGCGATCTTGGAGTGCTCGTTGCAGTAGGCGCCGCCGCCGTCGATCGCCGCCTCCACCACTTCCCTAACGCTGGCGATGATGTTGTCGCTCTCCGAGCGCAGGTGGGGGAACAGCGCGCCGGGCTTGACCCGGTTGAAGGCCCGCACCAGCGCCGTGATCTCGCGCTGGTCGCAGTAGACCGCGGGATTGTAGACGAGCCCGGTCGACAGGCCGAGCGTCAGCGGCGCCTCGCGGCGCACGACCTTGGCCATCGCCGCGATCTCGGCGTCGGTCGCGACCCGCGCGACGTTGCTCATGACCACTCGGCGGACCGCCGAATGGCCGAGATAGATCCCCATGTCGGTGACCGAACGGCCGCGATGCCAGGCGAGGAACTCGGCGACCGTGCTCCACGTCCATTCGCCCGCAATCGCGCCGTCGAGCGGCTTGAGCTGAGCGGCGTATTGCGAGCGCTGCGCCTCGGCGACCGGCGCCGGGGAGAGGCCGTCGACGCCGCAGATGCGCTTGGTGACGCCGCCGAGGATGGCGAGCTCGCAGGCGACCGGCAGGCCGCTGGCGCCGAGCGCCGTTCCGCCGAGCGCGCCGTGATTGTGGGTGTCGACGAAGCCCGGCGCCAGCGCTCGCCCCTTCGCGTCGATCACCCGGTCGGCCGTCTGGGCTTGCGACAGGTCCACCGCGCCCAGCGCGGCGATGACGTCGTCTTCGATGAGCGCGTCGCCGAGAAACGGCGGCGTCACGCCGTCGCCGGTGACGATGCGCGCGTTGCGGACGAGCTGGCGCATCAATCCGCCAGTTCGCTCACCAGCCGCAGCAGCACCGCGGCGCCCGCGGCGAGATCGTCGGGGCTGGTGTATTCTTCGATGTTGTGGCTGACGCCGCCGGCGCTCGGCACGAAGATCATGCAGGCGGGGCAGATCGCCGCCAGCATCTGCGCGTCGTGCCCGGCGCCGCTCGGCAACCGTTTCACGGCTAAGCCGAACTCCTGGGCGATCGCCTCGACGCGCGCGACCAACTCGGGCGCGAAGGCTACGGGATCGAAGCGGGCGAGCGAACGCCGCGTCACGGCGACGTTCTCGGCCGCGGCGGTCTCGGCGACGAAGGCGGCGAGGCGGCGCTCCGCCTCCTTCAGCTTATCGTTGTCGGTGTTGCGCAGATCGACCGTCATCACCGCGCGGTCGGCGACGACGTTGACGAGATTGGGCGACAGGTTGAGCGCGCCGACCGTCGCGACCTGGTCGCCGCCGATCTCCAGCGCCAGCTTTCGAGCGAACGCGGCGACCGCGGCGGCGACGTAGCCGGCGTCGCGGCGCATCCGCATCGGCGTGGTGCCGGCATGGTTCGACTGGCCGGCAAAGGTGAATTCGCTCCAGGAAATCCCCTGCACCCCTTCGACCGCGCCGATGCGGAAGCCCTCCGCCTCCAGCACCGGCCCCTGCTCGATGTGCAGCTCGACGTAGGCGTGGACGCTCGGCCGGCCGACCGGGGCGGCGCCGGCGTAGCCGATGCGCGACAATTCCTCGCCGGCGACCGCGCCGTCGATCGCTATCGTTGCGAGCGCTTGCTGCAGCGGCAGGACGCCGGTGTAGACGAGGCTGCCGAACATGTCGGGCTGAAAGCGCGACCCTTCCTCGTTGGTGAAGAAGGCGACCGCCAGCGGCCGCCGCGTGACGATGGATGCGTCGTCGAGCGAGGCGAGGACCTCGAGGCCGGCGAGGACGCCGAGCGCGCCGTCGTAGCGCCCGCCGGTCGCCACCGTGTCGATGTGGCTGCCCATCATCACCGGCGCGCCGTCTTCCTTGCCGGCGCGGATCGCCACGACGTTGCCGATCGCGTCGATCGAGACGGCGAGGCCGAGCTCGCGCATCCAGCGCACCACGAGGTCGCGGCCCGCCTTGTCGGCTTCGCTCAGCGCCAGCCGGCAGACGCCGCCGCCGGGAAGCGCCCCCATCTCGGCCAATTGCTCCAGGCGCGACGACAGGCGGGCGCCGTCAACTCGAAGATTCTGTCGCATCGGGCGCTCTCCGCTCGCCGCGTCGCCGCCCGCCCCCAAGCGGGCGCGTCGTTGCGCGGTCGGCGGGCAATGAAACACTTGTTTCGTCGTTGCGTCCAGACAAAATTCATGTTTCTTATCGCATTCATGACCCCGCGGTTGGAACAGACGATCAGGAAATTCTACGATCGGCTGCCGGTCGGCGAACGCAAGCTCGCCGACGTCGTCCTCGACATGCGAGGCGAGCTTGCGGGCTATTCGGCGACCGAGCTCGCCGAGAGCGCCGGGGTCTCCAAGGCGACCGCGAGCCGCCTGGTGCGCCGCCTCGGGTTCGCCGACTATCACGAAATGCGCCAGCAGGCGCGCGCCGGCGCGGCGAACGGATCGCCCCTGGCCGAGATCGCCCGCGCCAGCGCGCAAGAGAGCGCGCTCGGGCGCCATCTCGATCACGACGTGGCCTGCCTGACCGCTGCGCTCGACGGGGCTTCCGCCGACCTCGCCCGGCGCGCCGTCGCGATCCTGGCGAAAGCCGATCGGGTTTGGGTCGTCGGGTTCCGCAACAGCTATGCGCTGGCGCTCTACGCGCGCGAGCTGCTGGCGCAGGTCAAACCCGACGTGCGGCTGCTGCCGGCGCCCGGCCAGACCGTCGCCGAGGAGCTCTCCGCGCTCGCAGAGGGCGACGCGGCGCTCATGCTCGGCTTTCGCCGCCGCCCGCGCCGCTTCGCCGAAATCCTGCGCGTCGCCGCCGAGGCCAAGGCGCGCATCGTTCTCATCGGCGACCCGTCGCTGGGCGATCTCGATCAGCGCGCCGACGTCACCTTTCGCTGCCCGAGTCGCGGGGCCGGGCCGTTCGACACCTACGTCGCCCCGATCAGCCTCTTGAATTTCCTCTGCTCGGGGGTCGCCTTGGCTTTGGGCGAAGCGGCGCAAAAGCGGCTTCGGCTGAGCGAGCGGCTGCACGAGCGGTTCGCCGACTTCAGTCTCTGACGCTAAAGGGGATCGCGACATTGGCCCATGCGCACGACAGAGACCCGAGCGGGACAGGCGTCATGAAGACCATCAGCTTTCGTCTCAACGGAGAAGCCCGCCGCATCGAGACCTGGCCCGACGAGCCGCTGATCGACGTGCTGCGCCAAACCTTCAAGCTGAAATCCGTCAAGGCGGGCTGCGCGCCGCAGAAGGAGTGCGGCAGTTGCGTGGCGCTCATCGACGGCGTTCCCAAGGTGACGTGCTCGGTGCGCATCGCGCAGGTGGAAGGGCGCGCCGTGCTCACGCTCGAAGGCGTTTCCGACAACGAGCGCCGGCTCTACGCCGACGCCTTTCAGGTCGCCGCCGGGCTGCAATGCGGCTTCTGCACGCCCGGGCTGGTGCTGCGCATCAAGTGGATGACCGACCAGCGCCGTCCGTTGTCGCGCACGGAGATCGCGCGGATGCTCGACGGGCATCTGTGCCGCTGCACCGGATACGTGAAGATCATCGACGCGGTCGAACTGATCCAGGCGGCCAAGCAGGGCGGCGCCCTGCCGGCGGCGGTCGAGGACGGCGGCGTCGGCGCGCGGCTCAAGCGCTACCAGGGCGGCGAACTCGCCCTCGGCGCGCGCCCCTTCGTCGCCGACATCGACGTCTCCGGCATGCTCTACGGCGTTGTCGTGCTGTCCAAGCACGCGCGCGCCCGGGTCATCAGGATCGACGCCTCCAAGGCGCTCGCCCTTCCCGGCGTCGCCGCGGTGGCGACCGCGCGCGACGTGCCGGGCGACCGCTGGGTCGGCCAGATCTACCAGGACTGGCCCTGCTTCGTCGCCGAGGGCGAAGAGGTGCGCTGCGTCGGCGACGTGGTGGCGGCGGTGGCCGCCGAGAGTCCGCGCGTCGCCCGCCAGGCGGCGAGCCTTGTCGAGGTCGAGTACGAGCCGCTGGCGCCGGTCCTCGACCCCGCCGAGGCGATCAATCCGGGGGCGCCGCAGGTCAACCCCAGGCACGACAACGTGCTGTCGGTGACGCGCTACGCCAGGGGCGACGTGGAGGCGGCGCTCGCCCAGTCGGCGCACGTGGTTGGCGGCGTCTGGACGACGCAGCGCATCGAGCATCTGTTCCTCGAGCCCGAGGCGGCCCTCGCCGTGCCGCTGCCCGACGGCCGTCTCCACTTCTACTCCCAGGGCCAGGGCATCTTCGAGGATCGCCGACAGGTCGCCTCGGTGCTCGGCGAACCCGAGGAGCGCCTGTTCTTCGAGCTCATGCCGAACGGCGGCGGTTTCGGCGGCAAGGAGGACATGACGATCCAGGCGCAAACCGCGTTGCTGGCGCGCATGACCGGGCGCCCGGTGCGGATCGAGCTCAACCGCGAGGAATCGATCCTGATGCACCCCAAGCGCCATCCTCTGACGATGACCTACACGGTGGGCTGCGACGCGGACGGCCGGCTGACGGCGGCCAAGGTGGATATCCTCGGCGATTCCGGCGCCTACGCCTCGGTGGGCGGCAAGGTGCTGGAACGGGCCGCGGCGCACGCTTGCGGGCCCTACCGGATGCCGGCGCTCGCCATCGAGGCCGTCGCCGCCTACACCAACAATCCGCCGTGCGGCGCGATGCGCGGCTTCGGCGCCAATCAAGCCAGTTTCGCCATCGAGGGCTGTCTCGACCTGCTCGCCGCCAAAGCCGGCCTCGACCGCTGGGAAATGCGCTGGCGCAACATTTTGCGCGTCGGCGACGTCTTCACCACCGGGCAGGTCCTGGAAAAGTCGGTGGGCGTCGAGAAGACGCTGCTGGCGGTCAAGAGCGCCTACGACGCGGCGCGCGCCGAGGGGCGCGCCGTCGGCATCGCCTGCGCCATCAAGAACGTCGGGCTCGGCAACGGCGCGATCGAATACGGAAAATCCCGGCTGGCGGTGCACAGCGACGGCACGGTCGACCTCCATACCGGCTTCACCGAAATGGGCCAGGGGCTGCTGACCATCCTCACCCAGTGCGCCGTCGAAGTGACGGGACTGCCGGCCGGGATCTTCCGCCCGCAGGTCAACACCCGCTACGAATTGGGCGGCGGCCAGACGACGGGTTCGCGCGGCAGCCTGATCGCCGGGCGGGCGGTGATCGACGCGGCCGAGAAGCTCAAGGCGGACCTCGACAGCGGGCTCACTCTCGCCGACCTCGCCGGCCGCGTTTATGCGGGAGAGATCCGCATCGACGACACGACCGCGCCCGGCGAGCTGAAGAACGGCAAGATCAAGACCCACACCACCTTCGGCTGGGCGACCCAGGTGGCGGTGCTCGACGAGAACGGCGCTCTTCAGCGGGTGATCGCCGCCCACGACGTCGGCCGCGCCTTGAACCCGCAGCAATGCGAGGCGCAGATCCAGGGGGCGGTGCATATGGGGCTCGGCTACGCCCTGACCGAGGAGCTGCCGTGCAAGAACGGCAGGCCGGTCACCTTCAAGCTGCGCGAGATCGGCGTCCTGCGCGCCCAGCACATGCCCGAGGTCGAGGTCATCCTGGTCGAGGACCCCGAACCGGAGGGCCCGTTCGGCGCCAAGGGGGTCGGCGAGATCGGCCTCGTTCCCACGGCGGGCGCGGTGGCGGGGGCGCTGGAGGCCTATGACGGCGTGCGGCGCATGCGCCTGCCGATGAAGGATTCGCCGGCCGCGCGCGCCATCAATCTCGGCCGCATTCCCGACGCCGACCGCGACCAATGGCATTGAGCCGCGCGATCGAAGTCGGCCCCGACCGCCACGGCCGCAGCGTGGCGATCGTCGACGGACGCGTCGCCGCCGCGGCGCCCGCCGGCGCCACGCGTCTGGCCTGCCCGCAGGGCGAGATCGCGGCGGGCGCGGTGTGCGCCCACACCCACATATACAGCGGCCTTGCGCCGTACGGCATGACGCCGCCGGCGCCGCCGCCGGAGACTTTCCTGCAGATCCTGGAAAGGGTGTGGTGGCGCCTCGACCGCGCGCTCGACGCCGACATCTTGCGCGCCGCGGCGCGCGACTACGCGGCGCGCGCGCTTCTTTGCGGCACGACGACGCTGGTCGACCACCACGAATCGCCCAAGCTGATCGAGGGCTCCCTGGCGATCCTCGCCGAGGCCTGCGAGGAACTCGGGGTGCGCGCGCTTCTCTGCTACGGCGCGAGCGAGCGCAACTTCGGCCGCGCGGAAGCGCGGCGGGGTCTCAGCGAGTGTCGGCGCTTCGCGCCGACCCCGCTGGCGCGCGGCCTCGTCGGGTTGCACGCGAGTTTCACCGTGTCCGACGAAACGCTTCGCGAGGCCGGCGACCTCGCTCGCGAGCTCGGCACGGTCGTGCATGTCCACGTCGCCGAGGACCACGCCGACGTCGACGATGCGCGCCGACGCGGCGCGGCCGGTCCGCTCGAGCGTCTTCTGTCGCTCGACGCGCTGCCGCCCGGCTCCATCCTCGCGCACGGCGTTTGCCTCAGCGAGGATGAGGCGCGCCTCGCCTCCGCCGCCGGCTGCTGGCTCGTGCACAATCCGCGCTCCAACGAAGGCAACCGCGTCGGCTACGCGCGGGCGCTCTCCGCGGCCAGCAGAGTGGCCCTGGGCGCCGACGGCTGGAACGCCGACATGGCGCAAGAGGAGGCGGCGTTGCTGCGCCTCGCCGAACGGCACGGCGACGCCGGCGTCGGCGGCCGGCTGGCGGCCGGCGGCGTCTTGGCGGCGGAGCGCTTCGGCGCCGTCGCCGAGGCGCTCGCGCCCGGCGCGCTGGGCGACCTCGTCGTGCGGCAGGAGGGCAAAGTGCGCCACGTGGTGGTCGACGGCCGGCAGGTGGTCGAGGACGGCGCGTTGACGAGCGGCGACCTCGATGCCATCGCCGCCGCCGCGCGCGCCCAAGCGGCGCGCCTGTGGAGCCGCATGGCGACGATCTGAGCGGGACGGTTTTTCAGCGCGCCAGTGTTGGACGCCTATTGGGGATCGGTCGCGACGCCGATTCGCCACAACGACCCGATCAGCGTCGATCGGGACCCCGCCAAGTCGTCAGTCTGTCGTTCTATCGCAGCCGCTTATACAGAACCGGCGCGGGGTTCGCAGGACGTTGCTGATTTGCAGTCCTTGACGCTTGCCGCGACTCGTCACTCGCCGAGCAGGCTGTCGTCGCCGGCGAACAGAGCTTCGAGCAGCTTGCGCTCCCGACCGACGACCAAGCCGAGGAACTCGTGGGCGTCGCCCATTCTCGTGAACGCCTGGTGACCCCGCTGCAGGAAGTCCTGAAGTTCGCCGAGGCCGGCCAATTGCGCGGGCTTGCGCATCAGCGACAAGGTGGTCCCGAGGAAGGGTTTGTGGACGAGGCGATCGAGCGACTGACCGAGATTCTCGATGAGATCGATCTGCCGCTCGCGGTCGGCGCGCCGGTCGGCCTTGCGATAGGCGGCCCCGTAGGTCGCCGCCGAGAGCCCGTTGGCCTTCGCCGCCAGCGCCTTCGCCACGGCGAAATCGAGTTCCTCGGACAGCGCCTCCAACTCGATGGCCTCCGCCACGATCTCGAGGCCGGCGGCGGACAGCACCAGCTTCATCGTCGGCACGACCCGCCTGACGTTCGCGTCGAGCTTGGTGAGGTCCTCGGAGCCGTAGAGGTCGGTGAGAAAGAAAGTGGCGGCGAGCCCCATGCGCGGGTTCGCCAGCAGGTCGGCGTGAGTGCGCGCGAGCCGCACGGCCTGCCAGGCGCGCAGCCGTAGCCGCGCCGCGTCGAGCTTGGGGTCATCGACTGCGGCTTCCCGCAGCGCTGCGACGCGGTCGAGTTGGCGCGTCAGCCGCTCGACGACGTCCTCTGGCTCATTCATGAACGCTTGCCTGCGCCAAACCACAAACCATCCCCAGGCGCCGAGCCCGCGTGTTCGATCCAGGGGCGGAGCCGACACGCCGAGTTCGAATCCCGGGCGCCATCAGATCACCCGAAATCCGCCGATTGTCCAGCAGCGCAATCGCGCAGTTGCGGCGCCCTGTCCGGGCGGCGTCCCTTTCCAGGGAAGCGGCCGCATAGCGCCTGACGCCGCTTGGGGGACGCCTTTTGACTTTCCCCGCGCGTTGCAACCACTATGATGAAACGGATCTCGGTTTTCGTGAGCGGGGACGATGGCGCACAGCGAACGCATGGACTCGGTCGACGTCACCTGGCTGCGCATGGATCGGCCAGCCAACCTGATGATCATCGTCGGCGTGCTGATTCTCGCTGCGCCAGTGGACGTCAAGCGGCTCGAAGCGACGCTCGCCAGCCGGATTCTCAGCTATCCCCGCTTCTCAAAGCGAGTCGAAACTCGCACGGACGGCTTATACTGGTGCGACGACCCGCATTTCGACATCGCGCACCACATCAAGCGAACTCGCCTTCCCGGAGGAGCCGGCAAAGCCGAGTTGCAGCGCTTCGTGGCCGAACTTGCGGGGCGGCCGCTCGACCGCGCGCACCCGCTCTGGGAATACCAAATCGTCGAGGACTATGATGGCGGCGCGGCTGTCGTGATGCGCATCCATCACGCCATCGGCGACGGCATCGCGCTCGTCAAAGTCCTGTTGTCGCTGACCGACGATCGCCCCGATGCGCCAATGGAGAGGGGCAAGCGCGACGTTCGCAAGGGAACGCGGGCCGGCTTTGCCTTGGAAGACAGCTTCGGACTGGCGGGACGGCTGGTCGGCGGTGGACTGCGCGTGTCCGACGAAGCCTTGAAGGTCGCGCTCGACGTCGTCGCGCATCCAACCCGCGCGGCCGACTACCTTCGTCAAGGCTCCGGCGTGGCGGGGGAACTCGCCTATCTCTTGTTCATGCCCACCGACACCCCCACCCGCTTCAAGGGCGTGCCGCTCGGCGACAAGCGGGTGGCCTGGGCCGATCCCATTCCTCTGCCTGAGGTCAAGGCGGTGAGCCGAGCGCTGGGCTGCTCGGTGAACGATATGCTGCTCGCGGCGATCGCCGGGGCCCTCAAGGGATACTTGGAGGAGAAAGGCGACGCCACCCGTGGCGTCGAAGTGAGGGCGTTGGTGCCCATCAACCTTCGTCCGCCGGGAAGCGGCGAAGAGCTGGGAAACCGGTTCGGAATTATCGCCGTCGAATTGCCGGTCGGATTCGAGAGCCCGCTCGAGCGCCTCTATGAGGTGCGCCGCCGCATGGAGGCGCTGAAGACGTCCTACGAGCCATCGGTGACCTTGGGACTGTTCGCCGGACTCGGCTATGGGCCGCAGGTCGTCCAGGACAAACTGTTCGACCTCCTGCTCAGCCGCGCGACCGCGGTGATGACGAACGTGCCTGGGCCGCAGCAGCCGCTCTATCTCGCGGGCTCCGAACTGAAACAGATGATGTTCTGGGTGCCGCAGTCCGGCAACATCGGGATGGGCGTGTCGATTCTGTCCTTCAACGGCGAGGTTCATTTCGGCCTCGTCACCGACGCCGCCCTCGTGCCCGATCCGGAGGCCATCATCGCGCGGTTCGCGCCGGAATTCGAACGCTTGCTGTATTTCGTGCTGATGGGCGCATGGGGCGAGGGCCCTGCGCCGGATCGCGCAGCAGAGCCCGTCGTCCCGCGCCAGCAAACGCGCGCAGGGCGAAAGCCCGGTCCCGCCAAACGTCCGCGGGCTCCCGCTTGATCAATCTTCGAGTTCGGATTTCGCCAGCTCGGCGTCGAGCCGCTCCATCGCGTCGGCGGCCGGACGTTTGGCGGCCTCCTCGCACAGGCTCGTCGCGTGCGCCAGCTTGGCCTTGCCGAACATCATGACGAGCCCATTGGCGTATTCGATGCGGGCGATCGCCGAATGCGGGTTGAGCTTGAGCGCGGCTTCATAATGTTTGACCGCCTCATCCGAATTGGCGCCGTAAGTCAGGCCGCCGAGCATGGCGCCGACCTTGTTGATGATTTCGGCGTGATAGGCGCCAAACGCGATGTGCGCGTCGGCGTGGCGCGGTTCAAGTCTGATCGCCTGCTCCAGGCTGGCTCTGACCTTGCCGCCCAGGCCCGCCGCCAGCGCTTTCAGGACCGAAATCCCCTGGCTGTATCGGCCGAGCGCCTGCGCATGGAAATACCAGGCGTTGACGATGGACTTGTCGCGGGCGAAGACAGACTCGGCCCGCTCCGCCGATTCGAGGAACAGCGCGAGCTTGGCGGATTCGCTGGTCTCGAGATAGGTGGCGTAAATATTGGCCGCCTTGTTCGCGACGCCGTAACCGAGCGGCCCGACCGCGAGACCGAGTTCGACGGCCTGGCCGAAATCGCCGCGATGGTAGGCGCGCCAAGCGTCCTGAAGCTTGGCGGTCGCTTGCTCGAGCGACCCCGAAGGCGCGAATTCCCGATGCCTCTCGACCAGCGTCTTCAGGTCGCCCAGCGTCGGATAGGGCTCGCAATCGCCGTGGTGCAATCGCGACCACTGCTCCTTCAGGCGCGGCCCCTCGTAATCATAGGCCTTATCCGCATAGGGGAATGGCTTCCAGCGCGTCTTTGGCATTGCTGCGCCCTCAACCAGCCTGTCGGTCCCGCGCCGCGGCCGCGCGCGTCGTCAAAAGGCGTTCGAGACGATCGAGCGTCTGATCGAGCTTGGCGGCGGTCTGCGCTAGCGCGTCAAGCCGGCGATGATTTTTCCCGTGGCCTCGAACCAACAGCGTTCGATGTTCGTCAGCCAGCGCTTTGTCGTCGATGGCAATGCCGTGACGGCCGAGCACTTCACTGAGCTCGGCGTGGCGACGGCGCAGATTCTCGCGGGTTCTCTGATAGGCGTGTTCGCACAGCCGGCGTCGGTCGGAATAGCTGAACACGTTGGTGAAGAACATCTCGGCGTCGTCGCGTTCCGGCTCGAAAAGCAAAACGTCGGCGTCCGGATATTCCGTGCGATAGCGCCCCATCCCAACGCGCATGCGCGAATGGATGAGCGTGCGAAACGTCTGCGACATGATCGAAGGCAGCCCGCCTTGGACCACCGAGACTTCCTTCCGGCGCGTCCGCTCCGCCGCCAGCCGGGCGTCGAAAGGCACAAGCGGATTGACGCAGATGAGCAGCTTCGCCCCTTCGCGGAGCGCCACCGACGCGTGGAGAGTCTTCGTCAACGCGCCGTCGACGTAGAAACGGCCGCCGATTTCCACCGGCGGGAAGAGTCCGGGCAAGGCCGCGCTCGCCTGAACCGCGCGCGCAATCGGCACATCGTCCCAGCCGGGAGCGCCAAATGGCACCGACGCCCCGGTGTCGATGTCGGTCGCCACCAGGAACAGCTTGTGCTTGAGCTGACGAAAATCATTGGTCCGCGTCGGACCCGACAGCAACTGGGCGAGATAGTCGCCGACCCCGGCATTGTCGAAGACGCCAGCGGGAAGCGCCCGCGCGAGGCGACCGAAAGACTCGACAAAACCGGCCGCCCCGCTCGGCTCCAGATACTGGCGCGCAGCGGAAGCCAGCAATGTGGGAAGCGAGGCAAGCCGGACCGCATACTCGCCGAGGGCCGGCCGCAGCAACAGGCCGGGCTCGAACGGATCGTCGGCAGCGTCGTTCTCGATGAACATCCGGTGCATCGATTTCGGCGACAACCCATTCGCCAAACCCGCGGCGAGGAAGCTGCCCGAACTGACGCCCACGTAGACGCCGCAATCGGTCAGATCGAGACCTTGCAGCGTCTCTCCCAACGCCAACAGCGCGCCCATCTCGTAAATAGCGCCCAGCGGTCCGCCGCCCGCCAGAGCGATCCCTCGAATTGGATGGGTCGCCACCACTATCCCCTCTCCGGCTCAAGTTCCAACCCAACTCGACCACATCGCTCTGTCGGGCGCGGCTCGCCGGCGGTCAGTCCGCACTCGCACCGCCATGTTTCAGACGTGCTTGCCTACCTCATGCACGCGTGCCTTGCGCGGCATCCCTGGCTCCTCCATCGCTTCCGAGAGCTTCTTCGTCACGGCCGTCAATTCGGCGACGCGATGGGAAAGCGTGTCGAGATCCTTCCGGGTGGGAACGCTGAGGCTGTGAAGCACTTTCGCCACGCGATCCTCGAATACGCGTTCGATTTGAGTCCAGGACAGTTGATCCCACGACTTGGAGGCCCTCGCCTTCACGTCCTCGTAGGCGTCCCCGGCTGTCTTCTTGGCCTGCTTCTGAACCCCCTCGCCTTCCTCGACGAGTCCGTTGAAGAACTTCGTTCCTTCCTTTTGCGCCTTGGCGAAGGCCCCCAATCCGGCCAACCAGATCTGGTTCGCCGAATCCCGAATTCCCGCGATCAATTGGCTGTTTTCGCCGCTCTCTTGCGCCAATTCCTTAAGTTTCCCGGACATTTTAATTTCTCCTTTCGCTGGTTGGAAATTCTGTTCTTACGAAAGATATTATCCGGCTGCTTGCGCTGAATTGCGTTGATCAGCGTCAAAGAAGGCCAGCAAAACAACCGTATTGTTTCATTCGGGCGATCGGGCGGGATCGTAACTCCGCCCGGGCGTTGGGCACAAAGAGTTTGCGGCGACGCATCGATTCCGGAGCGGCGAATATGATCTACTTCGTCACCGGCGCCAGTGGATTTATCGGCAAGCGGCTGGTGAAAACGCTGTTGGCGCGACCCGACGCCACCGTCTACTTTCTCATGCGCAATGCAACGGCGGACCGCGTGGAAGGTCTGCGGCGCTACTGGGGGACGGACGCGCGACGGGCGATCCCGGTCGCCGGCGACCTGACCAAGCCTGGGCTTTGCGTGGCGGGCGAGGATTTGCAGGCGCTCGAGGGCGCCGTCGATCACGTGTTCCATCTCGGGGCGATCTACGCGATCGACGCCGATCCCGAAATGGAAATGACCACCAATGTCGAAGGCACTCGCAATGCGGTGCGGTTCGCCGAGCAAATCCGCGCCAGGCGCTTTCACCATGTCAGTTCGATTGCGGCCGCCGGGCTTTACGAGGGCGTGTTCCGCGAGGACATGTTCGAGGAAGCCGAGAATCTGAATCACCCGTATTTCGCCAGCAAGCACGAATCCGAAAAGGTGGTTCGCAACGAGTGCGGCCTGCCGTGGCGCATTTATCGGCCGGGCATCGTGGTCGGAGATTCCCGCGACGGCGAAATGGATAAGATCGACGGGCCTTACTACTTTTTCAAGCTGATCCAAAAGATGCGCCGGCTGCTGCCGCCTTGGGCGCCGAGCATCGGGCTGGAGGGCGGCCGGATCAATTTGGTTCCGGTCGATTTCGTCGCGCGCGCCCTCGACCATCTCGCCCACCTGGAGGGGCAGGACGGTTGCTGCTTCCACCTTACCGATCCGCACCCGCGTCGCGTCGGCGACATTCTCAATATTTTCGCCCGCGCCGCGCACGCGCCGAGCATGACAATCCGCGTCAACGCTGCGCTGCTCAATCTCGTTCCGCACGGCGTCGTGCGCAGCCTCATGGCGCTCACCCCGGTGCAGCGCATCCGCAAGGCGATCATGCGCGACCTTGCGCTGCCCGACGACATCCTCACGTTCATCAACTATCCCACGCGGTTCGATTGCCGCGACGCGGAACGCCTTCTCAAGCCCGCCGGGATCGTCGTGCCGGCGCTCGAGGACTATGCTTGGCGTTTGTGGGACTACTGGGAGCGGCGCCTCGATCCCGATCTTTTTGTCGATCGCACCTTGCGCGGCCGCGTCGCCGGCCGCGTCGTGCTCGTCACCGGCGGCTCTTCGGGCATCGGTCTTGCGGCAGCGATGAAGCTTGCTGCGGCCGGCGGCGTCACCGTGATTGCGGCGCGCGATCCCGCTAAGCTCGAAGCCGCTCAACAGGAGGCCGCCCGCCGTGGGCTTTCGCTCGTCGCCAGAGTTGCGGACATTACCGACCCGTCCCAGTGCGACGCGCTCGTCAAGTGGATCGAGGCGGAGCATGGCGGCGTCGACATCCTGATCAACAATGCGGGCCGGTCGATTCGGCGCGGGATCGAAAGCTCGTTCGATCGGCTGCATGATTTCGAGCGCACGATGCAGATCAACTATTTCGCCGCGCTGCGGCTCACCCTGGCCGTGCTGCCGGGGATGATCAAGAAGCAAAACGGCCATGTGATCAACATGTCCTCGATCGGCACGCTCACCAACGCGCCGAGATTCTCGGCTTATCTCGCATCGAAGGCCGCGCTCGAAGCTTGGACCCGCTGCGCGGCCTCCGAGTTCCTCGACCGGGGCGTGGAGTTCACCACGATCAACATGCCGCTCGTGCGCACCGCGATGATCGCCCCGACGAAGTTCTATGAACAGGTGCCGGCGCTCAGCCCTGACGAGGCCGCGGAATTCGTCGTTGACGCCGTCGTCCGCCGGCCCGCGCGCATTGCCACGCGCCTCGGCCTCTTCGGCGAGATCGTGCATGCGATCGCGCCGCGCGTCGGCCAGATCATCATGAACACCAGTTTCCGGATGTTCCCGGATTCCGCCGCGGCCCGCGGCAAGGCGCCAGCAACGGAGCGGACCACGGCCGATCAGTTCGCGTTCGCCCAACTGCTGCGCGGCATCCATTTTTGAGCGGCGCCGACGTCGCTCGAGTTCGACATCGGGCGGCGGCGATCGCCGCGGGGCCTTTCAGCGACGCAGGAGTTCGGCGTCAACACAAGCCAGAACCGTTGGCGAGAACGCCATCGCCATATGGCCGATTCCACTGAGGATCGTCTCGCGCGCGTCGGGGAGCCGGCTGGTGTCCGGGGGGTCTATGATCTCGTCGTCGCGGCTCCAAATGCTGGCGATCGGGATCGACGGCGGCGGTTGAGCGTTCAAGCTTCGCAGCCATTCGCTGTTCGGCCGCATCTGGCGAGCGTTGCGGCCCAAGGCGAGGCGAGCGATCTCAGTGCCATGATGGGGCGCGGCGAGCGTCACCAATCCGGCTACGCGGGTCGCGCCGTGCCGGCGAAGGTAGGCGCGAGCCGCCAAGCCGCCCATGCTGTGGGTGACGAGCATGACCTTCTCGGCGCCGGTCTCGGCGAGCAGCGCGTCGACGCGTTCGCCCAATCGTTCGGCAAGTCGATCGAGGTCGGCGAGCGCAGGTTCAAGGTTGATCGTCGCCACAGCGTATCGCCGCGCGCGAAGGCGTCGCCGCAGCCACCACCATAAGCCGCGATTGCAGAGATAACCGTGAACCAGCAGGACAGGGATGCGCCCAGGGGCAAGTTTTCCCATCGCCTCGGAGCCCATCCACCAACGTTCGAAAGGTTGAACGACCACGAAGGCCGCGAACAGCGCCAGCGTCTCCGTCAACGCGCAACGCCACGTATGCGCGCCGCGGCCGGCGCCTTCGCTCGGCGCCGTCGCCGCGTAGAGCCGCAGAGCCCAGTAAAGTGCGGCGACGACGCAAAAGTCCAATATGACGAGCGCCGCGCAGGCCGTCAGCGCGGTCGCAAAGGTCAAGGCGCCGCGAGGCAGAGCCGCGATTGCGATCAGCAGCAAAATCGCTTCGACGACGATTACGCCGCGCAAGCAACGCGACACCATGGCGACGCCTTCCCACTCGCCGCGTATCGACGGTTCGCGACCCGCTGCGCTGCGATGCAAACGAGCAATATGCGCACGCCCCAATCGCTCACGCGGGATATGGCGACCGCCTCAACGCATTGTGATTCATGTCAACGCCGCCGCCGTTTTTGAGGCTATGTTACAAAATAATGAACGTATGCGTTATGCTTTGGGGGTAACGTCTATGCAGCGGATTTGGCTCGCCAGATATCCGCCAGGGATACCGGCGGACGTGGATGTCGCGGCTTACCGCAGCATCGGCGCGGTATTTGAGATGAGCGCCGCGAAATTCGGGCCGCGCGCCGCGTTCGTCAACATGGGAACCGCGATCAGCTACTCCGAGATGGAGCGCCTGACGCGCGACTTCGCGGCCTATCTGCAAGGCGTGCTGAAACTGCCGAGAGGCGCACGCATCGCGCTGATGATGCCGAACGTCTTGCAATATCCGATCGCGCTGTTTGGCGCTCTGCGGGCCGGCTATACGGTGGTGAATTGCAACCCGCTGTACACCCCGAGAGAGTTGAAGCATCAGCTCGAGGATTCCGGGGCGGAGGCCATCGTCGTGGTGGAGAATTTCGCCTGGGTCGTGGAGCAGGTGATCGCCGCAACCAAGGTCGAGCACGTCATCGTCACCGGGCTCGGCGACATGCTGGGCTTTCCCAAAGGCCTGGTGGTCAATTTCGTCGTCAAGCATGTCAAGAAGCTCGTGCCCGCATGGCGTCTCCCGTCCGCGGTTTCCTTCAAGGCCGCCTTGCGGCTCGGCGCAAAGGCGCCGTTCGAACGCGTCGACGTCGGCCCGGACGATCTCGCGTTCCTGCAATATACCGGCGGAACCACCGGGGCGCCCAAGGGCGCGATGCTCAGCCACGGCGCGATCGTCGCCAACCTGCAGCAGACCCATGCCTGGCTCAGGCCTGTCCTCGAGGAAGGGCGCGAAACCATCGTCACCGCGCTGCCGCTCTACCATATCTTCGCCCTGACGGTGAACTGTCTGATCTTCGTGAAGATCGGCGCGACCAACGTGCTGATCACCAATCCGCGCGACATCCCGGGCTTCGTGAAGGAATTGGCGCGTCGCCCGTTCACGGTCATCACCGGCGTGAACACCCTGTTCAACTCCCTCCTCAACAACCCGGATTTCGCCAAGCTCGATTTCAAGCCGTTGCGGCTGTCGGTGGGAGGCGGAATGGCGGTCCAGAAGGCGGTGGCGGAGAGGTGGAAGCGGGTGACCGGCAAGGCGTTGATCGAGGCCTACGGGCTCACGGAAACGTCGCCCGCGGTGGCGGCGAACCCGCTCGACCTCGCCGACTACAACGGCTCCATCGGCTTGCCGATCCCCTCCACCGAGATCGCGATCCGCAGCGACGACGGCCGCGATCTGCCGGTCGGCGAGGTGGGGGAGCTCTGCGTGCGCGGCCCCCAGGTCATGAAAGGCTACTGGAAACAGCCCGCCGAGACCGCCAACGTGATGATGGCCGACGGGTTCTTGCGCACCGGAGATCTCGCCATCATCGACGAGGCGGGGTTTGTTCGGATCGTCGATCGCAAGAAGGACCTGATCATCGTCTCCGGGTTCAACGTCTACCCCAACGAACTCGAAGACGTCATGACGATGTGCCCGGGCGTGCTCGAAGCGGCGGCTTTCGGCGTGCCGGATCAGCAATCCGGCCAGGCGGTCAAGGTCGCCGTCGTCAAGAAGAATCCAGCCCTGACCGCTCAGGACCTGATCGCTCATTGCCGGAAGCATCTGACGGGATACAAAATCCCACGCCACGTGGAGTTTCGCGACGAATTGCCCAAGTCGCCCATCGGCAAAGTTCTGCGCCGTGCGCTCAGTGAAAACGTCGGCGAGGCGTTGAAGTGAAGCCTCGAAGCATCGTTGCGCATGTCGCGGCATCGAACCGGGACCCCCTCGACAGTCCCATCTGACGCTTTCATCCAATATTGAAAATGCGAACGGCAGCGGGGTCCCGAACCGCGCCGATCGGGACCCCGCTGTCGAAACAAATTCGTGCTCGATTTCAATGCGTTGCGCCGTTGTGGGAAGGGGTCCCACTTGGGCTCTGACTCACATCCATCCGAAAGCGGCCTCGATGATATTGTTGATCGCGCGGCAGTTCCAAGCCGAAGGGCGCCTCGGAAGCGGGGCGCCCTTTTTCGTTGGCGATTCCGCGCCAAATCCGTGCTAAAACGCCGGGCTATTCAGCTAAGTGTTGGAGCGGGTGAAGGGAATCGAACCCTCGTATTCAGCTTGGAAGGCTGCTGCTCTACCATTGAGCTACACCCGCGTCGCTCGTTCGGCCCGTTCTTAAGCGACGGTCGATGCGGCGTTTTCCCACATCGCCGATCGCGGCGGCAAGCACGATTCCGCTCGGGCCTCTTCATCGCAATCCGGCGGGCGCGAGTCAATCGGGCGCGCCCAGCCGGCGCGCCGAAGCGCCCCCCCGCGGTGACATTGCGGCGCGCGGCGGCTAGAACCCAGCGGCCAGACCCCTTGCGAGCCCGCTGCCATTGTCCCCTGCCCCCGCCGCCATCGACGCGCGCGCGCTCGCCAAACGCTTCGGCGCGACGACCGCGGTCGACGCGATCTCGTTCGCCATCGAGAAAGGCTCGGTCACCGGCCTGCTCGGCGGCAACGGCGCCGGCAAGACCACGACGATCGGCATGATCATGGGGCTCATCGTGCCGACCTCGGGCGCGGTCAGCGTGCTCGGGGTCGACATGGCGAGCGACCGCTACCGCGTTCTCGGGCGCATGAATTTCGAGAGTCCCTACGTCGACATGCCGCATCGCCTCACCGTGCGCCAGAACCTGTGGGTGTTCGGCCGCCTCTATGGCGTCGAGAATCTGAACGCGCGCATCGACGAGCTCGCGCGCAGCCTCGCCCTCGAGCCCTTTCTCGATCGGCCCGCCGGCAGCCTTTCGGCGGGGCAGAAGACGCGCGTCGCGCTGGCCAAGGCGCTGATCAACGAACCCGAGGTTCTGCTGCTCGACGAGCCGACCGCCTCGCTCGACCCCGACACCGCGGACTGGGTTCGCGCTCGGCTCGAAGCGTTCCGGCGCGCGCGCGGCGCGACGATCCTCTTGGCCTCGCACAACATGGGCGAGGTCGAGCGGCTGTGCGACCGGGTCGTCATGCTCAAGCAGGGCCGCATCGTCGACGACGGTTCGCCGAGGGACCTCGTCGCGCGTTACGGCCGCGCCAATCTCGAAGAGGTGTTCCTCGACGTCGCGCGCCGCCGCGATCCGGAGCCCTGGGCATGAGCCTCGGCGCGGCGACCCTCTCCGGCTTTTCCCCGGCGCGCGTCGGCGCGATGATCGCGCGCTACCTCTATCTCTTGCGCTCGTCCTGGCCGCGCCTGGCCGAGCTCGTCTACTGGCCGGCGGTGCAGATGATGACCTGGGGGTTCCTGCAGACCTATATCCGCGCCCAGGCCGGGGCCTCGGGCGTGAGCGGCCCGATGGCCGTCGCCGGCGGCACGCTGATCGGTTCGCTGCTGCTGTGGGACACCTTGTTCCGCAGCCAGCTCGGATTCTCCATGTCGTTCCTCGAGGAGATGTGGTCGCGCAACATCGCCAACCTCCTGATGAGCCCGCTGCGCCCGCTCGAATTCGTCGCCGCGCTGATGACGATGAGCATCGTCCGCCTGGCGATCGGCCTCGTCCCGGTGACGCTGCTCGCCCAGTGGTTCTTCGGCTTCAACCTGTGGGGCCTCGGCTTCGTGCTCGTCGCGTTCTTCGTCAATCTGGTGCTGACGAGCTGGGCGCTGGGGCTCGCCATCGCCGGGCTGGTGCTGCTCAACGGCATGGGGGCCGAAGGGCTGGCCTGGTCGATCCTGTTTTTCGTCTTGCCGTTCGCCTGCGTCTACTATCCCGTCTCGACCTTGCCGCATTGGCTGCAAATCGTGGCCTGGTGCCTGCCGCCGACCTACGTCTTCGAGGGCCTCAGGGCGGCGATCGTCGCCCATGTGTTCCGCGCCGATCTGATGGCCGAGGCCTTCGCGATCAACCTCGCCCTGATCGTGGCGGGCGGCGCGGCCTTTCTGGCGCTGCTCAACAGCGCCCGAAAAGCCGGTTCGCTGTTGCAAATGGGCGAGTGAGCAGGCCCGATCGGCCGATCGGCTTGTCGAAAACGCACACTTATCCTTTTTGTGACATTGATTCGTTTCCATGCGAACATTAGGTTATGCTGAATCGCTAACATTTCAGTGGGCGCGCCAAGCGTCAGGCGGGGGACGACGATGCTCAGGGGCTACTCCTATCAGCTTTACGAAATGGCCCACGCGGCGCTGGCGCCGGCGCGGGCCGTTTCCGACGCGACGCATTTCGTTTTCCGCAATCCTTTCAATCCGTTGTCGGCCACCACGTTCGGCAAGAACATCGCCGCCGGGGCCGAGCTGTTCGAGCGCATGACGCGCCGCTACGGCAAGCCGGTCTTCGGCCTCGACAGCGTCAAGGTGGGCGGCGTCGACCACGAAGTGCTGGAGGAGATCGTCTGGACGCGGCCCTTCTGCAATCTGCTTCATTTCGTCCGCCCGACGCTTCCGGGCCACGACACGCAGCCGAAACTGCTGATCGTCGCGCCGATGTCCGGGCATTACGCGACGCTGCTGCGCGGCACGGTCGAGGCGTTCCTGCCCACCCATCGCATCTACATCACCGATTGGAACGACGCGCGCATGGCGCCGCTGGCCGTGGGCCGTTTCGACCTCGACGACTACATCGACCATCTCAAGGAAATCCTCGAGCATCTCGGCCCGGGCGTGCACACGCTGGGCGTTTGCCAGCCCGCCGTCCCGCTGATCGCCGCCGTCGCCCTGATGGACGGCGCCGATCATCCCTGCACGCCGGCGTCGATGACCCTGATGGGCGGGCCGATCGACACGCGGCGCAGCCCGACCGCCGTCAACCTGTTGGCGGAAAAGCGCGGCGTCGAATGGTTCCGCGCCAATTGCCTGCAGACCGTGCCGTTCCCCTATCCCGGCTTCGGGCGCAAGGTTTATCCCGGCTATCTCCAGCTCTCCGGCTTCATGGCGATGAACCTGGACCGGCACGTCAACGCGCATCTCGAGATGTTCAACCATCTCGTCTCCGGCGACGGCGATTCGGCGGAGAAGCACCGCGAATTCTACGACGAATATCTGGCGGTGATGGACCTGACGGCGGAATACTACATGCAGACGATCGAGACCGTCTTCGTGCGCCACAGCCTGCCGAAAGGCGAAATGACGCATCGCGGCGAAAGGGTCGACTTGAGCGCCATCCGCCGCTGCGGCCTGATGACGGTCGAGGGCGAGAAGGACGACATTTCCGGCGTCGGCCAGACCGAGGCGGCGCAGGACCTGTGCGTCAACATCCCGGCGGCGATGAAGACGCACTATCTGCAACAGAGCGTCGGCCACTACGGCGTCTTCAACGGCTCGCGCTTTCGCGCGCAGATCGCGCCGCGCATCGTCGAATTTCACGCTTCGATCGACGCGCTGGGCAAGCCGAACGGCGCGTCCGCGCGCAGGTCCGCGCGAGCGCGGTGACGGCCGCGAAAGTCTGACGCTTGGGCCGCGCTCCCGGCCGCCGGCGCGGAGGGAGCCGGTCGTTCAAGGTTTGGCGTTGACGCGTGAGGCCGGCGCGGCGAGACGCCGAAGCGGTCCTCGCCACCGCGGGCCACATCTTCCGTAGATTGTTGGCCTGACTGGCGACCCGTTTGCGCGCATGGCTGGACACCCTCATCGCCGCCGCCAAACCGCCGCTCAATCAGAGCGCTCTCGCGTAAGCGGCGTCCTTCACGGACGACTATATCAAAGCGTTGCCCCATATTCGCCAGCCGCAAATCGCACGTGTCGGGAAGAAGATGACCTATCTCGATGCGGCCGTCTCTTTGCTTGGCGTGTCTTCGAGCAGCGCCCTTGCGGTGAACTCGTCGGTAATAAGGACGGTCGGCCGAAAGAGTTTGAAGGCGCCGATCATCGCCTCAAGCTTATCGAGTCCTCCTGAAACAAAAACCCGGACCGGAGCCGCCGAGATCGTTTCCACCGGAATCGACATTGTTCTTTCATTGAACGAGTGATCGACAAGCTTGCCATCGATATCGAAAAAATTGAACAACATATCCCCGACGGCGCCAGCCGCGCGCAAACTCGCAAGTTCGGCTTCGGATATGTTGCCAAGAAGTTTTGCGGTGGAATTCGAGCCGATGTTCCCGACACTGACCACCACCACATCAAGCGATTTGGAGAACTCGTAGATCTCCGACAATCCGCACCGCTCGATGAGTGTTTCCTTCGTCTTTGCGCTGTCCGCAAACGCCGGCGCGGCAAGCAGATAGCAATCGGCGAGAAAGAAGCGCGCGAACTGTGGTACGAATTCGGCCGGATTGGCCTGCTGCGCGCGTGTAATCCCGCCGAGCAACGAAACGACGGACAGGCCCGGCACGTGTCTATCCGGGAGGAACGTCAACGATCTGAGCAAAGTTTGACCCCAGCCGAGACCAATCTTCATGTTCGGCCGCAACATATCGGAGATGTAATTTCCCGTCGCCGCGCCAATCGCCGGGCGAGGATCGGCGCGCGCCGACGAAAGCGGGGCCACAATCGCTTCAGGGATGGCGAATTTCTCATGCAGCCCAATTTCTAATTCGGTCAGTTCAGCCAAATCCCGACTGAGCGATATACGAACTTCATGCGCGGCGTGCGCCTCGGACAGCATCCGCCCCACAGAGATGCGTGTGATGCCAAGCCTGTCGGCGATTGCGCTCTGGGTCATTTCCTCGACGTAATACATCCAAGCGACGCGATGGCGGCGGCGCGACGGCTTTCTGCCGAAAGCCACCGCAATGCCAATCTCATTATTGTTCTTTTTGTCCTCGAATGGCATTTTGTCTGCCCCACCTCGCTTTATTCTGTCAAAATAACTATCTTCGCACTTGTGCTCCCCTTTGCAGGGTCATCCCTATCCCTCCTCCGTCGGGGCAATTATCGATAACGCGTGAAAGCGACCCGCCGCAATAATTGCAAACTCAGTGCATTTGGAGCAGCCGTTGGCTGCGAGAGAAGCCATAACGTTGCCCGCGCAGTAAACAACACTAGGGCGAAAGGCCTATCTTCACCTCTGTACACCGGCGATATGCAATCTCCAGCCGTCGAACCCTCCTTTCCAATCGAGTGAGGCCGTGTCTCCCTTCAAATCCGTATCCGCGCCTCAGGTCCCAGGCTCGATCATGATCTTCATCGAATTGGGCTGGGGATTCGAGGCTATGTCGATCGCTTCCACTGCCTGCTCCAGGCCGAACCGATGCGACACCAACCGCGTTAGGTCATAACCGGAGCCGTACCCCTCGAATACGATGTCTGCCGCTTCCGGCTGAAAATCCACTGATGAACTGTAAGAGCCGAGCAGAGTTTTCTCGTCCAAACATATGGCTCCAGGATCAATCACGGCTTCCCCGTGTTGCGTGTGCGCGAAGAGCATGACCTTGCCGCCAGGACGCGCCGCATCCATGGCTGTCCGGATCAATGCGTTGGCGCCGACCGCGAGGATTACGGCGTCGGCTCCACGCCCCGCGCTTTCCGCCTTGACGCAAGCCACGACGTCTTCGTTCTTCGCGTCGATGGGGCGGGTCAATCCAAGGCTCCTCGCAATGGCATGGCGCTCGGCGAAGATATCAGAGGTCAGAATCTTCGCCCCGGAACGCTTGGCTAAAGTCGCCAACAAGATGCCGATCGGGCCCTGACCGATCACCAGTACGGTTTCGTCTGGCTGCAAATCCAGCAATTTGACGCCCTTCAGGCAGGTGCTCACCGGTTCGACGAATGCCGCCTGCTCAAAAGGCACTCCATCGGGGATACGCATCACGCCGCCGCGAGCGACGATCCAATCCATGACGCGAATGTACTCGGCGAACCCCCCGCCCGAGGGCTCGAATCCAGCCGTTACGCCCACTCGCTTGTACGTTTCACACTGAGCGTAAGTCTTCTTCCTGCAATAGTAGCACTGCCCGCAGGGAATGTGATGAAGTGCCAACACTCTGTCGCCGACGGAGAACGCCCCTCCGCCTTCCCCGACAGCCACGATCGTCCCGGCCATCTCGTGTCCGAAGATACGAGGCGCGGAGTGAGAGCCCGTATGGATCTTCTTGAGATCCGTCCCGCAGATGCCGCATGAGGCGACACGAACAAGAATTTCTCCCTTCCCGATCTCGGGGACGGGCACCGTTTCCACCCGAACGTCATTCCGTCCACGATACACGGCCGCGCGCATCGTGGCGGGAATGCCGGGACTCGAGGCGCCCGCGCTCCGGCCGAAAAGTGCTGTCGTGTCTTGCATGTTCTGTCTCCTTCGAAATCCGTCCGACGTGTCATGGACGGATTGTGCGGCCCCCCGGAAGGATCGACTTCACTGGCGACTTGGCGCTCACCGACACGCCTTGACGGTCAACTTGGACCGCAAGGCCTTGGCAAAGCGAGCCCGTTGCGATGCTGGACGAACTCCAGAACGCCAATCATCAAAGTCCGTTCAAGAGGCGTTCCAATCGCCCGATCGACCCGGATCATCGATAGAGGGCGCTCCGTTTCCATACGCAGCCGAACGAGCGCATCGCCCTCCCTTTCGGGGCCTATGGCTTTCCCGGGGCCTATGGCTTTCCAACGTCTCGAAGGCGGCGCGCCTCCCCTCCCCTTGCCGGCGTCAGGGGAACAAAACGTTCCCCCGACACTTGCAAGAGCTTCCAAACGCATAGATAGTTTCAATTCGTATCAAAGACTTACAGGCCGACAGCGGTAACCGGGGCAGATTTCCGGGCAAGCAATTGCAGCATTTTCTTCTCGCAATTGCGAGAGTGAACAATATCAATCGGTTGCGCTACCCATGCCACGTCGCTCCGATATGTTTTTCGTGGTCTGCCCGGGAATTTGCCCCAGTTACCCGACAGCGCAAACCTCGCAACGAACGCAACCCCTCTACCGGCCGTCGGAGGCCAGTGTCGTCGCCAATCGTCGCACAGCCATTCACACCGCGCTGTCTGCAATGACGGATGCGCCAACCATGCGCCGGTCCCGTAGCCGCAAAGAGGAGGAACGGAAGGCGCACCTTCAACAGGCCCATCTATCGACTAACAAAAGAACCTGCCCGTGGCGAATCCGCCAGACTGCCGCCCGACGCTCAACCCTGCAGAATTTTCGCGATCTTCTCGATAACATCGGCCTTCCCGACGCCGGTCAGGAACGCCAGCGTCACGATAGACGGCTTGGGAAGGTTTTTAGGAATGGGCGTGGTGGAGACCACCAGGTCGACGTCCCCCACAAGGCTCGGCACCTCGCTGGCCTTGCACTGACGGCACTCAATCTTGATGCCGCGAGCCTTCATTGCCTCTTCGATCGCAACGGCGACCACCGTGGATGTGGCGATCGCAGTGCCGCAGGCGACGAGCACCCTTTTCGTTATAGCCATGTCTCATCCTTTCGAAGCAGTCGCTTCGACGGCAAACGCCGCAAAGATTTCGGACGCGGACTTGGCGTCCGCGATCCGGCGGATGGTTGGAGGATCCTGCAGTAGCTCCGCGACTGCCTGCAGCATATCGATTTGTTCGTTCTTATCCGTGATGGCAAGCGCGAAGACGACCCTGACCGGCAGTTCCTCGTCCGGATTCTCCATGCTCCGGAACGGGACCGCTTCCGTCAGCGTGCCGAGCGCGAAGCCGGGCCGCAGGACGTGCTCGCGATCGGTGTGCGGCACGGCGACCGCGAAATCCGGCGCGAGCGGCAGACCGGTCGGTATGGCGGCTTCCCGGCTGATGGCCGCCGCCCGGTAGCTGGGCTTGACGACGCCGATCTCCTCGAGCTTGTCCGCCAATTGCGCGATGACCTCTTCAGCCGTCCGGGCGGAGATCCGCAGGCATAGCGCCCGCGGATCGAAATACTGGCTCAAGATCGACGCCATCGTCAGTCGCCGGCGATCTTGATCGTGCCGCTCACGGGGACGCTTTGGTCAGCCGCCGTTGTGTCTTCGCTGCCAGCGAGGCGCTCCCACGCGGCTTCATTGCGCCGGAAGAACCAAATCGCAACGAGGGTCACAAGCAACAGCAACGCGATGCCTCCGTAACCTGCGACGTTAGCGAGCGCGACCGTAAGAGAGGGCGGCCAGAGGAACCCGTCGGCGATGCTGGTGATCATCGTGGCGTTTTCCGGCAGCTTGAAGCCGGAGGCCACGGCTGCGGAGGTGAACAGCGGCGCAAGGTACATGGCAAAGTAAAAGCCGATGAGGAGCGTCACCGTTCCGACGATCACCATTCGCAGCACGTTTCCATTCAAAAGTGGGGCCGTCAGGGCGACTATGAATGGGATGACGGCGAGATCGGCGAACAGGATGACGCGGTTGCCGGGCAGGATAACCGACAGCAGGATCGCAATCGGCACCAGGAGGAGCGCGCTGGAGATCGCCGCCGGGTGCCCGATCAGAATCGCGGAGTCGAGCCCGATGTTGATCCCCTGATCCTCGGTGGCCTGTCCGCCGCTGCGCTTCTGAATGAACTCGCGCGCCGCTTCCGCGACCGGAATGAGGCCTTCCATCAGGATCTTCACCATGCGGGGCAAAAGCACCATGACGGCCGCCAGACTCATGCCGGTCTTCAGCACTTTGGTGACCATGTCTGCGGGGGCTATGTTCCAGTAACCCAGCACGCCGAGCACCAAACCGATGACCAGTCCCATCACCACCGGCTCGCCCACGACGCCGAGGCGCCGCTGGATCGTGTCCGTGTCGAGATGGATGTCGCGCAGCCCAGGAATGAGCTCGATGACCCAGTTGACCACGATGGCGATCAGCAGAACTGGCGAGGAGGCCAGCGTCGTGATCGAGACGCCGGGAATCCCGTAGAACCGCTGGACGCCTTTGGCCGTCCAATCCGCGAAGAACAGGGCGATGACCGTCATGACAGCCGCCGCGCAGATTCCCATCGGAAGCGAATTGGTCGCCGCCACGACAAGCGAACCGACGAACGCGAAGTGCCAGAAATTCCAGACGTCGACGTTGAGCGTCCGGGTCAACTTAGCGAAAAGAAGTACGATGTTGACGGCTATGGCGACGGGAATGACCCACAGACCGACCGAAGAGCCGAACGCAATGGCGGCCGCCGAGGGCCAGCCGACGTCAACGATATCCCGCTTGATGCCAGTGTTGACCACCATCGCGTGAGACACATCGCTCAAGCTGGTCCACATCAGGCCGATGATCAGATTGATGCCGATGAACGCGACGCCAATCATCACGCCGGCGCGAAACGCCCGTCCTGGCTTCGCGCCCAGAATGAGCGCGATGACGAAAATCACAATCGGTAAAAGGACGGTCGCACCTAGACCGTCGACTACCGCCTTCAGAGCAACGAGAAAACTGTCCATCCGGCCCTCCCAAAGCCACCATCGATCGCAGGCAACTACCGCGAACAGAATCCAGGAAATGAGGACACATGTTCACCCCCGACGGATTGATCTAAATCATATCGGTCCCGGTTGATCGCGCCCGGCCGGCGATTTTCATCCGCTGGGCGAGGCCTGCGCGGCGTCCAATTTTTCGTTTGCCGGGGGGCGGCGCATCGACTTGGTTTACCTCGTTTCTGGGACTTAGGGGACCGCGAACCGCCGCCGTAGTATTGTCTAAGCGCCCAGTCGGCGCCTGAGCGCAAAGGCGGTGGAAGATGCGAGTCTCGAGAATCCTTTGTCGCTCGTTTTGCGTAAGCGCCCTGCTCCTGTCGTTCGCCGGCGTGGCGCCCGCCCGCGAGGTCGTCGAATTCCCTTCGCCCTATTCGGCGGGAACGATCGTGATCAGCCAGAGCGCGCGCAAATTGTTCCTGATCGTCGATTCGCGCACCGCCATCGCCTATCCCGTCGCCGTCGCCAAGCGCGGCAAGGAATGGAGCGGCTTCGCGCGGGTCGAGGGCAAATACGTCGAACCGGCCTGGTCGCCCCCCGTCGTGGTCCGCCGCGACCACCCCGAATTGCCCGACGTGATCCCGGGCGGCTCGCCGCACAATCCGATGGGCGCGCGCGCCATCACCCTCGACCGCGAGGAGGTCGCCATCCACGGCACCACCAAGGCGATGCGCCCCTCCGTCGGCACGGCGGCCTCCTACGGCTGCATCCGCATGTACGACGAGGACGTCATCGACCTCTTCGATCGCGTCAGCATCGGCGCCGAAGTGCTGATGACGCGCTGAGTCGATCCTTTAGAAGTCGGGCGTGAGGCCTTTGATTTCCCAATCGCCATAGCGAACGGGATCGAGCCCGCCGCGACCGTTCAATTCGCGCGCGCGCCGCGCCGTTTCGCGCGCCCGCCGCTCTTCGGCTTCCGCCAGCGCGCGTTTGGCCGCGTCCGAAAGATCCGGTCTGAGCGCGTTCGCCGCGCTCTCTTCGCTTCCTGCGTCGGCCGCCGGGCCGGCGTTCGCCTCCGCCATGGGCATAGCTCCTTATCCCCGCCGCGCCAATCTACATCGGCGACGCCGGGCGCAAAAGACCGTTGCGTCGGCCTCGGCTGCGCGCGGTGGTTTCGCGCTATAGTGCCTCGAGGTGGGACGGCCCCACTGATTCGGCAAGGGCGGATATTGCAGCCAAACAGACCCAATGGCTTCGGCGCGCGCGGGCCGCGCAGCCCGCCGCCCGCGCCCGATGCGGCGCCGGGCCTGGCCGCGCGCCTGGCCGCCGCGCAGGCGATCGCCGAGGTGCTGACCTTCGCGCGCCCGCTGGAGGAGCGCGCCGGCGCCGGCGAACCCGAGGGGCGCTTTTCCGGGCTCGACGCGCGCGACCGCGCGCTGGCCCGATCGATCGCGACCGTTTCGTTTCGGCGGCTGGGCACGATCCGCAAGGCGCTCGGCCGATTTCTGGAAAAAGGCCTGCCCAGGAAGGCCGGGGCGCTCGAATGGGTGCTGATCGCGGCGGCGGCGCAACTGCTGTTTCTCGACGTCCCCGATCACGCCGCGGTGGATCTAGCGGTTCGCGCGGCGCGGCTCGACCCCGGCGCCGCGCCTTTCGCCTCGCTCGTCAACGCGGTGCTGCGCAACCTGGCGCGCGCCAGGGAAGAGATTCTCGCCGGTTCCGATCCGCTCGACGACGACGCGCCGCACTGGCTCGCCCAGCGCTGGCGCGCGAACTACGGCGAAGCGACGGCGCGGCGAATCGCGCGCGCCCATCGCGACGAGCCGACGCTCGATGTCAGCGTCAAGAGCGACGCCGAGGGTTGGGCGCAACGGTTGGGCGGCGTCGTCCTTCCCACCGGATCGGTCCGCCTGGACAGCCACGCGGCGATCGAAGAGCTCGACGGCTACAAGGACGGCGAGTGGTGGGTTCAGGACGCCGCCGCCGCCTTGCCGGCGCGCTTGCTCGGGGCCGGCGCCGGCATGCGCGTCGTCGATCTCTGCGCCGCCCCCGGCGGCAAGAGCGCCGAACTGGCGATGGCCGGCGCCAGCGTGACCGCCGTCGACCGCTCGGCGGAGCGGCTCAAGAGGCTCGCCGCCAACTTCGAGCGCCTGCGCCTGCACGCCGAGATCGTCGTTTGCAACGCCCTCAGCTTCGAGGCGGCGCCGTTCGACGCGACGCTCATCGACGCGCCCTGCACCGCGACCGGAACGATCCGCCGCCACCCCGACGTCGCCTGGATCAAGCGTCAGGGCGACCTGCCGGCTCTCGTCGAATTGCAGAGCCGCCTCCTCGACAAGGCGGTCGCGCTGACCAGGCCGGGCGGCAGAATCGTCTATTGCACCTGTTCGCTCGAGCCCGAGGAGGGCGAGGGCCAGATCGCGGCTCTCATGCGCCGCAACCCGGACGTCAGGCGCATTCCCATCGAGGCGGCGGAAATCGGCGGCCTCGCGGAATGCGTCAGCCCCGCCGGCGACCTGCGCGCGCTGCCCTGCCACTTGCAGGGGCCGACCCCGCGCCAGTCCGGCCTCGACGGCTTCTTCGCCGCGCGGCTGCAAAGGCGGCCGTGACGCCGCGCCCAGTTTCGATTGCGGCAAAACCGTGATAAGGCGCGCCCATTCCCGCCTCCAACCTTGCGAGCCCCCTAAATGGCCATCGATCGTCTCGCGCCTGTCGGCCGCGCGCTGATTTCCGTCTCCGACAAGTCCGGATTGACCGAACTGGGCCACGCGCTGGCGGCGCGCCATATCGAGATCGTCTCCACCGGCGGCACCGCCGCGGCGCTTGCGCAGGCGGGAGTCGCGGTCGTCGACGTCACGCAGGCCACCGGATTTCCGGAGATGATGGACGGGCGGCTGAAGACGCTGCATCCGCGCGTCCACGGCGGGCTGCTCGCGGTTCGCTCCGATCCCTCGCATCTGGCGGCGATGCTCGCGCACAATATCGCGCCCATCGATCTCCTGGTGGTCAACCTCTATCCTTTCGAGGACGCGCTTCGTCGCGCCGCGCCGTTCGAGGATCTGGTGGAGAACATCGACATCGGCGGCCCGGCGATGATTCGCGCGGCGGCGAAGAATCACGCCGACGTCGCCGTGATCGTCGACATCGAGGATTATCCGCGCCTGCTCGAGGAACTGAGCGCCCACGACGGCTCGACGCGGCTGAGCTTCCGCCGGCAGATGGCGCAGAAGGCCTACGCGCGCACGGCCGCTTACGACGCGGCGATCTCCAATTGGCTGGCGCGCGAAACGGGTGAGAGCGCGCCCAAATGGCGCGCCTTCGGCGGCAAGCTCGTCAGCGCGCTGCGCTACGGCGAGAACCCGCATCAGCGCGCCGCCTTCTATGTCGGGCCGGAATCGCGCGCCGGCGTCGCGACGGCGCGCCAGGTTCAGGGCAAGGAACTCTCCTACAACAACATCAACGACACCGACGCCGCCTACGAGCTGGTGGCGGAATTCGATCCCAAGCCTTCAGCCGCCGTGGCGATCATCAAGCACGCCAACCCTTGCGGCGTCGCGACCGGCGCCAGCCTCGTGGAGGCTTACGAGAAGGCGCTGGCCTGCGATCCCGTCTCCGCCTTCGGCGGCGTCATCGCCGTCAACCGGCGGCTCGACGCGGCCGCCGCGCGCAAAATGGTGGAGATCTTCACCGAGGTGATCATCGCGCCAGAGGCCGACGACGAGGCGCTGGCGATCGTCGCGGCCAAGAAGAACTTGCGCCTGCTGATCGCCGGCGCGTTGCCCGACCCGCGCGCGCCGACGTTGAGCGTGCGCTCGGTTTCCGGCGGCCTCCTGGTGCAGGATCGCGACAACGGCGCGCTCGACGAGGCGGCGCTCAAAATCGTCACCAAGCGGAGCCCAAGCGCGGCCGAAATGGCCGACCTGCGCTTCGCCTGGCGCGTCTGCAAGCACGTCAAGTCGAACGCGATCGTCTACGTCAAGGACGGCGCCACGGTCGGCGTCGGCGCGGGCCAGATGTCGCGCGTCGATTCCTCGCGCATCGCCGCGCGCAAGGCCGAGGACGCCGCGCGCGCCGCGGGGCTGGCGAGCCCGCTGACCAAGGGCTCGGTCGTCGCCTCCGACGCCTTCTTCCCCTTCGCCGACGGCCTTCTCGCCGCGGTCGAGGCGGGCGCCAGCGCGGTCATCCAGCCCGGCGGCTCGATGCGCGACGCCGAAGTGATCGCCGCCGCCGACGCGGCGGGCGTCGCGATGGTGTTCACCGGGATGCGGCACTTCCGGCACTGAAGGGCGGGACGGGTGGCGCGTTCGCCGCGACGCGAACGGAAACAGATCATTCGCATCATGTCCCCATGTGGCCGTAGGGGGCGCCCATGAAGATCAACCGACGCGGGATGATGGGCGGGGCGCTCGGCCTGGCGGGCGTCGGCCTTCTACCTATCGTTCGCAGCCACGGCGAGGAATTGAGCGCCGGCGGCGACGCGACCGCCTCGCTTCGACGCGCCATCGACGCCGCGACCCGCGCCGGCCGTCCCACTATCATGCCGGCCGGAACGCTGCGCACCGCGGCGTTGCGTCTTCCCGACGGAGCCCGGCTCGTCGGTGTTCCCGGCGCGACGCGGCTGGCGCTCGAAGGCCCAGGACCGCTCGTCGCGGCCGACAACGCCGCGCGCGTCACCCTCTCGGGCCTGACGTTCGACGGCGCCGGCGGCTCGCTCGACGGCGAGCGCGGCCTCATCGACTTTTCCAATGTCGGCGCGCTGTCGATCGCCGATTGCGTCATCGAACATGCCGGCGGCGTCGGCCTGCGCTTGCGCGGTTGCGGCGGCTGGATCGAGCGCAACGCCGTGCGCGACGTCGCCGCCGGCGGCATTTTCTCCGTCGACGCGACCGGCCTCGTCATCGCCGACAACCGCGTCGAGCGCTGCGGCGACAACGGCGTCCAGGTCTGGCGCTCGATCCGCGGCGACGACGGCACGCGCGTCTCCGGCAACCGCGTCAGCGACATCAGGAACGTTTCCGGGGGCGCCGGCCAATACGGCAACGGCGTCTCGATCTTCCGCGCCGGCGGCGTCCTGGTGGCGAACAACACGATCCGCCGCTGCGCCTTCTCGGCCGTGCGCAACAACGGCGGGGCGGGCGTCGTCATCAGCGCCAACAGTTGCGCCGAGCTCGGCGAGACCGCGATCTTGGCCGAATTCGACTTCGAGGGCTGCGTCATCTCAGGCAATTCCATCGACGGCGCCGTCTGCGGCGTCCAGATGGTCAATTTCGCCGACCACGCGGGTCGGGCGGCGGTCTGCTCGGGCAACGTCATCCGCAACCTCAGGCCCAGCCAAAACCATTCCGGCCACGAATTCGGCTACGAATGCGGCGTCAAGGTCGAGGCCGACGCCACGGTCGGCGCCAATGTGATCGAGGGCGCGCCGTGGGTCGGGATTCTGGTCGGCTGGGGCGCCTCGCTGCGCGACGTGACGGTTACCGGCAACGTCGTGCGCGACGCGCCGATCGGCATCGGCGTCTCGATCGCCGAAGGGGCGGGCTCGGCGGTGATCGCCGACAACGTCATCGCCGGCGCGAGCCGAGGCGCGGTGGTCGGCATGAATTTCGACCAACCGGCCACGGCGGATCTCGCGCGCGGCGGCAGCGCGCCGCCGCAACTGCGGATCAGCGGCAATCAGGCGAGGTGACGACACGCGGATTTCGCGTTGCCCAAGACCGGCGAAGGCGCCAGTCTCGCCTGCGGAAGCGGCGTTCATCCGGCGCGCGCCGGCGGACGCGGCTGAGCCCGAACGCGTGAGGGTCATCCATGATCGGCGCCAAGCCGTCGCCTCGAGCGCTTCGCTCGTATGCCGCGATCATCGGCCTGTGGGCGCTGGTCGTTTCGGCCGGCCCAGCGCTGGCTCAGCCCTGCTGCGGGCCGATAACGCCCGACGGTCGGCGTCTAGCGGCGTTCCTGAATTCGACGGGCGTGGACCATCTGTGGATCGCCGGTCATCACATCGCCTGGGACACCGGCGAAGAGGACGCGGGCCGGCCCGACGGGCGGGAGGAAAAGACCCATTGCAGCGCCTTCGCCGCCGCCGTCGCCGCGCGGCTCGGCGTTTACGTGTTGCGACCGCCCGATCATGAACAGGAATTGCTGGCGAACGCCCAGATGAGCTGGCTGGCGATGAGCGGCTCCGGCCAGGGCTGGCGGACCCTACCCGGCTATCTCGAAGCGCAGCAGGCGGCGAACCGCGGCGAGCTGGTCTTGGAAGCCTTCGAGAATCCCGATTCGCATCGATCCGGCCACGTGGCCGTCGTTCGCCCCAGCGACAAGACGCTCGCCGAACTGGACCGCGACGGACCCCAGGAGACCCAGGCCGGGGGATTCAACGCGCTCAGCACGACGACCGCGAAGGGTTTTCGCTCCCATCGCGGCGCGTGGATTCCGGACGAGGGCGGAAGCCTGGGCTATTACGCGCACGCGATCGACTGGAGCGCGGTGAGATAGGGAGAGTTTGGCGCGGGCGCGGCGCATTTCCTGGTCGCGCCGAGGCGGGCGCCGACCGCGGGCCGAATTGGGCGATTCGCATCATGTCCCCGTAATCCGCCCGTAATCCGCGTAATCCCTGTGCAGTGACGCTGGGCCTGCACATCGTGACATTGGGCATTGCCAAAATGCGCCAACAATGATCCTCTTGGCGAGGCGACGCCGCGTTCCATAGGGCGATAGCGGTCGCCAAGAGCGAAGGCGCCGCGTCGTGCGCGGGCCTTGCCCGGCGGCGCCGACCGTTTCGACGACCCTGGAGGTTGGGGTCGCTTGAATCTCTCGCGGAGTTCATCCAGTGGGCGGCGCTGTATTCCTGAGCTACTCCCGCGAGGATCGAGAGGCGGCGCGCCGAATCGCCGAGGCGTTGAAGGCGGAAGCAATTTCCGTCAGCTGGGATCGCGACATCCCCGTCGGACGCGACTACCAGGACGTCATCGAGGAGATGCTCCGCGACGCGAGTTGCGCCATCGTGCTCTGGTCGTCGAATTCGATCACGTCGAAATGGGTGCGCACCGAAGCCACCTACGCCATGGAACGGGAAATCCTGTTGCCGATCTTGATCGAGCCGGTGAAAATTCCGTTCGCGTTCAAATTGGTTCAGGCCGAGGACTTCACGGGTTGGAGCGGCGACGCGCAGGCGGAGGATTGGCGCCGCCTGGTTTTGCAAATCCGCGCAATGACGGGAGCCGAGCCCGCCGAATTGGCTTCGACGGTCAGCAATCCGCCCGCGAGCGTCGCGGCGCCGGCGCCTTCGGCCGCTCCCGTCAAGCGCCCGCGGCCGATCGGCGCCTTTCTGACGATTTCGGGTCTTGCGGTGTTGGCGATCGTTTGGATCTTCGGCCTGAAATCGCCGTCGGCGCCTTTCGCCGCGACAATTGGCGTGGCGCTGATGATTCTATTGTTGTTTAGGGCGGCTGAAGCCGACATCAGTCCCCGAATGCGGGCGCTGGCGACGCAGTGGCTCTTGCCGCGGCCGGGCGGGATCCGGGTGAACACGGCCGAAGCGCTCAATCATCTTTTCGAGGCGATGTTTGGCCGGGAACACTTCTCGGCCTTCTGCTTCGTTCGAGCGACGGTCGCGTCGGTGGTTTTCCTCGGCATGCTGCTTATCCTCGCCAGAACCGTGCTCGGAGCGACGGTTCAATTCAACGCGGGCGTGTGGATAAGCTTGTTTCTCTTCGGCGGGTCGGTGAATATTCTCGGAGATTATTCGTCTTTATATTGTACACGTATAATGTTGAGGTTATATAGGAAAGGCGTCAACATAGGAATTATCGTTATTGCCGATTTCTTGATAACCGCCGCGATATTTGTATCCGCCATAGGATTGGGGATATTTGTGATATACTATATTTCCATCTTGAATCATGACACGTCCATGCTGGGCGGAGATTCGCTTGCCGGGGCCGTGCTACGCGATTTGACCCGGGTCGTTCGCCAGCCCTATCTCGATCTCTACGCCCCCTCCTCCCCCGATCTGCTGCCCGTGGGGCAGCAGCGTCTCATCTACGCCTCCGCCATCACGACCTTCATGACCACGATTTGGCTGTGGGCGGCGTTGCTTCTTTCGCCAATCGTGCGCCTGTTGGTGTGGGCCGGCGGCGCGGGGCTGACGGCGATCGGCTTTATCTTCGACGTCCACAATACGCCGTTCGCCGCGCTCGGTTACCTCGGCGCGCTCATCGTGCTGGTGGCGGGCGGTTGTGTTTGGGGCGCCAGCGAAGCCGTCTCCGCGATCTTCGCGCTTTAGTCGGGGGGCATGGTCGGTGAGACTTCTTCGCCAAACGACAAACGCGCTGCTTCGCTCCGCGCTCCCCGATCTGGGGGAGGCCCAAATCGAAACCGTGGGCGCTGCGTTCGGGTGGGCGCGATGGATCGCCGCGCGCGTGGGGATGCCGCTGCCGCAGCACGTCGACGAGGCCGTCGTCAGGAGCATCGCCGAGATCGTCGGACGCGCAATCCTCGACACCGAGTACGGGTCGCCGCTCCGCCTCGAATGCCCTTTGATCGTGACGCTCGCGGCGTCCGACTATTGCCCCTTCGCCTGCGCCAATTGTTATTCGCATTCGGGCGCCGGGCGCGCGGCCGCATCCGCCGCGATCAAAGCCGAGACGTTCGAGAAGGTCGCGCGCTCCAAGGTCCCGTTCGTGTTGATCACAGGAGGCGAACCCTTGGCGACCGCCGGCATCGAGGATGGCCTCGAGGTCCTGCTCGACGCCGGCAAATTGGTCCGCGTCTCGACGAACGCCTCGGTTGCAAGGTTTCTCGATATGGCCGAGCGATATCGATCGACCCTCGCATTCGTCCTACCGATCTGGGGAACGCGCCAACGCCAAAACGAAAGGCGTGGCGCTCGCTCGTTCGAGCGCGTCGAAGAAAATCTGGCGGCGCTGAATGCCCGCGGCCTGCCCGGGCGCTTGCTCGTCGTCGTCGCGGACGACGATCTCTCGCTGTTCGACGAAGTTCACGATTTGCAGCAGAGATTTCGCATTTCGACGATCAGGGTCGGCCGAAAGCTTCGCGTCGGGCGGCTGGATGACGTGGATACTCCGCTTTCGTCCGTTTTCGCTCGCGGACTGATCGTCCAGGCCCGTCGATTACAACGGCGCGGCATCGAGGTGCTGCTCGATCTGCCCGAGTTGCGCGGGAGTCGAGGCGTGCCGCTGATCCAGAAGCTGCTCGGCATCCCAAATTATGAGAGCTGCTCCGCCGGCAGCTGGATGATGCACTTCGATCATGATGGCGCGGCGTACCCTTGCTTCACACTCGAAGGCGCGCGCCAATTCAGCGTCGAGGCCGCATTGTCGCTCGGCGATCAGTGGTCTCGCGTTCAAGAGGTGCGGGCGGCCCTAGGTCAAGGCGACGTCTGCATTGGCGAAGCCCATTCCAACAGAAAGATGTGACGGAAATGACGCCGGAACAAACCGAGAAGCGGAAGGTTGGATACCGGGTGTTCGCGCGGCTCATATTGCTTTTCTTCGTCGTCGCGATCGTTTTTGTATTCGTGTTTGGCATAGCATTGGCTGGCTGTGGAAAAAATTAGGGATTGCACGGCTGCCGCGACGGTTTCGCCCCCGCGTTTCCGCCTCCTGGAGCCGCGGGGCCTTGGTTGAAATTATCTTGGCCGACGGCGCAAGGGGGTAAGCCCATATGGCGCGGCATGCGAGATCTGCTGAGATCATTGATGTCGGGGCGCTCGTCAGAGGAGCTGGCGGCGCCGTCGCGGCGGTGGCGCTGTTCTTTGGAGCGCTGGCGATAGACCCGGCGGGGATCGTCAATGGCGTCGCCGCGTTCGGCGACTATTCCTCGCATTCGAGCTTCGCCTACGGCGAAGGCGCGCGGCGCACGGTTGACGTCTATCGCCCTGTTCACGGCGCCCTTGGGGCGCCGGTCGCGGTGTTCCTTTACGGCGGGGGTTGGAATTCTGGCAAGAAGGAAGACTATAGATTTGTTGGCGCGGCGCTGGCTGAGCGCGGCGTTATCGCGATCATTCCCGATTATCGAATTTATCCGGAGGTTCGGTTTCCGTCTTTTCTCGAAGACGCCGCTCAGGCAGTGCGATGGTCGAAGGACAACGCCGCCAATTTTGGCGGCGACCCCAACCGACTGATTCTGATCGGTCACTCCGCGGGGGCGTACATGGCGGCCATGCTCGCTCTCGATCCTCGCTGGCTTGCGCCGGTCGGCTTGGTTCCCCAGTGCGACATAACGGGCTGGGTTGGTTTGGCCGGCCCCTACGACCTTTCGCCTGATGTCGGCGATCGGCGCCGCGCGATCTTCGAGTCCGCCAAAGACGAAGGCTCCGTGCGGCCCGACGCCTTTGTGGACCCAAAATCACCACCCGCCCTTCTAATCGCCGGCGCGGACGACACGACGGTGCGCCCGCAGAATACGATCGACCTTGCTCGGCGTATCCGCGGGGTCGGCGGAAGGGTCGAAACGTTGATCTATCCTGGCATGGGGCATCGCACTTTAATTGGTGCGTTTTCGCCAATTTTCGGGTTCCGTTTCCCGGTTCTTCATGACGTGACCAATTTTGTCTTCAAGCGGGCCAGCCGCCAAGCTTGCGGGTCCGCGGACAGATCTTGATCGTGCTTTGAACAGAGAACACGGGGCCACGCCCGACCGAGCGTTCGACAAGGCTGGTTGGGCGCGGCTTGACTTGCTCAGATAACTCTGTATCATAGAGTATCTGAGCAAGGAGCGCTCGATGTCCCTCGCCGGCCTGCCGCAACTCGTCGTTTGGCTCCTTGTGCTCCTCGCGCTCGTCGGCGTCGCCGCGCTGGCGCTCGGCCTTCTGCTCGCGTCGCCGTTGACCCAGCCGCCGCCGCTCGCCTCGATCCACGCCGGCGCGATGGCGATCGGCGAGGAGGGCAAGCCCGAGCTTTCCCGCTTTCAGGCGCGCGACGGCACGTGGCTCGCCTATCGGCTCTACCCCGCCGCGGACGGAACGACCGACCGGCTGGCGATCCTCGCGCACGGCTCGTCGGGCTCCTGCGACGAGATGCACGCGATCGCCCAAACGCTGGCCGCAGCCGGCGTCGCGGCGATCGCGATCGACGCGCGCGGCCACGGCGCCTCGGGAACGCGCGGCGACATCGCCTATCTTGGCCAGCTCGACGACGATCTTTCCGATCTCGTCGCTCTCTTGCGCCAGACTTATCCGAAGGCGCGGCTGACGCTGATCGGCCATTCCTCCGGCGGCGGCTTCGCGCTGCGCATCGCCGCCGGGCCGCTCGGCAAGCTGTTCGACAGGTTCGTGCTGCTCTCGCCCTATCTCGGCTACGCCGCGCCGACCAATCGGCCGTCCGAGGGGGCGGGCCGCTGGGCGGCGCCCGATATTCCCCGCATCGTCGCGATCATGATTCTGCAACGAATGGGAATCGACTGGCCGCAATCGCTCCCCGCGATCGCCTTCGCCAGCCCGCCCGACGCGGCGATGTTCGCGATCTCGCGCTATTCCTTCCGACTGATGGTCAATTACGGGCCGCCGAGCGACTGGAAGGGCGCCTTGCAGGCGGCGGCGGGCCGGATCGAATTGATCGCCGGCGAAAAGGACGAACTGATGGACGCCGCCGCCTACCGCAGCGTCGTCGCGCCGCTCGGCCTCAGCGTGACGCTGCTGCCCGGCCTCGACCACATGGGGGTGGTCCACGCGCCCGAGGCGCTCGTCGCGATCCGCGAGGCGGCGACGCGATAGGCCGTGAAGGGAAAGAATCGGACAATGGCCAGGCTCTCCGCCCTCGCGCGGTTCGTCGTTCTCGAATTCGGCCCGCTCGTCGCGTTCTTCATTCTCGCGCTGACCCTCGGCGTGAAGGCGGCGATCGTCGGCTCGATCCTCGTCATCGCAGCCGACGCCGTCTGGCGCCGGCTGCGGCGTCTCGCCTTCACTCGGCTCTATCTTCTGACCAGCGGCCTGACGCTCACCTTCGGCGCGATCGACCTCTTCTCGGCGCAGCCGTTCATGCTCAGTTACGAAGCGGTCGTCACCAACGCCGCGACGGGGGCGGCCTTCGTCGTCGGCGCGTTCGGCGCCAAGCCGCTCATCCAGGAGGTCGCCGAGCAACGCGTGGGCAAGCCGTTTCCGAAGAGCTCCGACGTCCGGCGCTTTTTCCAGATCTTCACGCTGTTCTGGGCGACCTATTTCTTCGCCAAGGCCGTCATCTTCTTCTGGCTGGCATGGACCCTGCCTTTGACGCAGGCGATGGCGCTGCGCTCGATCGTGGGCGGGATCAGCCTCGGCCTGATGATCGCCGTCAGCGTGACCCAGGGGCGGCGGATGTTCTTCCTCTGCCGCCGGCTGGGACTTCTGCCGGCGTCGGCCGGGCAAGCCGGCGGTTGAGACGAGGGAAGGCGCGCCCATGACCATCAGCCCCAACGAAGCCGGCGCGATGCTCGCGGACGTCGAGGCGATCGTCGCCCGCGTCAAGCAATCGCGAATCTATCGCCAGTCGAGCGCTATCCTGATGCTGTGGGGCGCGATCGTCGTCGCCGGCAATCTTTCTTGTCTGGCGGCGCCGCGCTGGTCGGGCGTGGGCTGGCTGGCGGCGGATGCGCTCGGCGCCGCGGCGACCTTCGCGATGCTGCGCCGGCGGTCGTCGCCTGGAGCGCGATTTCCCTCACGCTTTCTCGGCGCCTTCGCGCTCTTTTTCGTCTTCGGCTTCGTCTGGAGCGAGGCGATCGGCCGGTTCGGGCCGCGCGAACTCGACGCCTTCTGGCCGACCCTGTTCCTGTTCGGCTACGCGCTCGCCGGCCTGTGGTTCGGCGCCGCCTTCGCCGCGCTCGGCCTCGGCCTCAGCGCGCTGATCGTCGCGGGATATTTCTGGTCGGGCGAATGGTTCAATCTGTGGCTCGCCGTCGTCAACGGCGGCGGCTTCGTCCTGTGCGGCCTGTGGATGCGGCGGGCCTGAACGATGAGCGCGCCCGACGAAACGATCCACCAACCGGTCCGCCTGCGCATCATGGCCGCCCTGACGGCGCTGAGTGCGAGCGACGAGGGGCTCGATTTCGCGCATCTGAAGACGCTGACCGGCGCGACCGACGGCAACCTCGGCGCCCATATCGATCATCTCGCCAGAGCCGGCTACGTCGAGGTCGCCAAGGCCTTCGTCGCGCGCCGGCCGCGCACCACCGTCAAGGCGAGCCCCTCGGGGCGCGCCGCCTTCGACCGGCACGTCGCGTTCCTGCGCGAGATCATCGCGCGGAGCTGAGGGGCGGCGACCGGCACCACGGCCAAAACAATTTTCGCTTCCCGGACCTCGGAAAGCGTCGCCGATTCCTGGTATGACGCGACTCTTCGCGCCAAGCGGCGCCTCTGCCGCCGCGAAGCGCCGTCGGGGAGTTTCTGATGTCCGAGGCCTTCTTGAGCCATTTACGGTCGGTTCTCGCCGAGATCGACGCCGCCGGCCTTTTGAAGCGCGAGCGGCTGATCGCCGGCCCCCAGGGCGGGCGCATCCGCATCGCCGGCCCGCAGGGCGAGCGCGAGATGGTCAACCTCTGCGCCAACAATTACCTCGGCCTCGCCGATCATCCCGAGATCGTCGCGGCGGCCAAAACTGCGCTCGACCAGTTCGGTTTCGGCATGGCCTCGGTGCGCTTCATCTGCGGCGCGCAGACGCTGCACCGCGAGCTCGAGCTGGCCATCGCCGGGCATCTGGGCAAGGACGACGCCATCCTGTTCGCCGCCTGCTTCGACGCCAACGGCGGTGTCTTCGAGCCGCTGCTCGGCGAAGAGGACGCCATCGTCTCCGACGCCCTCAACCACGCCTCGATCATCGACGGTGTGCGCCTGAGCAAGGCGCGCCGCTATCGCTACGCCAACTCCGACATGAACGAGCTGGAGGACCGTCTGAAAGAAGCCGACGCGGCGGGCGCGCGCTTCAAGCTGATCGCCACCGACGGCGTGTTCTCGATGGATGGCTATGTCGCCAAGCTCGCGGACATCTGCGCTCTCGCCGAGCGCTACGGCGCGCTGACGCTGGTCGACGATTGCCACGCCACCGGCCACTTGGGCGAAAAGGGCCGCGGCACGCCTGATCTGACCGGCGTCGGCGCGCGCGTCGACATCGTCACCGGCACCTTCGGCAAGACCTTGGGGGGCGCCATGGGCGGCTTCGTCGCCGCGGCGCAGCCGATCGTCGATCTGCTGCGCCAGCGCGCGCGCCCCTATCTCTTCTCCAACAGCCTCGCCCCGCCGGTGGTCGGCGGCTCGCTGAAGGCGCTCGAAATCGCCATCGCGGCGGACGATAGGCGCGCGCTTCTGCAAGCCCATGCGCGCCGCTTCCGCGCCGGGCTCGAAAAAGCCGGCTTCTCGGTGCTGCCGGGGCAAACGCCGATCATTCCGGTGATGCTCGGCGAGGCGCGCCTCGCCCAGGACCTCGCGCGCGCGCTCGACGAGCGCGGCGTCTACGTCGCCGGCTTCTTCTTCCCCGTCGTGCCGAAAGGCGCCGCGCGCATCCGCACCCAGATGTCGGCGGCGCTGACGACGCAAGACGTCGACTTCGCCGTCGCCGCCTTCGCCGACGCCGGCAAGGCGCTCGGCATCCTCTGACCCCGGAGACACGATCCATGAAAGCGCTGGTCAAGGAAAAGGCGGAGCCCGGCCTGTGGCTCGCCGATGAGCCCAAACCGCAGATCGGGCCGGACGACGTGCTGGTGAAGGTCCACAAGACCGGCATCTGCGGCACCGACGTCCACATCTTCAACTGGGACGAATGGGCGCAGAAGACGATCCCGACGCCGATGACGATCGGCCACGAATACGCCGGCGAGATCGTCGAGCTCGGCGCCAACGTCAAGCGCCTGAAGCTCGGCCAGCGCGTCTCGGGCGAGGGCCATGTGATCGGCATGAGGAGCCGCGCCTCGCGCGGCGGGCGCTATCATCTCGATCCCGAAACGCGCGGCATCGGCGTCAACATCCCCGGCGCCTTCGCCGAATTCGTGCGCGTGCCCGCGTTCAACATCGTGCCGCTGCCCGACGATGTCGACGACGAGCTCGGCGCCATCCTCGATCCCCTCGGCAACGCCGTTCACACCGCGCTGACCTACGACCTCGTCGGCGAGGACGTGCTGATCACCGGCGCCGGGCCGATCGGCATCATGGCCGCCGCGGTCGCGCGCCATGTCGGCGCGCGCCATGTGGTGATCACCGACATCAACCCGCGCCGCTTGGCGCTGGCGACCACCGTCGCCGACGTCGTCGCCGTCGACGTTTCGCGCCAGGACCTGCGCGAGGTGACGAGCCGCCTGAAGATGACCGAAGGCTTCGACGTCGCGCTCGAAATGAGCGGCGCGCCGGCCGCCTTCGATCAACTCCTGGAATCGGTGGTGACGGGGGCGCGCGTCGCGCTGCTCGGCCTGCCGGCCAAGCCGACGATGATCGACTGGAGCAAAGTCATCTTCAAGCAGCTCACCCTCAAGGGCATCTACGGGCGCGAGATGTTCGAGACCTGGCACAAGATGATCGCCATGCTGCAGAGCGGCCTCGACGTGCGCAAGGTCATCACCCACCGCCTGCCGGCGAGCGAGTTTCTGACCGGCTTCGAGACCATGCGGCGCGGCGAGTGCGGCAAGATCGTGCTCGATTGGACGGGCGTCGACGCGGCGCCGTGACGGACGCGCTTCGCGCCCCCTCTCCCGCTCACAGGAGAGCTCCTGGGGTGAGGGCGTTCCGCGAAGACGCCTCGGGCGCTATTCCTCCCGGGGACGACCCAATTCCCGCGAGTCGAGATGTCCGATCTGCGAATGCGCCCGCTTGGCCCCGCCGACGCGCCCGCCGCCGCCGAACTCATCCGCGAAGCCTTCGCCGCGCAAAGCCTCGCAACCGACCCGCCGCCCTCGGCGCTGCGCGAAACCGCTGCGAGCGTCGCCGCGCATCTTGCCGAGGGCGGCGGCGCGGCGCTCGAAGCGGGCGCTCGGCTGATCGGCCTGGTGCTGTGGGCGGAGCGCGACGGCGGCCTCTATCTCGGCCGCCTCGCGGTCGCGCCGGCGTGGCGCGGCCGCGGCGCGGCGCGCGCCCTGATCGCGGCGGGCGAGGCGGAAGCGCGCCGCCGCGCCCTGCCCCGCCTCCACCTGCGCGTCCGCCTCGCGCTCGACGACAACCGGCGGCTGTTCGAGGCCTGCGGCTTTGTGGCGGTCCGCGAGGGCGCGCATCCGGGCTATGCGGAGCCGACGTTCGTGGTGATGGAGAAGGCGCTGGGGTAGGAAGATTCGGTGGTCGGTTTTCGCGGCTCTTCAATAGCCGCGTGCTTGACCTGTCTCAATGCCGATCGGGCCGATGTCGTCTAACCTAACTTAAATATGGAAGCGCGCGAACGTTGCCGGCGCGGGGCGCGCTGAAGGTGGTGGCCTATGCGTCGTTCCGTGGATCAGGGGATATTGCGCGGCGGAATGTCGCGTCGTTCGTTCCTGAGCGGGACGGGCGCGGCGGCGGCCGCGACGGCGGCCCTGGAAAGCGCCTTTACGAGCATCGCGCAAGCTGCGGGGGATGCCGCCGGCCCTGAGGTCGTTGGCCCCGACGCGACGCCTTTGGCGTTGCGGGTCAATGGGGTGACGCAGGCGGTGGCGGTCGAGCCGCGAGCCACTTTGGCCGAGGTCTTGCGCGGCCCGCTCGGTTTGACCGGTACGAAGATCGGCTGCGATCGCGGCGCGTGTTCGGCCTGCACCGTGCTCATCGATGGCGCGCCGGTCGCCTCGTGCTCGATCCTCGCCATCGACGTCGGCGACCGGGCGATCACCACCATCGAAGGTTTGGCCCGCGACGGCGCGCTGCATCCGGTGCAGGAGGCCTTCATCACGCACGACGCGCTGCAATGCGGCTATTGCACGCCGGGTCTGGCGCTGACTTGCGCGGCCCTCCTGGAGCGCGTCCCGCATCCGAGCGAAGCGGACGTCAAGGCCGCCATCAGCGGCCACCTTTGCCGCTGCGGCGCCTATCAGCACGTGGTCGAGGCCGTGCTCGCCGCCGCTGCGGCAGGGAGGGGCTGATGGCTGCGCAACAGCAAGATTCGCCCCGGCGTGAAACGCTGGCGTTCGGCATGGCCGGCGCGTCGCTGGCGCAAGTCGAGCGCGCGGTTCCCGCCGACGAGGCGCCGCCGCTGGCGCCCAACGCCGAGCTCGCCCAGATCGGGAAGCCGGCGCGGCGCTGGAACGGCGTCGAGAAAGTGACCGGCGCCGCACGCTTCACCGCCGATGTCGATCTGCCCCGCCTGCTGCACGCGCGCCTGCTGCGCGCGCCGCTGCCGCACGCGCGCATCGCCGCCATCGACGCCAGCGCGGCCGAGCGCCATCCGGGCGTGCGCGCGGTGCACGTGATCCTCGGGCCGCACGGCGGCGGAACGGCGTCGGTCTCGGCGGACGAAGACGTCCAGGCGACGCGCCGCATCGAACAGCCGGTCGCGCTCTATGCCGGCATGGCGGTGGCGGCGGTGGCCGCGGTCACTCCGGAGGCGGCTGAGCAAGGCGTGCGGCTGATCAAGGTCGATTGGCGGCCGCTGCCCTTCGTCGTCGACATGGACGACGCGCGCGCCGCGGGCGCGCCGGTGGTGTTCGAGAAGTTGGACGTGCAGGCCGGCTTCGGCGCCAGCGGCCTGGTGACCGCCGGCTTGCCGCTCGTCGGCAATGTCCGCGGCCCGGCCGCAGAGACGCGGGGCGACGCAAAGGCGGGCTTCGCGGCGGCGGACGTCGTCGTCGAGGGCGAGTATCGGACCCAAGCGCAGTCCCATTGCTGCATGGAGCCGCACGGCGTCGTCGCCGACTGGCGGGCGGACGGGTTGACCGTCTACATTTCCACGCAGTTCACCGCCGGCGTGCGCGAGGAATTGGCGCGCGTCTTCGGCCTGCCGCTCAATCGGGTGCGGGTCGTCGTCGACGCGATGGGCGGCGGGTTCGGCTCGAAGGCCACGCTCGGCTACTACGGTCTCGCCGCGGCGGCGCTGTCGCGCAAGGCCGGCGCGCCGGTCCGCCTGGTGCTAGACCGCCAGGAGGAGCAGGTCGATTCCGGCTACCGGCCGGCCACATGGCAACGCCTGCGCATCGGCGCGCGGCGCGACGGAAGCCTCAGCGCGATTTCGCTTCTGTCCTATGGCAGCGCCGGCATAGCGCTCGGCGCCGGGGTCGGCAATGTCGCCTCGCGTCTGTACACGTGCGCCAACTACGAAGACTCTCACTACGACGTCCTCATCAATTCGGGACCCGGCTGCGCCATGCGCGCGCCGGGGGCGGTGCCGGGGGCGTTCGCCCTGGAGCAGGCGATCGACGAATTGGCCGAAAAGCTCGCCATGGACCCGATCGCGCTGCGCGACCGGATCGACGCCAGCCCGGCGCGCCGCGAGGAACGGCGCATCGGCGCGGAGCGCATCGGCTGGAGCCGACGGCATGCGCCCGGCGCCGACAAAGGGCCGATCAAGACCGGGCTCGGCATGGCGCAGTCGCTGTGGGGCGCGAATGTGCAGATCAATTCCGCCTGCGAGGTGCGCGTGCTGCGCGACGGCTCGGTGGAGGTTCGCTCCAGCGTGCAGGACATCGGCACCGGGACCGGCACAGTTCTCGCGCAGGTGGTCGCCGAGGAACTCGGCCTGCGCGCACAAGACGTGAGGGTGCGCATCGGCGACACCGATTTCCCTGAAGGCCCCGGCTCGGGCGGCAGTCGCGCGACGGCCTCGATCACGCCGCCGGCGCGCAACGCCGCCTGCAAGGTTCGCCGGCACTTGTGCGCGCTCGCCGCGCCGATCCTCGGCGTGGAGGCCGACGACTTGGAGGCGCGCGGCGGCCGCATCGTCTCGCGCAGCGACCCTAAACGCGCGATGGCGTTCCGCGAGGCGGCGGCGAAGATGCGCACCGAACAGTTCGTTGCGATCGCTTCGCGCGCCGACGACTATGCGGGCTTCCGTTCGCGGGCGGGCGACAGCGCCGCCGCGCTGAACGACATCGGCGGCGTGCAATTCGCCGCCGTGACAGTGGACACGGAGACCGGGCTCGTGCGCGTCGAGCGCGTGGTCGCCGCGCACGATTGCGGCCGCCCGATCAACCCAAAGCAGATCGAAAGCCAGGTGCACGGCGGCGTCATGCAGGGCCTGGGCTACGCCCTGATGGAGGAGCGCATCCTCGACCGCCAGACCGGCCGCGTCGTCAACGCGGATCTCGATCGTTACAAGATGCCCGGCGTCCACGAGGCGCCTGAGATCGACGTGCTGCTGATCGAGAATTATCAAGGATTCAGCGCGACCGACGCCTACGGCGTCGCCGAGCCGGCGACCATTCCCACCGCGCCGGCGATCGCCAACGCGATCTACAACGCGATCGGCGTGCGGCTGCGCGCGCTGCCGATGAACCGCGCCGCGACCCTGGCCGCCCTGGCGGCGAGGAGGACCTGATGGCGATGAACCGCTTCGAGTGGATGAGCGCGCGCACCGTCGCCGAAGCGGCCGGCGCGGCGTCGACGACCGTCGCCGAGGCGATGCTGGCGACGCACGGCGACGCCGCGCGCCCGGCGGACGTCCTGAAGGCGGGGGGGATCGATCTCATCGATCTGATGAAGGAGGGCCTGCTGGCGCCGCGCCGGATCGTCAACCTGCGCGCCGTGCCCGGCCTCGACGCCATCGCCGAGGACGGCGCCGGCGGCTTGCGGATCGGCGCCATGGCGACCCTCGAACAGGCGGCTGCGGACCCACGGGTGCGCCAGCGCTATACCGCGCTGGCCGAGGCGCTCGCCGGGTCGGCCAGCCCGCAGATCCGCGCTGTCGCGACGTTGGGAGGCAATATCCTGCAACGTCCGCGCTGCTGGTATTTCCGCTCCGACGCGCAGCGCTGCCTGCGCCGCGGCGGCGGGCGCTGCTTCGCCATCCACGGCGAGAACCAATACCACGCGATCTTCGCCAACGAGGTCTGCGCCGTCGTGCATCCGTCGACCGCGGCCACCGCGCTCGTCGCGCTCGACGCCCGCATCGAACTCGTCGACGCCGAGGGCGAGACGCGCCGGCCGCGGCTCGACGAATTCTTCGTCGCTCCCGAGATCGACGTGCAGCGCGAGAACGATCTCAAGCCGGGCGAGGCGGCCACCGCCGTGCTGCTGCCGCCCGCTGCCCCCGGCGCCGCCTCCGCGCACCTGCGCGAAGGCGACAAACTGTCGTTCGACTGGCCGATCGCCGACGTCGCGGTGGCGCTGGAGCGCGACGATGAGAAGCGCTGCCGCCGCGCCGTCGTGGTCCTGGGCGCCGCGGCGGCGGTTCCGCGCCGGGCGCGCGCCGCCGAGACTCTGCTGGCGGGCAAGGCGATCGACGAGACGCTGGCGCGCGCGGCGGGCGAGGCCGCGCTGGACGGCGCCACGCCGCTCGCCAAGAACCGCCACAAGCTGCCGATCTTCGCCGTGCTGGTGCGCCGCGCCGTGCTGCGCGCCGCCGGCCAGGGATGAGGAGACGCCGCCATGTTGTCTCGACGCGCCGTCAATCTCGGCATCCTGGCGACCGCCGGCCTCGCCGCGCGGGTGGCCCCGGTCGCCGCCGCCGAACTGAAGACGATCGATCTGCCGCCGCCCTGGAAAGACGGCGGCAAGCCGCTGGCGCAGGCGGTTTGGGGGCGGCGCTCCACTCGCGAGTTCGCCGACAAGCCGGTGCCGATCGAGACGCTGTCGAACCTCTTGTGGACGGCCTGCGGCGTCAATCGCCCGGCCACCCCCGACCGCACCGTGCCGTCGTGGCGCCACGCCATCGAGAGCGAGATTTTTGTCGCCGCCGCCGATGGCGCCTGGAGCTATGACGCGAGGGCGCATCGGCTGACGCAGGTCCTGCCCGACGACATCCGCGTCCAGACCGGCATGCAGGACTACGTCGGCTCCGCGCCGCTCGACCTCGTCTATGTCGCCGACGGCGACCGGTTGCAGGGCGTCTCGGCCGACGAGAAACGCCTGTGGGCGTTCACCGACGTGGGGTTCATCGGCCAGAACGTCTACCTCTACTGCGCCTCCGAGGGACTGGCGACGGTGTTTCGAGGCTCGGTCGACCGCGCCCGACTGGCGCAGACGCTGCGCCTGCCGGCCGCGAAATTCATCACCTGCGCGCAGACGGTCGGATATCCCAGGGGTTGAGGGCGGAGCGGCGACGTATCCGGCGCCGGCGCCGCAGCGCCCGTTTCCCTATACGCCTCGCATTCGTTCGCGCGGGTTCGATGATGGCCGTTATTTCACAAACAATATAAGTTTATAGCGCGCGTCAATAATACATATCATCGCTATAATATTGACTCGTTGGCGCCGCCCGCTGCGCAACCTCGCGGCGGAAAATCGTCACGCAAGCTGTTGAAATCAGGGAGTCACGCCCGAAAATGGCGCGGCGTCCCCCTGTCCCGCCCCTACTGCCGCGTCGACGTCGCGTCGGCGGCCGAAGCCTGCGGGCCGGGGACGCTGAGCGCGGCGGCGCGATGGGGCGGCAGCGGCGCGTCGGTGGGGATCGGCTGGTCCGGTTCGAAAACTTTGATCGCGGGGCTTTCGGCGCGGCCGCCGAACCAGTTCTTGACCATGCTCTGCCCGCCGTCGGCGACCTTGCCGACGAAGCCGAAGGGCGAGGCCGGCGCCGCGGCGGCCGAGTTCGGGGCCGGCGCGTTCGCCGCGGCGGCCGGGGCCGGCGCGGCTTTCGCTGGCGCGTCGGCGCTCGCCACCTTGACCACGGCGGGGACGGGCTTGCCGGAAGCGTCGAGCGGGATCTCGACCGGCCCGCTCGCCAGCGCTTCGGGATCGCTGACGTCGTTTTCGTGGCCGGCGAAGGCGGCGTTCTGCCCGCCGTCCTGGTAGACGACGCGCACCGGCTTGACGCCCTGCGCCACCAGCGCGGCCACCGCCGTCTCGTCGCTCGATTCCTTGGCCGCCACGTCGGCCTCGACCTGATCGTCGCGTTGCAGCGTCGGGCACGGCTGGGTCGCCTCGACCTCGCCGTCCGCGCTGGCGCCGAAGACGTAGTGCTTGCCGCACACCATCACCGAAGGCTCGGCCTTCGTCACCTCGAAGTGGTCGGCGCCGGTCTTCAGCTCTTTCCAGAACGCCATGTTGGGGTCGAGCCGGTGCTTGGCGAGGTTCTCGGCGGTCATCCGGAAGGGGAAGGACTGCATCTGGATCGCGCGTTGGCCGCCATTGAACGCCTCGCGCGCGATCGCGTAGATCTCGCCGATCTGCGCGTCGGTCATCGAGAAGCAGCCCGCCGACGAACAGACGCCGTGCACCATGATGGCGCCGCCGGTGCGCCCCAGGGCGCGGTCGTAGGCGTTGGGATAGCCGACGTTGAAGGAGAGGTAATAGTGCGAGTTCGGGTTCATCTGCCCGGGTGCGATCGTGTAGAAGCCCTCGGGCACCTGCCGGTCGCCCTCGCGGGTCTTTGGGCCGAGCTGGCCCGACCAGCGGCACATCGGATAGCTCTTCAGCAGCGCGTACTGGCCGTCCGACTTCATCTTCCAGATTTCGAGCTCGGCTTCCTGCTTGTAGGTGCGGATGAGGACCGGCGCGGATTCGGTCGTGCCGATCTTGTCCATCAGCGCCAGCGTCTCGTTCGGGATCGGGCGCAACGAGCGGCCGGACCCCGCATCGAGGTCGTCCTCGCACGCTGTGGCGAGCGCCCCCGCGGCGACGGTCAGGCTCAGCGCGAAAAGTCGCTTTCCCCAAGAATTCAACGGCATCGCTTCCTAACTCGTCCCCATCCGCTTAGCGGATCGTCGCCAAAAAGTCCATGCGGCCATTAAGCGCCTTTAACCTTTCCATCGCCTTAACCCGGCCCCTCGCGGTCGCGCTCCGCCTATCCGCCACCGCCCATCAAGCGCTCGACCGCCTCGAGGGTCGGGGCGGAATCGGCGCCGCCGGGGCCGGTCGTCGCCAAAGCCCCGCAGGCGGCGGCGAACCGCACCGCATCGGCTAGCGGATCGCCGCGCGCCAGCGCCATGGCGAGGCCGCCATTGAAGCAGTCCCCGGCGCCGACACTGTTGACCGCCCGGACGGAGAATAGCGGAACAAATCCCTCGCTCTTGGAATCGCGGTAGTACACGCCGCGCGCGCCCATCTTGATGATCGCGGCGGGAGCGCCGCGCGCCAGCAGGCGGGACGCCGCCGCCGCCGCCTCCCGCGGATTGGTCGGAAGAATCCCGACGAGCGTCTCCGTCTCGGTTTCGTTGGGCGAGATAACGTCCGCGGCGCGAAAGACTTCGTCGTCCAGTCCGCCGATCGGCGCAGGCGCCGGATCGAGGATCACCACCCCCGCCGCTGCCCGCACCAGGCGAGCGGCGGCGAGACTGGCCGCCAAGGGCGTCTCCAGTTGCAGCAGCAGCGCGTCGGCGAGCTGCAGCGCCGGCTTTGCGGCGTCGACGTCGGCCTCGCCGACGGCGAGATTGGCGCCGCCGATCACGATGATGCTGTTTTCGGCGCGCCGATCGACGTCGATCACCGCCACGCCGGTCGGCGCGTTCGGGTCGCTGGCGAGATGATCCAGTTCGACGCCCAGCTCGGCGAGCCGACGGCGCGCGAGGGCGCCGAACGCGTCCGTTCCGGTCCGGCCGACGAATATCGACCGCCCGCCCAGCCGGGAGACGGCGACCGCCTGGTTCGCGCCTTTGCCCCCGAGCGCGATCGTATACCGTCGCCCCATCACTGTTTCGCCGGGACGCGGCAAGCGCTCGCAGAAGGCGGTGATGTCGACGTTGACGCTGCCGCACGTGGCGACTGTCGGTGGCGATCGCGGGACCATGTGCGTTCTTTCGACGAAATCGGGAATCGGTCGCCTGCGGCCCGGAGGCGCCGCAAGCGACCGGCGACGGACGGCGGTCTCAGCCGCCGCCGACCACCTGCAACGGAACGCCGGTGAACTTCGGCACGCTCTGGCCCTTGAGGACCTTGTCCGCGGCCTCGACGCCGAGGCTTCCGATCATCGCGGGTTGCTGCGCGATCGTGCCGTACATCGCGCCCGCCTTGATCGCCGCGCGGGCGTCGTCCGTCGCATCGAAGCCGACCACGATCATCTTGCGATTGGCCGCCTGAATGGCCTTCACGGCTCCGAGCGCCATCTCGTCGTTCTGCGCGAACACCGCGTCGATGTCCGGCTGCGCCTGCAGGATGTTCTCCATCACGTTGAGGCCCTGCGTGCGGTCGAAATTCGCCGTCTGGCTGGCGATGATCTTGATGCCCGGGGCGGTGGCGAGCTCATCGCCAAACCCCTTGCCGCGATCGCGCGCCGCGGACGCGCCGGGGACCCCTTCGAGTTCCACGACCTTGCCCTTGCCGCCGAGCTTCTTGATCACCAGGTCGGCGGCCATCCGCCCGCCGGCCACGTTGTCCGACGCGATGTGGGTGACGACGTCGCCCCCGTTCGCCGAACGATCCAGCGTGATGACGGGAACGTTCTTGTGATTGGCGGCGAGGACCGACGATTTCGCGGCGTCGGAGTCGGCGGGGTTCAGCATCACGAGCTTGACGTTCTGATTGAGCACGTCCTCGACGTTGGACAGCTCCTTGGCGGGATCGTTCTGACTGTCGAGCACGACCAGGTCGTAGCCGAGCTCCTTGGCCTTCGCCGCGGCGCCGTCCTTCAAGGTGACGAAGAACGGATTGTTGAGCGTCGAAAGCACAAGCGCCAACTTGTCAGCCGCGTGCGCGGCCGTTGTCGCGCCGGCCGCGATGATCGCGGCGAGCGCAACGCCCAGGAACTTTCTCATGGCTCACCCTCATTCTGCTTCAGCGTGACCGATTTCTGCGGGTCACTATGCAGACTTGCCGCGCATATCAGCGAGCACGGCGAGTAGGATGACGGCTCCCTTGGCGATCATCTGATAGTAGGACGAAACGTCCATCAGATTGAACGCGTTGCTGAGCACGCCGATGATCAGCGCGCCGACGAGAGTGCCGAATAGCGAACCTCTGCCGCCCGCCAGGCTGGTTCCGCCCAGGACCACGGCGGCGATGGCGTCGAGCTCGTAACCGGCGCCGGCGGTCGGTTGCGCGCTTTCCAGGCGAGAGGTGATGATGACGCCGGCGACGGCGGACAGCATTCCGGACAATGCGTAGACCGCGACCTTGATCGAGCCGACGTGAACGCCCGCTAGGCGCGCCACCTCTTCGTTGCCGCCGATCACGTAGACGTAGCGGCCGAAGCGCAGGCGCGTGAACGTGAACCACGCCGCGGCGAAGACCGCCGCCGTCGCGACGACGGGATTGGGAACGCCCAGGAGATATCCGGCGCCGAGGTTGAAGAAGGCCTCCGACGCCGGGCGGCCGCTGGTGTCGATGGGCGTGCCGTTGGTGAAGACGAGCGTCGCGCCGCGTAGCGCCGTCATGCTGACCAACGTCGCGATGAACGGTTGCACCTTGCCGGCGACCACCGCCAAACCGGACAGGGCGCCGAGGCCGGCGCCCAGCAGCAGTGTCAGGCAAAGCGTCACGCCCAGCCCGAAGCCGGCCGCCACCAGAGCCGCAGCCACGGCGCCGGTGAACGCCAGCAGCGCGCCCACCGACAGATCGATGCCGGCGGTGACGATGACGAAGGTCATGCCCGTGGCCATGATCGCGTTGACCGAAGTCTGCCTCAGGACGTTGAGCAGATTGCCGATCTGAAGGAACGCGGGGCTCGCGATCGCGGTGGCGACCACCAAGACGACCAGCCCCGCCAGCGCGAGATGAGTGGCAAGAAACCGTTTCGCGTACTCGATCATCGCCCCCCTCACGCCTCCCCGACAAAGCCCTGCTGATCGATCGAGGCATGGCCGCGGACGGCGGCCGACTGCGTGGCGAAGGCGCTCGCGCGACATGGGCGCGGCGGCGCAGCGGGGACGACCCGCAGCCGGAGGGAACAGCGCCGCCAAAGATCGGCATTTCCACGTCCTCAATGAGCCGTAAGTTCGGTCCTCGACGCGGTTGACGCCTTGACTCAGATCAACGCCGGGCGGCCGTTGCGCAAACGCGCTTCACGACGGCGCCGGCGATCGCCGACGGCAGGGCGCCTGGCGAGCCGGCGCAGCGGTTCAGATCTTGCGCCCGATGGCGAGGAATTTCGTCGCCCGCGACTCGCGCAGTTCCTCGCGCGACATGTTTCCCAGCGCCCCGAGCGCCGCGTCGACGGCGCGCCCCGTCGCCGCGATCGCCGCCTCGGGATCGCGATGCGCGCCGCCGACCGGCTCCGGCACGATCGCGTCGATGATGCCGAATTTCAGCAAGTCCTGGGCGGTGATCTTCATGCTCGTCGCCGCATCCTGGGCGCGCGAGGAATCGCGCCACAGGATCGAGGCGGCGGCCTCCGGCGAGGCGACGGTGTAGATGGCGTGTTCGAGCATGAGGACCTTGTTGCACGCGGCGATCGCCAGGGCGCCGCCCGAGCCGCCCTCGCCGACGACCACCGCGACGTTGGGCACGCCGAGCGCCAGGCTCGCGTCGGTGGCGCGCGCGATGGCCTCCGCCTGACCGCGCTCTTCCGCGTCGACCCCCGGCCAGGCGCCGGCGGTGTCCACCAGGGAGACGACCGGCAGGTCGAAGCGGTCGGCGAGCTCCATCAGGCGCGCCGCCTTGCGATACCCCTCGGGGCGCGCCATGCCGAAATTATGGCGCAGGCGACTGGCAGTGTCGTCACCCTTCTCGTGGCCGATGAGGCAGATCGGCGCGCCGCGAAACCTTCCGAGCCCGCCGACGATCGCGGCGTCGTCGGCGAATTTGCGGTCGCCGGCGAGCGGCGTGAAATCTTCCATCAGGCCTTTGACGTAATCGCAGAAGTGCGGGCGCCCCTGCACGCGCGCCACTTGGGTCTTCTGCCAGGGTGTCAGCGCCGCGTAGAGATCGGCCAGCACCTTGGCCGACCGCGCCTCGAGCTTGGCGACTTCTTCGCCGATGGCCGGCGCGTCTCCTTTGGCGGCGAGCGCGCGCAACTCGTCGATGCGCGCGTCGATGTCGGCCACGGGCGTTTCGAAGCTCAGATACGTGCGCATATGACCTTACGGCGGACGCGCCCATGGGCGAGGGCGCGCGAAACTGGCGACAAGCGCCGACGAAGTCAAGGCGGCGCCCGGCGAGACCGGCGCCGCGGCGGGAGGACGTTGGCGCGCCCGGAGAGGCTTGAACTCCCAACCCTCGGTTTCGAAGACATTAGGGTCACCTCATTTTTGCGTGATTATATCAGTTCGATAACTAGCCTTCTGCTTGCTTCCGTGGGACTTCCCGTGGGACTTTTTCCCTCGGCTTCGATAGGCGCTGCAAAGCGTCGGCGAGGTCATCATCCATGACATGGGCGTAACGGGCGGTCGTCCTTACGTCACTATGGTTCAGCGCGCGGGAAACGAGCTTTAGGTTGCCGGTTTCACGCAAGAGCTTCGTCGCCATGTCGTGGCGGACGTCATGGAACCGGAAGCCCATAATACCCGCGCGCTTGCGCATGGCTTGCCATTCCGACCGTGCCCCCATGTAGGTTATGGGGCAGCGGTCGCCCTTGCGGTGTCCCTTCTTGGGGCGTTTGCAAACATAGGTGAACACGGCCTCGGGATGATTGCCCTTCAAAGGTTCCAAGATCGCGGCGACGGCGGGCGTTATGGGCGTCCTGACGAGCCTACCGCCCTTGCCCGTGGTCGCAATGGTTTTGCCTTGCCAATTGACCTTCTCCCACGTGATCAGGGTCTCGGCGAGTCGCAAGCCCGTTGCCGAGGCGAATCGGAACCACGGTTCGTAGTCGGGGCGAAGTGCGCCGGAAAGGGCATCAGCCTCGCCCGCGTGAAGCTCGCGGACCCGTTCGGGCGGTTCCTTTAGGCGGTGCTGACGCCAAATAGGTTCACGCGGGAACTGATAGCGCCAAATAGTCCGGGCGCGAATGAACAGCTTGCGAAGCGGCTCGACCGCGCTCCGATTCACGGTCGCGTTGGACACGGTTTTCTTGCCCCGCCCTTTGACCGTATGTTCCCGACGCCATGAAACGAGGGCGGTCACGTCGGCGTCTGTGATTTCGGCAAGGCGCTTGTCCTTGCCGAAGAACTTGATGAGCAATTCAAGCGCGTGCCACGTCCCTTTGTGGTCACGGTGATGCTGCCCGACTTCGGTCCAATAGCGCCCGGCCGCATGACGCAAGAGAAGCGGGCCGTTGCCGGTTCGCTTCTCGGCTTCAATATCTTCGCGCGCCTTGGTTTTCAGTTTACGTTCGATGACTTCGGCTTCTTTCCGGTTCCTGGTTTCGGTATTGCCAGAAAATCGACGGCCCCGGACATAGAAGTCGAAGCTGTATGTTTCAGAGTCGGTACGCTTGAAGACTGACACTTCGTAATCTCCCGCTCTTTCTGATTCTTGATGAAGGTTTCGAGGTTGTATGTCGTGAAGCGATGGATTTTCCGCGTCTTCGTGCCGACGTTGATGAAGCGGAGCCGCCCGGCGTGGACGTGTTCCATCAAATTCTTTTCCGAAATGCCGAGCCGTTCGGCGGCGTCGGCGGGCTTCATCAAAGGTTCGTCGAGTAATTGGCGGTCGGTCATGTTCCAATCCTAGGTTCGTCGCCGCGCGTCAGGTCATGAGTGACAATTTTCGCTTCGCCCGCCCCGCCAGCGTTGGCTTGAAGCCGACGCGCAAAATCATCGTCCGACTCGGGCGTAGTATGAATGCGCCACATCGAAGCACGATATTCGTAATAATCCACCATCGAACGCAAGTAATTGTTTTACGCATGGTTAACAGCACGAATTGTCGTATCAATGCACTTATGTGCACACGTCGTATCATATTAATGCATGCTTATGATCGCGAAAGCGGAGGAACTAAATTGCGACATACCAGGTTGCAGCTATGATCGGTTTGGCGGCGACGGGACTCATCCTCGCCGATCATGTAACGACATTAGACTCGCGCGACCGAACCGCAATTGCCTTTCCTCTAACGCTTGCGCCCTCTAGATCGATTAGGATGGCCAAGAAACGGCTTCGCGGGCTTGCCGGAGTATCCCGCTCGCGGCCCGTAAGGGCGGCCCGGCGGCCCTCTAAAACGCATTCTGGTTGACGAGGGTTTCGAAAGGCGCGAACGGTGCTTGAGGCAAAAGGCGGGAAGCCTCTTAGCCCGGCGCAAAGGACGTCGACAATGGATCGTCATCTCGGTACGGAAGCGACCATGGCCCTGCTACGGAAGCTAGCCGAGTTGCCGCTATCCAAAGAGGAAGCGGAAATCGTGGCGATAGTCGAAAAGGGCAAAGGCCGAAAGTTGACGCAACAGGAAATCAATCTTTCCTTGGAACAGGCGAGGGCGATTGGCGAGATTTAGAATTCGGCGAAGACTTCGACGCCTTCGCCGAAGAGGTCATCCGCGCGCTCAAGGCTGACTCGCTGTACGTGCATCGGCCGCTTGTCAACGCCGACGACATTCGGGCATCGGCGAAAGCGCAATGAGCGCGGCGGCGCGGGCCGATCATTAGGTTTGGCTTGGAAACGTTCGAAGCGCAGGGGACGCTACACGCGCTGCGAACGCCAATACCGAGGCGAAGTGAGCTTCGAAGATCGCTCTTGCCGCCGGAATGCGCTTACGCGTTTCAAATCCAAACTGATGAACCGTGCTGCAATTCTTGCACACAAGTGCATGGGCGAGTTGTACCCCTGTAAATAGCGGAGTTCTTGAATCTTATCAAAGGCTCCGATGCGCGAAAATGGCTCTTCCCGTCGTGACGGGCCGGCCCGCTTTGCAATTGAGCCGGCCATCGTCAGGGCGCTTTTGGAACCTTTCTCGTTCCTTTGTTGTCGCGACGCGGCGTCGCCGTAGCGGACGCCGCCTGAGCGACGTTGCCGCCGGTCGGATTTTCGCTTCGGCGAGGTCGAAGCGCGGCGTCAAGCAACCCCGATATCCATGCGAGGTCGGACTCTGACAGATCGACAAGCCGAAGCGAGAGTTCGTTGAACGCCTTCCGCCTGACCGCGCCG
>JBEKLU010000004.1:0-102318 GCA_050010035.1 Roseiarcus sp.
CGAAACCCCGGTCCGTCCTCCCGCAAGGAGGCAGGCTCAATCCGCCGAACCGCCGTATACGGACCCGTATGTACGGTGGTGTGGGAGGGGAGGAGCCGCGAGGCTCCCCCCTATCCCGATTGCGTTGGAGCCGGATCAAAGCCCGGCGGGATTTCGCCTGCGCGTCGCCCACAACGCAACGTTCGACGACTGGGCCGCGCTCTCCGAGGGCGCTTACCTCCTGCGCTCGAACATCAACAATTGGAGCGATCGGCAGCTCTGGAAAGCCTATATCCAACTCACACAGGCCGAAGCTGCTTTTCGCATCCACAAAGATCAGCTGAGCGTGCGTCCGATCTGGCATCAGCGCGAGGAACGGGTTCAGGCTCACATCCTCGTCTGCTTCCTCGCTTTCGTGCTGTGGAAGAGCCTCGAGATGTGGCGGCAGCGCGCGGGTCTCGGAAACTCGCCTCGCGCCATCCTCGAAGGAGCTGGCGCGCATTCAGTCGCACGACGTCGTCCCGCCGACCGCAACCACACGGCCAGATTCGCCTGCGCCGCGTCACTCAGCCGGACACCGCCCAAGCCGCGCTTCTCGACCGCCTCGGCATCGTTCTGCCCAAGCGCATGCGCCTCGCACAAAACGAGGCGCCGACCCTCGCACTCACTGCCTGAACTCAACGCCCCGGCAAAAAATGTAGTGGCGACTTTTTCGCTAAGGCATTGATTTGCCTAACCCAGACCTGCGATTCTGCGCAAGTTGGGCTAGTTCACTGCGTCCTTGGCCGTCGGCGAGCACGTCACGCCAGTCGGCGTGAACTGCCCGTTCTCGATAACGAAGGGAAAGCCGAGGTTGTTCCTCGAAAGGGCAAGACGCTGGGCCGGGTCCTTGAGGCGCCACGCTCGAACCTCGGTGAGAGCTACGAGCGCATTGAGCAGCCCTGAGTTCGGACAATACGCTTCCCACACGAGGTTCTTAGGATAGCGCTTCAAGTCCATCGCACAGGCCACCCGATGGCGACAACTCATGCAGCGTCGTTTTAATTTCTCCATTGTTTCGCTGTTGTCGCGTTCAACCGTATCGAAATCGAGACCCTTGATCGTCAACCGGCACTGTAGAAGATCGTCGTGTCTGTCAGACGTCGTGGATTTCCCAGTTGAACGATCACAGTGGATTTGCATCAAATTGTCCCCCGGCTTGCGAAGGAAATTGCACTCCGAAATCACTCTTGCGCAATGACGCGGATCAACCGCCGAACCGGCGAGCGGGATTGGCGATGGGGCGACGCCGCGCGACAACCCAAGGCTTGCCGCCAGCGGCGTCGACAAGTTGGCGGCGGGTCCATTCGAGAATTGCCCGCGCTTCGCTGCATTGTTCGAGGGACATGGACGAAGCGGCATGAGGGGTGGCGTGTTGACGGTTAGCGCGCTCGTGCTCGGTCTTGCGCAGGCCGAAGGCCGGCACGGCGCCACTGACGGGTGCGGGAGGCGGGGTCGATCATCTGCATGCAGGCGCAATCCACCGATTTAGGCAAAATGATATTGTAACCGGACCGACAGTCGCTACGCGCCGGGCGATTTCTCTCGTTCCAATTTCTTTCGTATTTCAATTATGGCGTAGTGGATCAAACCGAGATAAAAGAAAATCGCCAGGAACGCGAACGCTGACGTGTCGCGCTCTTGGAAGCTGAGCCAGGACTCGTGCGCCAAAATTGTCATCACGGCAAAAAGTCCGGTTATTACGGACAAGGCGCTCTCACGGGTCTTGAACATGGTTTCCTCCACTTGAGAGGCGGTGCTTACGGCACATGCGGCCACGGTTCTCCATCGCCGCCCTCGCCACCGCGAGCCGTGGCGGCGCCGCATTCGCTCTCGACCGATTTACGGTCTGCGGCGAGAGGACAATTGAGGCGGCGTGCGAGCCGCCATATTGCGCTGCACGTGCGCCCGCTCACGATCCCGTGGACTTTGCGCGCCCGCGGCAATGGCCAGGCCTCACGACGCAGCCTCGCCACCCTGTCAGAGGCGTCCTTTCGGGCGCGCGGCGCTCTGCTGACGCCCTCTCGGCGGCTCCTTCTCGGGTCTTGTCATTATGCCCGAGGCCAACCGCCACGCCGTCCGCGGCAATGTCTCCGGTCGTACCTACCGCCGACGCGCCTACAGCCGAACTCGGATTCGGCTCGACGAGCGGGCCAGCCAAAATCAGCGCGAAAACGATACGAATCTTGTTCATGCTCTCCCCCCTCAAAACACTTTTATGCGGGGAACGAATGCGCGAACGTGTCCACTATTCAAATTGTATTCTTGTATAATGTTGAAGCCGTGGCATTATCGCGTGCGAAAGTCGACCCGTACTAGGCGATCGCCTTGGCCGTCCCACGACAGAAGATCCGCCTCGAAAAAGAGAAGGTCTTGGAATAAATGACTTAGGATTTGCTTGCCAGCGTCGCCGTGATCGACGGCGGCGATGAGCTCGGGGGAGACTGGTCCCGTGACCGCGGCGGCGCGCCTGGGGGATTGACGCGCCGACCGCGGCGATATGATTTAGCGAGCGTCAAGTGGGCATAGACGCTCGGCCGCCCGGCGCCGGCCGAGGCCGAGACAAGGCGACCGAGGGTTGGCGCTTCGAGGCCGAGGCGAATGGAGCCGCGCAAGGAATATCGCATCTTCATTTCCTCGCCCTCGGACGTCGGCGCCGAGCGGCAGCGGGTGGAGCGCGTCGTCGCGCGCCTTGGCGGCGAGATCGGCGACGCCGCGAAGCTGACGGTCATCCGATGGGAGACCTCGTACTATACCGCCGACAAGGACTTCCAGGCGCAGATCGTCCCGCCTTCGCAAACCGACGTCGTCCTGTGCATCTTGTGGAAGCGCCTCGGCTCGCCGCTGCCGCAGACCTATCGCCGCGACGACGGCTCGACGCCGACCGGGACGGAATTCGAATTCGAGGACGCGATGAAGGCCGCGCGCGAGCGCGGCGCTCCCGACGTGCTGACCTACCGCAAGACGGCCGAGGTGTTGCTGAGCGCCGAGCGGCTCGACCAGGAGCGAGCGCAGTGGCTCGCGTTCAACCGTTTCTGGAAGCAGTGGTTCGTCGGCGAAGCCGGGCATTTCATCGCCGGCTACCACGATTTCGCCACGACCGACGAATTCGAAGCGCTGGTCGAGCAACACCTGCGCCAATGGCTGGAGCGCCGCGGCGTCCTCGGCGCAGGGGCGGTGGTTTGGCCGATCGAACGGCTGGGCTCGCCATTTCGCGGCCTTGAGCCTTTCGACGAGGATCACGCCGCGGTGTTCTTCGGCCGGCGCCGCGTCGTCGAGCAGTTGCGCGAGCGGTTGAGCGAGGCGGAGAGGCCGTTCCTGCTGGTGCTCGGCATGAGCGGCGCGGGCAAGTCGTCGCTCGTGCGGGCGGGCCTCGCGCCGCGCCTTCGCCAGCCCGGGGCGGTCCCCGGCGTCGACGCCTGGCGGCGCGCGACGATCAGGCCGACCGAATCGGGCGGCGATCTCCTTCTCGGCTTGGGAAACGCGCTCTACGGCGCCGAGGCTCTGGCCGAACTCGCGGCGGGCGACAACGCGACGCCGGCGGACTTCGCGGCTCTCGCGCGGGCCGCGCCGCTCGCCGCCGCCAACGCGGTCCGTCAGTCCTTGAAGCGCGTCGCCGCGGCGCTGCAGCGGGCGGAGGGGTTCGATCGGCCGGCGGAGGTTCGGCTGCTGCTGGTCGTCGATCAGCTCGAGGAAATCTTCCAGTTCGCGCGCGACGGCGTCGAAGCGTTCGCGGCGGCGCTGGCGGCGCTCGTTCGCGCCGGCGGCGTGTGGGTGGTGGCGACGATGCGCAGCGACTTCTACGCCGAGTTCCAGTCGCTGGCCGAACTCGTCGCGCTGAAGGGCGAGGGCCTTTCGTTCGATCTCGCGCCGCCGAGCCCGGCGGAGATCGAGGAAATCGTCCGGGCGCCGGCCAAGGCGGCGGGCCTTAGTTACCAACGGTGCGCGCCTTCCGGCGTCGGCCTCGACGACGAGCTCATCGCCGCGGCGCGCCAGCCCGGCTCCTTGCCGTTGCTGCAGTTCACGCTCGACGAACTGTTCAACGATCGCGACCGCGCCGAGAGCGCGCTGACCATCGCCGCCTACGATCGGCTGGGCGGCCTCGAAGGGGCGATCGAACGGCGCGCTGAGGCCGCGTTCGGCGCGCTCGAGGCGAGCGCCCAGGGCGAGCTGCCGGCGCTGCTCCGGGAGATGGTGACCTGGGCGGGAATGGAAACCGCGAGCGGCCGCGTCGGTCGGCGCGAACGGCTGGTCAAGCCGCAGGCGCGGGCCCGTCTGCTCGAGGCGTTCGTCGCGGCGCGGCTGCTGATCGCCGACGGGCCGTGGGTCCGCCTCGCCCACGAGGCGTTCATCACCCGCTGGCCGCGCGCCGCCGCGCTGATCGAAGCCGACCGCGAGTTCCTGCGCGCGCGGGCGCGGGTCGAGGCGGCCGAGACGCAGTGGCGCCAGGAAGGCCGTCGCGCCGAATTCCTGCTGCCGCGCGGGCGCCCGCTCGCCGAGGCGGTCGAGATTCTCGCCCAGCGTCGCGAAGCGCTCGACGCCGAGGCGATCGCGTTCATCGAAGCGTCCCAGGCCGCGGAAAACGCCCGGCTCGAGGAGGAGCGGCGGCGCGAGGCGGAACGGCTGCGCGCCGAAGAGGCCGCTAAGCGCAAGCGCCTCGAACGTTTCGCCGTGGTCGTCTCCGTCCTGTTGCTGATCGCCGTCGGCGCGGCGGTCTATGCGCTCGACCAGCGCCGCCTGGCGATCGACCGCGCCGTGCAGGCGGAGCACAATTTCGCCCTGGCGCTCGACGCGACGTCCGATCTCGTCGCCAGGGTTCAGGCCGGCGGCATGACCGTCAATATTTCGCACAATCTGCTGACCGCGGCCCAAGACGTTCTCGATCGGCTGAAGTCGATCGAGGACGCGCCGGCGGTCGGCGAAGCGCGCGTTCGCCTGTTGGACGCGTTCGTGCTTCTGCATTTGCGCGAAGGCCGAACGAGCCAAGCGGTCAGCCAGGCGCGTGAAGCCGAATCGATCGCGCGCCCGCTCGCGGCGCAAAACGCGCCCGATCCGAAAGCGGCGCCGCTGCTCGCCTCCGCTCTGGAAAGGGTCGGCGAGGCCGAGGTCGCCTCCGGCGCGTTGGCGCAAGCGGCGGTCGAATTCGAACAGGCGCGCGCGTTCGCCGATCCGGCCGCCGCCGCCGATCCCGGCGACGGCGCCCGGCAGGACTTGCGCTCGCTCGTTCACCGCGGCCTGGGCGACGTCTCGGCCGCGCGGGGCGACATCGGCGGCGCGCTCAACGAGTTCGAGACCGCCGTGTCGGCGCTGGACCGGCCGGCGATCGCGACCTCGGACAACGCGATCTGGAAGCGGGACCTCGCCTATGCGCGCATGCGGGTCGCCGATGCGCTGCTGACGCAGGGCGATTTCGCCAAGGGCGTCGAAACGTACGGCGAGGCGGCGGACGCCATGCAGGCGATCAGCGACCAGTTTCCCGCCGACGGCGGGCACTCGGCGGCTCTGGCTCTGGCGCGCCGCGGCCAAGGCGACGCGCAGGCGCGCGTCGGCGATTGGCAAGGCGCGATCAAGGCCTATCAGACCGCGCTCGCGATCGAGCAGGTCGTCGCCGCCAAGGATCCCAGCTCCGCGCTTCACGTCGGCAACTATGCCGTGACCCACGCGATCCTCGGCGACGCTCTGCGCGAAACGAAGGACCCGACGGGGGCTCTCGATCACTTGCAGACGGCGATCGCCATTCTGGCGCCTTTGGTCGCCGCCGATCCGACGAGTTCGGTCCGGAAGGCGCAACTCGCCCTCGCGTATCGGCTGCGCGGGCGCGCGGAGCTGGAAAAGGGCGACGCCGCGGCGGCCGCGCAGGACTTTCAAGACGCGATGACGCTCTGGCGCGATCTCGTCGCGCTCGATCCGACGAACGCCCGCTGGCGGTTCGGCCTGGCTTCGAGCGAGGTCGGCGCCGCGGCCGCCGCCTCGCGAGGCGGCGATCGCGCCGCGGCGCGCGCGCATTTCGAAACCGCGATCGCGGCGATGCAGAGCCTGAGCGGGCTCGATCCAGCCAATGCGGATTGGCGGCGCGCCCTCGAGACCGGCCATCTTCGCCTCGGCGAGACTCTGACGAGCGCGAAGGACCCCGCGGGCGCGCGGCGCGAGTTCGAAGCCGCGCTGGCGATCGCGCGTGGGCTCGCCGAGGCTCGCCCGGACAACCGCGTATGGCGGAACGAGGCCGACGCGATCGGCGCGCGACTGTCGGCGGGCGACGGCGCGGATTCGGCGCCGAAATGACGCGCGCCGGCGCCGGGCGTTTGCGTCGCGCCGATTCGGCGAATGGCGTTAACAAATCCGTAACGAATTCGCGCCATCCATCGTTTGGGCCGGCTTGAAACGCGTCGCGCGGACGGCGGCCGACGCGAATCCTAGCGCGAACGAAGTCGCGACGAGGCTCTCCGGTGACGACGACGACCTCAACCTATTTGGCGGTGTCGCAGAACCTGACGCGCTATCAGACGATGACCGCCGACCAGCCGGCGGTGAAGACGGCGAGCGAATATTACGCCGCCAACATCGGCAAGGTGACCTCGATCCAGGATTTCGTCGGCAACTACCGCCTGCTCTCCTACGCGCTGGACGCCTACGGGCTCGGCAACGAGGTCAACTCGACGGCGCTGGTGACGCAGGTGCTGGAAGGGGGCGTGACCAACCCCAAGGCCCTGGCCAACACCTTGAGCAACCCGAACTGGGCGAAGTTCGCCGCGGCGTTCAACTTCGTCGGCCAGGGGGCCGCTTCGGTCTCGACGCCGAGCGCGGTCAAGACGACGACCAGCGATTACGTCGAGCAGCGGTTGGAAAGCAACCAGGGCGCCCAGGACCAGGGCGTTCAGCTCGCGCTCTATTTTCAGCGCGTCGCGCCGACGGTGTCCACCGGCATGGCCATCATGGGCGACGTCAACCTTCTCGACGTCGTCCAGACGATATTCGGGCTGCCGCCGGAAACGGCCGGCACCAACATCGACGCCGAGGCGGCGATCATTTCCAAGCTCGTGCCGACGTCGACGCTGCAAGATCCGACCAAGCTGCAGCAACTCACCGAACGCTTCACCGCGATGTACGATTCGACGTACGGGCCGGGAGGGACCGGTGCGGCGACCCCGCTCACCGTCTCGAACGACGGCGCCTCGACGGCGCCGGTCTTGGCTGCGACGACGATCCTGACCAACCTGATCAACGCCAACGGCTCCGCCAGCGGTTCGCTCACCTCCGCCGCGGCCTCGTTCAGCGACGCCTTGGTGTCGAGCCTGCAGGGTCTCACCCTCGGCGGCTAGCGCGGCGGGCGCTCGCGTCGCGAACCGGCGCCGCGGGAAAAAGGAGCGGCAAGTCTCAGGCAAGCGTCGCGCGCTTTGCTGCCGGACGGTACGCGCCGCGGAACTGGCCGTCGCGCCCGGACACATCGCCGTGACACGCAAACCGCTCGCAGAATCTCTTCCCTCGTCTCGCGCGCTCCCCGCAGAGACCGCCGAAACGCTCTATGCGCGCGGCGTCGCGATGTGGCAGGGCGGGCGCCGGCAGGAGGCGATCGCTCTTCTGGACGCGACGCTGCGCGAGAACCCCGAGTTTGCCGAGGCGCTGTGCATGGGCGCCTACATCCTCGGCGAATCGGGCAAGAGCGAGCCGGCTCTGCAATTCTACCGGCGCGCGATCGGCTTCAAGCTCGATCTGCCGGTCGCCTGGTCGAATATGGGAAAGCTGCTCTTTGAACAGGGGCGGTACGCCGACGCGTTCGACGCGTTCGAAGGGGCCCTCGCGCTGCGACCCGGCGACGCCGATCTATGGAACAGCCGCGCCGGGGCGCTACGCAAACTCGGCCGGATGGAGGAATCCGCCGCAGCGGCGCGTGAGGCGCTGCGGCTGCGGCCGAACTTCGCCGAAGCGGCGCTCAATCTCGGCAATGCGCACCTGAAGCTCGACCGGGCGGCCGAGGCGCTCGAAGCCTATCGGCTGGCGAGTTCGATCAAGCCCGATTTCGCCACCGCGCTTTGCGGCCAGGCGCTGGCGCTGTGCAACCTGGATCGCTTCGAGGAAGCGCGCGAGGCGTTCGAGAGCGCCGAGCGGCTCGGCAACGTCGAAGCGATCAGCGGCAGAGGATGCCTCGATCTGACGCTCGGCGATTTCGAACGCGGTTGGGAGGGTTACGAAGCGCGCTGGATCGCGGGAAAGTCGCTCGACGAGGCGTTGGGCGTGCGCTTTCCCAAGTGGCGCGGGCCGGGCCGAGCCGGCGAACGGGTGCTGGTGCTCAACGATCACGGCCTCGGCGACACGATTCAGTTCGCCCGCTATCTCGAGATGATGGCTCGCGCCGGCGCGGCACCGACCTTCCTGTGCCCTTCGAAGGTGCATCGGCTGCTATCCTCGCTGAGCCGCGTCAGGCTGGTCGAAAAAGCGCCCGACGGCGAATCGTTCGACGCGCAGATCGCCGTCAGCAGCCTGCCGCGCACTTTCGCGACGCGCCTCGACAGCGTGCCTGCGCACGTTCCCTATTTGCGCGCCGAGCCGGAATTGGCGGAAAAATGGGCCGCGCGGATCGGCCCGGCCGGCGTCAAGATCGGCATCGTCTGGCAAGGCAACCCCAATCCGGAAGCCGACGTGGCCCGCTCGATGCCGCTCGCCGCCTTCGCGGCGCTCGCCGCGGCGCCGGGCGCGCGTCTGATCTCCCTGCAAAAAGGGTTCGGCGCCGAGCAACTCGCGGAGTTGCCGCGGGGCATGCGGGTCGAATCGCTGGGCGAAGACTTCGACGCGGGACCGGACGCCTTTGTCGACACAGCGGCGGCGATGATGCATCTCGACCTCGTCGTCACCTGCGACACCTCGATCGCACACCTCGCGGGCGCGCTGGGCCAGCCGGTGTGGGTCGCCCTGAAAAAGGACGCGGAATGGCGGTGGCTGCGCGATCGCGACGATTCGCCGTGGTACCCGACGATGCGGCTGTTTCGCCAGAAGCAACGCGGCGACTGGAGCGGCGTTTTCGCCGCGATGGCCGCGCGCCTCGCCGCGCCCGCCGCGGACGGCGGCGCCGGGCGGCTGATCGCCATTCCCGGCGCCGTCGGCGAGCTGATCGACAAGATCGCCATTCTGGAAATCAAGTCGCGCCGCATTTCAGACGACGATAAGCTGCGCAACGTGCGCCGTGAGCTCGCGCTGCTCGAGCGGAGCTTGAACGGCGCCGGTCTCGACCACGCCGGCCTGGGCGGGCTGAAGGGCGAGCTGACCGCGGTCAACGAGCGCCTTTGGGAGATCGAGGACGAAATCCGCTCGTGCGAAAGGAACGGCGAATTCGGCGATCGGTTCGTCGCGCTCGCGCGCTCCGTCCATGTCGCCAACGATCGGCGCGCGGCGATCAAGCGCGAGATCAACCGCTTGTTCGATTCGGCGATCGTCGAGGAGAAGTGCTACGCCTGATCGAAGGCCGGCGGCGCGCGGTCAATCGGGAATCGCGTAGAACTGTTTGCGAAGCGCCGACCTGTCGCTCGGCTTGATCGACACCAGTCCGAAGGCTTGGCTGTAGCGCACGCCGAGCACGGCGCCGCGCCGCCACACCGTCTCGACGACGTCCACTTCGCCCGTTTCGTCGTCGTACACGCGGAAATGGCCGGGCAACCCCAGGTTTTTCGCCAGCGTCAGGCGAAGCCCGCTCGCCGAGCGGTCGTGAATGAGGCAATCGCACACGAACTTGTTGGCCGAGTCGAGGATCTTGGCCGAGCGTAGGCGCGTGCGCTGTCGTCCGGCGGCGCGATGGTCGCGACGGCCGTCGGCTCTCGCCTTTTCGTCTCGAGCGGCTTCGACGACGCAATAGGCGACTCGACCGCGCAGCGCCAGCGCGCGCGCGTATTCGCGATCGTCGGACCGGTCTGGCCCGCGCAGGCCGTCGAGCGTGTCTGTCATGCTGCCGTCGCGTCGTCGCTCTCCGGAACTGCGGCCCGTTCGCACGCCGCCGACCGACCGGCCGGACGGCGCGAGGGAAGATTAGCCGGCGCGGGTTGCCAAACCGTTGCCGCGCCCTGCCTCTCGTCGTCCGGCGGAGGCAGGCCAGCCGCGCGCCCGCCAATTTACTCTAGGTCAATTGCCGCTGCGGCGTTGGTTAATAATAGGATAAATTATTCGTAAGAACATTAATCACTTGTTAACCATAGCCTGTGTACCTGTTTGGGACAGGAACCGCGATCGTAAGCTATGATTCGGAGACAGTCCGGACGTAGCAAATCGTCGAATGGTGTGTAATACAAGCACAATCGCCTAAGCAATAAGCGCTGCGGGGTGTTCATGATTGGCATTTGCTGCGTTTAGATGCATTACGTAATTGTATAACAGCGTATGCGTCGCATCGTTAAAGTATAAAAGTCCGTGCGCGGAATTATATATAAAGCGGGGCATAGTCATGTATATAATTGTAGATCAACGCAACATCGTTGCGGGTGGTTACGCGTCCGGCTTTGATCGGGAGGGGGTCTCCACCGCCGGCATCGATCCGACGGAATTCCAGGAATGGATCGGCAAAGTGAGCGACGTCGACGTGTGCGCCGTCGAAGCCTTCCTCATCGGCGACTGCAACAATCGCGAATTGTTCCCCAAGCTCATTCGCGAGCGGTCCAGCGCGCCGGTGCTCTGCCTCAACGATCGCCAGTCGCTCGACGAGACCTTGGAGCTGTTTGCGGCCGGCGTCGACGACGTGCTTCGCAAGCCGGTTCACGTGCGCGAAATTCTCGCCCGCGTCGGCGCCATCCATCGGCGCGCCCTGGGAGAGAAGAGCCACGTCACGATCGGCGATCTGCGCGTTTACCTCGACGGACGCGAGCCCGAGGTCAAGGGCATGCCGCTGCCGTTGCCGCGGCGCGAATGCCGCATTCTGGAATATCTCGTGCGCAACCGCGGCCGACGGGTAACGAAGACGCAGATCTTCAACGCGGTCTACGGTCTGTTCGACGAGAACGTCGACGAGAACGTCGTCGAAAGCCACATCAGCAAGCTGCGCAAGAAGCTGAAATACCGCCTCGGCTTCGACCCGATCGATTCGAAGCGCTATCTCGGCTACTGCATCGAAAAGCGGTGATCCGCCGCGAGGCGGCCGAGCCGGCGACGATCGGCGCCGCGCCGCGCCGTCACGCCTTGGTGAAATCGATGAGGGTGAATCCGGTCCGCGCAAGGCTGCGGCGCGCGGGGCCAAGCCGCGAGGGAACGCCGCCGCGAGCCGGGGCGTCGTAGGCCTCGCCCATCAGGCGAATGCGCGTCGCCGGCTCGACCAGGACGTACGGGCTCGAGGACTGCGGCTTGCCCTGCGCGGCTCGACATTTGGCGCCCGCCGCCGCGATCAGCGACGCGCCGTCGTAGCCGTCGAGCGGGTACATCGCCGTTCCCGCTTTCGCCAGCCCCGGCGCACCCGCCAGTTTGAGTTCTTCGATGGCGTCGCGCAAGCGTTCGGCGCGCTCGCGCAGTTCGGCCGCGCCGAACAGCAACGGCAGGCACACGACGATCTCGCCGCCATTCAGGACGCGCACGAAATCGACGGGTCCGAGCGCGCGCCGGAGCTGCGACGCTACGTTCGCCGCCGAGCGCTTGGACTTCGCCTGGCGCTCCGCCGGCGCCGCGGCTCCGTCCGCCTGAATTTCGAAATAGACGATCCCGGTCGAACGGCCGCACCAGACGCTCGTCTCGGCCGCGGCCTCGATCTGGGAGTGGAACGCGACATCCGGCTCCTCGGCCTGGGCGCGCTGTCCCGCGATCGAGACCGCGTTCAGGACCGCGTGTTCTTGCCGCGCTCGACGATTGCGGAAGCGCCCAATCGCGCCGACGAGGACGATGGCGGCGGCGAATGCCGCCAGTGCGGCGCCCAGTCGGCGCCACGACGCGCCGACGACGGGGGAAGCGGAATCCGATGGCGTGAATTGTCCTCGCGCCTCGCCGATCGCGCCCAGTCGCGACGCATCGTGCGCCGCCGGCGCGACGCGCGTGGTTTCGGAAAGTCGCACGGCGACGAACGCGATCGCGCTCGCCGCGGGCGCTTCGCCGAGCGGAGGCGATTGAAATCCGAAGCGCGGTCGTTCCGACGCGCCCCAGGCGCGCAGGAGTTCGGGCCGCTCCAAGACGAGGCCCGCGGCCTCCGCGCCGTTCGCGGCCGCGGCGGAGCGGGCGCCGCCGAACGCGGCGAGCGCGGCCAGGCTCGCGATCGCCGCCAGTCTCGACAGCTCTTTCGACAGGGCAAAATTCACGACCTGGGTCCCGACCGGGGGTGGTCCTCGACAAAATCGGCGTGGTGGCGCGGTCCCTGGGAAAGCGCCGAGCCGTTCCGTTCGTCCACTTTTCGGATTGCGCGCGCGTGCGCGATGTCGGCCGTTCATCCGAACGCGGGCGACGCGTCGATCGTCGCCCGGGTTCGTCGAATACGGCCGCGCCGCGCGCTTCGAGAGGAGCGACCCGTCGCCCGAACGCTCGGGAGCAGCGGCGTCCGGGGCCGCGGCGGGATCCGATTCGTCGCGTCGGGCGCGTCGCCGGCTCTTCGCCGACGACGACGCCCGCGTCTCAGCTCACGGGAACAACTTGAGGATGAGCTGGGCGTTCTGGTTGGCGATCGACAGCGACTGGATGCCGAGCTGTTCCTGCGTCTGCAACGCCTGCAGGCGCGTGGACGCGGTGTTCATGTTGGCGTCGACGAGGCCGCTGACGCCGTTGGCGTAGTCGGTCGTCAGGGCGGAGTTGAACGTCGAGGCGGCGGTCATCCGGTCCTGGGTCGCGCCGATGGTCGCGGCGTAATTGGTCACACTGGTCAGGATCGAGGCGACCGAGGCCAGCTGGGACGAGGCGGTGCCCGAACTCGTCGTCAAGTTGGTCAGGTTGACGGCGCCGGAAGTGAGGAGGCCGCCCGCCGTGGTCGCCGTCGTCGACACCGAGAGGGAGGCGGCGTCGGCGAGGGTGGTGGCGTTGCCGTTCGCGTCGAGCGCGGTGTAGGTCGTCGTTGTCGTGCTGCCGTCGAGCCCCATGGACTGGATCGCGACCGTGCCGGCGGTGCCGGCGGTGGTGACGGCGCCGGTGCCGCCGACGGCGATGGTGGTTGCGGTGCCGGCGGCGTCTTGGGTGGTGGCGTAAGTGGGGGCGGTGCCGGCGGTCGCCGTGATGACGTTAGTGCCGTAGGCAAGGGTGGCGGCGTTCGAGGCCAGGTTGACGATCGAGTTGATCGTCGCCGCGTCGGTGATGCTCGGCTGTGTCGTCGTCGTCGACGTGCCGGCCGCGCCGGTCAGCGCCTGCGCGGTGAAGCTGATCGTGTTGACCGAACCGCCCGAGGCGGTGGCGTTGAACCCGGCGACGAAATTCAACGTCGCCGTCTGCGAACCGTCGAGGACGTTGAGGCCGTTGAACGAGGCGCTGTTCACCGCGTCGGTCAGCTGCTTGCCGAGCGAGGCGAGCGTGGTGTTGATGGTGCCGATGTCGGCGCCCGGATTGGTCGCCTGGGTGAGCGCCGTGTTGATCGAGCCGATCGTGGTGATGATCGAATTGATCGCCGACGAGGCGGTGTCGAGCACCGACTGGCTCTGCGTCAGCGCCGAATTGGCGGCGGTGACGATGCCGCTGTTGGAATTCAACTGTGTCGCGATCGACCAGTAGGACGCATTGTCGGCGGCGCTGGCGACCGCCAGACCGGTCGAAACCTGGTTCTGGGTCTGCGCCATTTCGCTTTGCGTCATTTGCAACGCCTGCAGCGCGCTTAGCGCCGAGGGATTCGTGAGAATTGAACTCATAAGGGTGCTCCCGTCCGTTAAATCACGAAACCGTGTGACATTTCGGATTTGCACCGAGACGACGAAGCGGCCTTATGCCTTTAGGCCCGGCTCGCCGGACCTAATCGTCGTGTAACGCTGTGAGCGGTCGCCGCCAAACGCGGCGAGCGAACACTCTGCCCTGCGAACCGTGCATCATAGCTGTTAAAAATATGTAAAATTTGAGTCGTTGCGCGGTGAAATATCCGGCGGCGGCCGAAATCCGGACCCGGCCTCGGCGCAATCGACCGCCCGCCAACGCAATGTCCGCGCAAGCTCCAGCGTCAACAGTGGCGCGACGCATCAGGGCGGATCCCGCGAGAGCGGCGCCGGGGATCCGCTCCGAGTTGTTCGGCGAAGCGCGGACGCGAGTAAAATGAACAACGCATTGGCGCAAGCCGAGCGACTTTGGGCCAATATCCTTGCGCTGGGCGCAAAGCGCCTGACGGCGCTCGCCCTGATCGGGCTGACGGTGTTCGCGGCGACCGGATTCAGCGGCTACTACCTCAGCCGGCCGACCATGGTCACGCTCTATACCGGCCTGGATCGGGACGACGTGATCGGGATCGGGGCGACGCTCACGGAAGCGGGGATCCCCTTCGACGTTTCGGCCGACGACGCCACCGTGACGGCGCCGGTCGGTCAGGCGGCGCTCGCGCGCATGACCTTGGCGGAGAAGGGCCTGCCGCACAGCGGCAGCGTCGGCAACGAGCTCTATGACAAGCTCGGCTCGCTCGGCCTCACCTCGTTCATGCAGCAGGTCACGCGCGTGCGCGCGATGGAAGGCGAATTGGCGCGCACGATCCAGATGATGCGCGGCGTCAAGGCCGCGCGCGTTCACATCGTCATGGGCGACGAAGGCTCGTTCCGGCGCGAACGTCAGGCCCCGTCCGCCGCGGTGATCATTCGCACCGACGGCGCCGACGATCGCATGGCCGGTCAGGCCATCCGCCATCTCGTGGCGGCGTCGATCCCCGACATGAAGAGCGACGAAGTGACGGTGCTCAACGTCGACGGGCGCCTGCTGGCCAGCGGGCCCGACTCGATCGACAAATCCCCGGACAACCTGCTCGCGCTGGAAAAGGACGTCTCGCAGGAGATCCGCGAGAGAATCGCCCGGACGCTGGCGCCGTACCTGAGCCTGCACAACTTCCAGGTCAGCGTCGCGGCCCGCCTCAACGCCGACAAGACGCAGACGAACGAGACGATCTACAACCCCGATTCGCGCGCCGAGCGCTCGGTGCGGGTGGTCAAGGAGCGTCAGACGTCCCAGAACGCCGCCGGCGAGCCGCCCGCCGGCGTGCAGGCGAATCTGCCCAAGACGAAACCGGCGACGACCGAGACCAAGCAGTCGAACGACGCGACCGACAAGAAAGAGGAACTGACCAACTACGAGATTTCCTCGAAGTCGATCTCCACGACGAGTTCCGGCTTCACGGTCGAGGGGCTTTCGGTGGCGGTGCTCATCAACCGTGCGGCGCTCGCCGCTTCGCTCGGCGACAAGGCGACGCCCGACGCCCTGGACAAGCGCGTCAGCGACATCGAACAGCTCGCCGCCACGGCGGCCGGCTTGCGCAAGGAGCGGGGCGACACGATCAAGTTGTCCGTCGTCGATTTCGCCGACGGCGACCGCGACCTCGCGCCGGTCGAGCCGCCGTCCATCGCCGAGCTCCTGCTTCGCCAATCCGGCTCCTTCGTCAGCGCCGGCGCGGTCGTCCTGGTCGCGGTGATGCTGCTCTGGTTCGGCCTCAGGCCGGCGACCAAAGCGCTTCTCGCGTTGCCGCCCGGGCAATCGCAAGAAGCCGAGGCGATGCCGCTCAGCGAATTGCCGGCGCCGCTCACCGTGCTCGACGGCATGGGCGGCTCCAACCAGAATTTCTTGATCGAGGCGAAAGACGAGCACGACGAATTCCTCGAAACCCTGCTCGCGCGCAAAGACAAGAGTCCGCAGCGACATCTCCAGAAGCTGGTCGAGTTTGACGAAGAAGTCGCCGCGTCGATCTTGAGACAGTGGATTCGGCAGGGAGCGAACACATGAAAGCGGTGCCGATCTCACAATACCTGGATCATATCGGGCGGGTGGCGCAATCCGACCTGCAATCGCCGCGACGCGACGCTGCGCTGTTCAAGCCGCGCGTCATTCGTGTGGTCGAGAATTCGGAGACGCGCAATCCGTTCGTTTTCAGCATGGCGCTGCGGGACGCGGCGACGGCGGCGCGCGCGCGCGCGCTCGAGGAGGGCCGCGAGCGCGCCGATCCGCAGGAGCGCTCGTCGAGCGACGAAGACGCGCCGTCCGGCCCGCGCAAGACGCCGCCGGCGGCAGACGTCGAGGCGCGCATCGCCGAGGCCTATGATCGCGGCGTGCGCGAGGGCTTGGCGGCCGCGCGCGCCGAAGACGCCGATGCGCTCGCGCGCGAACGGGCCGGTCAACAAGAACAGGCCCTGATGGAGCGGCTCGACTTTCAACTGAACGAATACGCCCAGCTCGCCGACGCGATCGCCGCCGGGCTCGCCGAGATCGAACAACGAATCGCCGCGACCGTGGCGCGCATCCTCGCGCCCCTGCTCACGAGCGAGCTGTCCAAACGGGTCGTCGACGAATTGTGCGCCAACATCGCGCGTCTGCGCGCCGGCGGATCGTCCGGCCTGATCCGCATCCGCGGCCCGGAGCGTCTGCTCGGGGCGTTGCGCGATCGCGTCTCCTTCCTTCCCGTCGACGTCGAGTTCGTCGTCGAAGACGGCGTCGAAGCGACGATCGAGGCGCAGCGCACCACGATCCGGTCCGAGTTGCAGCCGTGGGCCGACCTCATCGCCTCGATCGTCGCCTGAGTGGGGACGATGACCGACCAGCCTCATCCAGAAATCATCATCATCAAGCGCCGCTCGAGCAGCGAGGACGAGCACCACGGCGGCGCCTGGAAGATCGCGTTCGCCGATTTCATGACGGCGATGATGGCGTTCTTCCTCGTGCTTTGGATCGTCAACGCGACCGACAAGAACACGAAGACCATCATCGCGCGCTATTTCAATCCGGTGAAATTGGAGGAGTCGGCGAGAACGCCCAAGAACATCCACGGCGACAAGACGTCGTTGACCCCCGCCGACGTTTCGGACGCAAAGAACCGAGGCGCGTCCGGCGCCGCGGGGCCGGAGGACAGCAAGAAGACGAACGACGACCAGGCGACCGCGGTCAACAGCGGCGACGGTCCGCACGACAAGGGCGTGGAAAAATACGAGCGCCAGGGGTTGGGCGCCGTGGCCGAGCCGCCGGACCCGGCGAACCCCAAGCCCACGATGTCGGAGGGCGTTCTGTTCAGCGACCCCTATCGCAGTCTCGACGCCATCGCCGGTCCGGCCTCGCCGGACGTGCGCGCCATCGCTCAGAGCGAACGGCTGAGGGATCCGGCCGAAGCGGGCTCGGCGGACCCCGATGCGTTTCGCGATCCCTTCAGGCCGATCGGAGCGGAGGCGACGGCGGACGCGATCACCGCGAAGGCGCCCGCATCGGCGCCGCCCGCGGACGCCGTTTCGCCGCCGCCGCAAACGCCGCGGGCGAACGACGTGGCCAAGCCGAAGGCGGCCTCTTCGTTCGACGGCGGCGCGAGCGCCGCCGAGGAGCAGAAGTCTCTCCTGGCGTCCGCCGGGCGCTTGAAGAAGGAATTGCAGTTGCAGGTCGGCGCGCTCGCGCCGTCGCATCTCGGCCCGGACATCGACGTGCAGGCGACCGACGAGGGGCTGCTCATCAGCCTGACCGACCGCCTGAACTTCGCCATGTTTCCGATCGGCTCGGCTGAGCCGCAGCGCCAAGTGGTGCTGGCGATGGACGCGATCGCTCGCGACCTGAAGAACCGCCCCGGCGTGATCGTCGTGCGCGGGCACACCGACGGTCACCCCTACAAGTCGGCGACCTACGACAATTGGCGGCTTTCTTCGGCGCGCGCCGAGGTGGCCTACTACATGCTTACGCGCGCCGGCCTTCCGGAGAGCCGCTTCGAGCGCATCGAAGGCTACGCCGACCGCCGACTGAAGGATCCGAGCCATCCCTTCGCCGCCGAAAACCGGCGCATCGAAATCCTGCTGCGGGACGCGAAACCATGAACGCCCGGCCCCTGGTCAAAACGCTCGTCATTCTGACGCTGGCGATCGGCGCGTCGGCGCCGGCGAACGCGCAGTCGATTTCGGCGATGGCGACCGACCTGCAGACACTGCAGACGCAAATCGCGTCGGGCGACAAATCCGCCTACGCGGCCCAGCCGGAGCGTCTGAAGGCGATGGGCGCGGCGATCGCGGCGGCGAAGCCCGAGGTCTGGCGATCCAAGCACGAAACCGACGCCGCGGTCATTTACCTCTTGAGCGGCGGCCAGCCCGGCGATATCGCGCAATTGCTGCAGAGCGGCGCCGTGCCGAAGAGCGAAATGCCGCTCATGCGCGGCGCGGTCGCCTATGTCCTCGGCGATCAGACCGACGCGCGGACGCTTCTGGCCGGCTTCGATCCTCGCAAGCTCGATTTCAGGCTCGCCGGTCAGGTCGCCTTCGCGCAATCGGTTCTCGACACCTCGCGGGATGGGACGAAGGCGATCGCGCTGCTCGATCTGGCGCGTCTGTTGGCCCCCGGCAGTCTGGTCGAGGAAGCCGCTTTGCGGCGCGAGGTCCTGCTCGTTGGCGACCGACGCGACGGCGACCGCTTCGTTTCGCTCGCCAGGCAATACGCGACGCGCTTCGCGCGCTCCGTCTACGCCGACGGTTTCCTGCGCGGCATGGCGGAGGCCGTCTTGAAAGCCGACATGATCGAGGATCTGCAGAGTTTTCAAAAGTTTCACAATCTCGTCGCCGCGCTGGCTCCCGACATCCGGCTCGGCTTCTTGCTGACCATCGCGCGGGCCGAAACGCTGAACGGCGCGTTCGCCGTAGCCGGCCTTGCCTCCGGCGAGGCGCTGCGCGAAGCGCCCGGCGACAGCGTGGACGAGGCGCGCGGCCGGCTCTACGAAGCCGCCGCGCGAATCCTCACGCCCGAATACGACGACGGCGTCGCGGAATTGCGCAGCGTCGCGCCGTCGAAGCTGGACAGGGGCGACAGGGCGCTCTTGGGAGCCGTTCGCGGCGTCGCAGATTATCTGCGCGCGCCGCCGAGCGACGTCGGGCTGGAACGCGAGCGGGCGTCGACGCCGCCGCCGCCGGCCGAGGGCGACGAAGCGGCGGCGACGATCGCCCTGGGGGAGGCCGCGATCAACCGCACCGCCGCCCTGGCCGGCGTCGCGGAGAAAGGAAGCCCATGAGCCTCTTGGCGCTGAACGCTTCGGTCGGCGGCGCCTCGTTGCCCGCCGAGCATCCGCGCGATCCCAGCGGGAGATCGGCTGGAGCTTCGCAATTCGCCGCGATCGTCAGCGCGCTCGCCGGCGAAGATCTTCACCCCGGCGCGCACGCCGCCGGGGTCAACGGCGCCGCGCCGAGCCAAAGCGCCGCCCTGCCGCGAGAATCGCCCGCGATCGACGCGGCGCTCGCGGCGCTCGTCCGCGGCGCGCTCGTTTCGTCGACCACCGGCGGCGCGGCCGCTTCGCCGACCGTCGGCGGCGCGCTGCGCCGCGCTTCGAAGGAACGCGGCGCGGACGCCGGCGCCAATCAATCGACCGCCGGTTCGGCCGCCGCGACGCCGGCGCCGGCGGCGCAAGACGGCGCCGCCGCGAACCTCGCTCTCGCGGGACTCCTCATCGGCGCGCGCGCTTCGCCGGCGGCGCAACAAGCCGCCTCCGCTTCGAGCTCGGCCGCCGCAGGCGGCGCGCAGTGGCCGGCCTTGAGGGGAGGGGGCGCGTGGGCGAGCTCCGATCCGGCGACCGGCGGCCCCGCGGCTTCGCCGCAGGCGACCACAGCCCAAAACGGCGTCGGCGCCGACTTCGCGCTGGCGGGCCTCGCCAACGGCCCGCTGACGATTCAAACCGCGGCGAACGGCGATCCCTCTCTCGGCATCAGCGCGATACGAACCCGCACATACCTCGGAATCGACAGCGCCGCGCGAAGCGAGGCGAAGAACCCGATTTCCCGCTCGCAGGGGCGCTCCGCCGTGACGGCCTCGGCCGCGCCCGACGCGGCGGGCTCCGCTGCCGGCGGCGACGCCGCCGCGGCGCCGACGCACCCCGACACGCCGTCGGGCAAGCCGTGGACGCCGGCCCACAAGGAATCGCGTAGCGCCCCCGTCGCCGACGCTTCGCTCGGGGCGGTCAACGCCGCGGCCGATCTCGCGGCGACCGGCGCCGCTCCGATCGCCGTCAGCCAACTGGCCGATCGGCTCGCCTCGGCGGCGAGCGACATGGCCTCGTCGGCGACTCCGCCCGCGTCCGCGGCCGGCGCCGGAACCGCCCAAGCGGTCAAGGAGCTCCAGATCGATCTCGATCCCGCCGATCTCGGCGCCGTGTCGGTGACGATGCGATTGGCCGGAGGCAAATTGTCGATCGTCATGGAGGTCGCGACGCCGAGCACGTTGAAGGCCATCGAGGGCGAGCGTGACGCGATCGCCGAGCGGCTGGGCTTGACCAGTCAGTCGCTCGAAGCCCTGATCATCAAGCCCGCTGCGACGAACGCCGAGAGCGACAATGCGCAAAGTCAGAAACCCGGAAGCCAGGAGTATGCGCAATTCGATTCGAACGGGGAGTCTCGAGGGAATGGACGGTCGTCCTCTCGCCGCGAAAGCGCGGCGAATCGGGGCGATCCTGGCGCCGCGGCGCGCCAGCCTGCGTCTCGCCGCGGGTTTGGCGATCTCGTTGTCTAGCTTCGCTCTCGCGCAGGGCGCGACCGCGGAGCTCTGCGAACAAGAGATGGCGCGAGCCGCTCGAGCGAACGGCATCCCCCTGAACATTCTCTATTCCGTCGGCCTGACCGAAACCGGGCGGAGGGGAACGTTGAGCCCTTACGACATGAACGTGGACGGGCGCGCGGTCCATTCGGCCACCCTGAGCGAGGCTCTGGCGCGGTTCGCTTTCGAGCGCGCGCGCGGCGCCAAGCTCATCGACGTCGGCTGCATGCAGATCAACCACCATTGGCACGCCGCGCATTTCAACTCCTTGAGCGAAATGTTCGATCCCGCCCGCAATGTCGAATACGCGGCGAACTATTTGAAGGAGCTCGAGGCGCAAGAGGGCAATTGGACGCTCGCGGTGGCGCGCTACAACGCCGGCCCCGGCAATCCCAAGGCGCAGAAGACCTACGTCTGCTCGGTCATCGGCAACATGGTCGCGAGCGGATTGGGGCAGTGGACGGAGAACGCGCGCGAGTTCTGCAAATGAGCGGGGCGCCCCGGTCCGGCGCGGCTTGCGCCGCCGCAAATGGCCGAGCGCGCTGCGAAACGGCCGATTGTCTATCGTTGAAACGTTGAATAACCAAAAAGTAAGCAATATACGCCAACGTCGCCCGGTCCGAATGAATCGGACGCTTTCTGTCGCACCAGGGCGCCGTCGCGACGCGAGGCGCCGCCGCAGCCATGATGGCCGCCCAAGCGCAAGACCGAAGGGTCGCGTCCTCATGCCGGCATCGGCCATCCACGCTTTCGCGGGCCTGCTTCGCATCTCGCCGCGCGCTCCGCGGCCGTCGCGCCGCTTCGCGGCGAGCGCGCAATGAGCCTCGCCTTCGACGCCAGGCGCGCGTTTCGGCTGGGCGGCGCGCTCGCCTTCATCGTCGTCAGCGCGCTCAGCGCGGCGCAGTCGCGAAGCGATCCCCTCGCCGAAGCCTACGTGCTCGCTTTGATATGCGTCAGCACGATCGGCCTCGTCGTAGCCGCAGGGGCGTCGGCGCAAAGCTCGCCATCCGATCAGAGCCGCGCGCACGCCAGCGCGACCGAGCGCCGCAATTTCGAACAGACCGTGGACGCGACGCTCACCAACGTGATCAGGCTGATCCAGGAACACGTCGCCGACGGCGCCAAATTCCACGACTCCCTGACCGGGGCCGATCGAAAGCTGTCGCGCAGCGATTCCTACGACGCGATCCACGAGATCATTCTCTCGCTGATCACCGACAACCGCGCGATGCAGAACAAGGTGAACGCGTTGTCGGAAAAACTCGAGCAGTCGCGATTTCAAATCTTCCGCCTGCGCTCGAGCCTCACCAAGGCCGAGGAGATGGGCAATCGCGACGGGTTGACGGCGCTCGGCAATCGCCGCTTCTTCGACAACGCGCTGGCGGAGGAAGTCGCCAAGGCGCACGACTTCGGCGGCGAGTTGTGCATCGCGCTGGCGGACATCGACCATTTCAAGAAGATCAACGACAAATTCGGACATGTCGCCGGCGACATGGTGCTCAAGCTGTTCGCCGAACTCCTGACGGCGAGCATCAAGGGCCAAGACAAGGTGGCGCGGTTCGGCGGCGAGGAATTCGCCATCGTCTTCCCCGATTCGCCGCTCGCCGACGCGACCGCGACGGTCAACCAAATTCAAAAGCAACTCGAGAGCAAACAATGGGTGGTCGCGGCGAGCGGCGAGCGCATCGGCGCCATCACGGCTTCGTTCGGCGTCGCGAGATTGCAGGACAGCGAGGGCGCGGAGGACCTGATCCGGCGCGCCGACTCCAAGCTCTATGAAGCCAAGTCGAGCGGCAGGAATCGCGTCGCGGTCGACCTCGCGGGCGAGAGGGAACGCGAGGCCGAATATTGAAGAACGACCTTGGCGGGCGGGAGCCGATGAGGCGGCGAAACGACTCGACCTTCGCGCGCGTCTTGGACGAGGTCGAGCGATCCGACGATTCGGAACGGCGATCCGGACGCGTCGGCAAGCTTCTCGGGTACCCGTTCGCGACCCTCGCCCCTCCGACGGAGCCCGAGGCGAGCGAGGACCACGATCCGGCCGAACTTTGGGATCAAGCGCTCGACTGGATCGCCGAGCCGCGAGAGGGCGCGGACGCGCCCGGGACGGCCAGTCCGCCGAGCGACGACCCCGATTCGATCGCCGCGGAGCTCGGCCTGACGGGCGCGCTCACGCATGACGAACTCAACCGCGCGCGGCGGCGGTTCATGTGGAACAACCACCCCGATCGTCGGCCCGACGCGCCGCGCGAACTCGCCAACCGCCGCGTGGCGATCGCCAACATGCTCGTCGACCGCGCGCACGGCGCGCTCGCGCGGCGCCGCCGCTCGCCGTGACGAATCGTCGGTGCGAACGCGCGGCGGCGACCGCGGCCGAAGGTCAATCGCCCTCGCCGAAGATCATCCGCCGTGAGAACGGCTCGCCCCGATCGCCGGAGCCTTTCGGCCGCGGCCGGTCGTCCATGGCCAGCGTCGCCCCCTTTTCGTCGACCAACGCCCAACGCCCGTCGCGTTTCACGATCGATGCGACGCGTCCGAGACCGGGCACGATCTGGCCGGGCTTGACCATCCGCGTTTCCGAGCCGTTGCTCAGCCACGCCACGCCCGGCTCGGCCGCGACGAGCCGATAGCTTTCGGCGGGGGGCGGTCCGCCGGCCGCGCCGCGGGCGATCGAGCCTGTCGGCGCCATATCGACGGCATCGTCGGCGCCGCGGACGATCGAGCCTGTCGGCGCCGTGTCGACGGCGCTGTCGGCGCCGCGGCTGTTCGCCGCCGCGACGGCCGGCGACGCGGCGGGCGCCGGCTGCGGCGATCCTCGCGGCTGCGCGAAAATCGCCAGATATTGCATGCCGTTGACGCGCGGTTCGTGATTGCCCTGGCTAAGCATGTCGGTGGCGAAGACGATCGAGCCGACCGCCATCGCCATGCCGACGCCGACGAGCGCGAGATCGCCGAGCGACTTCGCCGCGACGCGCCGCCAAACTCCGGAGGCGGTCGAAGCGACGGGGCGATGGGCGGCGAAACCGGGCAATTTCATGCGGTGTGCTTTCGTGAGCGCCCAAGCCGCCGTCAGCCGACGAGCTGATCGGCCAGCTCTTCCGGCTTGGCCTCGTTTCGCAAGGCCGCGGCGAGTTCGATGAACGGATCCTGGCAAGGCGGCGACGACAGCGTCTGGGTCATCGCTTCGTAAATGCGCGGCACGGACTTCACCGCTTGATCGAGCAACGGATCGGCGCCGGCGGTGAAGCCGCCCATCAGTCGAAGATCCCGCGTTTCCTCGTAGCGGGCGATCAGCGCGCGCAATTTCGCCACCAGCTTGCGCTGCTCGGGCGTCCGGGTGGGATGCGCCAGACGCGAAACGGAGGTGAGAATATTGACGGCGGGAAAGCGCCCCTGGTCGGCGATCGCGCGATCGAGCACGATGTGGCCGTCGAGCGTGCCGCGTATGCTGTCCGCCACGGGATCGTTGTGGTCGTCGCCGTCCACCAGAACCGAGAATATTCCGGTGATCGATCCGGAGCCCTCGATCCCGGGGCCGGCGCGCTCGAGCAATCGCGGCAGATCGCTGAACACGCTCGGCGCGTAGCCGCGCGCCACCGCGGGCTCGCCGGCGGCCAGCGCCACGTCGCGCGCGGCGTGCGCGAAGCGGGTGACCGAATCGACGATCAGCAGAACCGATTCGCCGAGATCGCGGAAATATTCGGCGACGGCCATCGCCGTTCTCGGCGCCAGGCGCCGCATCATCGGGCTCTCGTCGCCGGTGGAGACGACGGCGATCGCGGACTTGCGGTTGGTCGACAGGGTGTCGTCGAGAAACTCGCGCACCTCGCGGCCCCGCTCGCCCACGAGCGCGAGCACGACGGTGTCGAAATCGGGCGCCCGAGCCAGCATCGACAGAAGCGTCGACTTGCCGACTCCCGAGCCGGCGAACACTCCGATGCGCTGGCCGGCGCAAAGCGGCGTGAACAGGTCGATCACGCGGATTCCCGACTTGATCGGCGTCTTGACGCGCGCGCGCCGCAGGGCGGGCGGCGGTTCGCCGTCGAGCGGCGCCGCGCGCTCGCCGGGCTCGAGGTCTCCGGCGCCGTCGATCGGTCGTCCGAGCGCGTCGATCACCCTGCCCTTCCATTCCGGACGCGGCCTCAGCGAAAGCGATTCGGCCCGATAGGCGCGCGCGCCGATCGCGGCCTCGCAACGGGCGTCGAAGGGCTTCAGGGTGACGGCGGCGTCCTCGATCTTCACCACCTCGCCGAGCTGGACGCGATCGCCCACGTCGACGCTGACGCATTCTCCGAGTCTGAGAAATCGCGACAGTCCGGCCACCCGATAGTGCGACATCGCGATTTCCGTCACCACGCCGCTGATCCGGGTTCGCGGCAGCGCCTCGGCGCCCCACGCCAATTTGCTCTCCAGGCGATCGAGCGCGTTGGGGCGCCGGCCGGCAGTCACCTCATCCCCGCTCATGCGCCAAGCCCAATATCATCTCCGGTTGCACGCCTTGCTCAGCCGACCGTGCCGAGCGTCTTGATGGCGTCTTGCAGCGACGCCTCCGTTTGCGACATTTGCGAACTGACGCCGTCGAAAGCGCGCGTCACGGCGATCAGCTTGGTCATCTCCTGGATCGGATTGACGTTGGCGTTTTCGACGAACCCCTGGAGGATGCCGTTTTTCGTGAAGTCGAGAATGGGCGTCGCCGGCTTGTCGGGGATGACGCCCGACGTCCCGGCGCGCGTCAGCTTGGCGTCGTCGTCGATCGCGAAGAGACCGATCGCGCCGACTTGCTTGCCGTCCTGAGCGATCATGCCGTCGCCCGAAATCGTCGGCGCGCTGGCGGCCGGATTGAGAATGATCGGCGCTCCGCCCGCGTCGAGAACAGCGTCGCCGTTCAGCGTCTCGAGGGCGCCGGTCTGGGAAATGCGCATGCGGCCGTCGCGCGTATAGGCGACCCCGTTGGCGTTGCTGATCGACATCCAGCCATCGCCCTGCACCGCGACGTCGAACGGATCGCCCGTCTTGACCGTCGCGCCCGTCTGCCGGGATATGAAGGGCGACCCGGCCGAGACATAGGCGATGCGATTGTCGCCGGCTTTGGCGACCTCGGTCTCGAAGGTCACGCCGTCGGCGCGGTAGCCGACGGTGTTCATGTTCGCCACATTGCTGGCGATCGTCTCCAGGCGCCGCTCCAGCGAAACCTGGGCCGACAAGGCGACGTAAAGACCGTTCTGCATTCTCTAAAGACCCGCAACGGGCGCACGCCGCGGCGCGGCTCACCCCTCCCGGCAGATTGGCCTCGCGCCCTTGCATGAAGCTGACCTCGCCATGACAGCCTGGCGTAAGTTTGCGGCTGCACCGTCGGGGGGTCGAGCGAGGAGAGCGGGCGTTGAATTTCATCATCGGACTGATCATCGCCGTTGGCAGCATCCTCGGCGGCTACGGCGCGCTCGGCGGCCATCTCATCGTTCTGGTTCAGCCGTTCGAGTTCCTCATCATCGGCGGCGCCGCGCTCGGCATCTTCATCGTCGCCAACCCGTTGGCGACGATCAAGGATTGCGGCAAGGCCATCGTCGAGGCGGTGGCCGACAAAGTGCCCAAGCCGCGCGACTTCCTCGACGTCCTGAGCGCCCTGCACTCCCTGATGCGCGAATTGCGCGGCAAGTCCCGCGGCGAAGTCGAGGGGCATTTCGACAACCCCACCGAATCGGACGTCTTCAAGGGCTTTCCGCGGCTGATCGCCAACAAGGACCTTCTCACCTTCATCTGCGACTACGGCCGTCTGATCATCATCGGCAACGCCAAGACGCACGAGATCGAAGCGCTGATGGACGAGGAGATCGAAACGCTCTCGCACGACCGCTACAAGCCGGTTCACGCGCTCCAGGCGGTCGCCGACGCCCTTCCGGCGCTGGGAATCATCGCCGCCGTGCTCGGCATCGTCCATGCGATGGGCGCCCTCGACCAATCGCCGGAAGTACTCGGCGAGCTGATCGGCGCCGCGCTCGTCGGCACGTTCTCCGGCATTTTTCTCTCCTATTCAGTCGTCGCCCCGGTGGCGCTGAAGATCAAGACGGTTCGCCAGAGGCAGCTCCGTCTCTTCACCCTGGTCAAGCAGAGCCTGCTGGCGTTCATGAACGGCGCCATGCCGCAGGTGGCGGTGGAGTTCGGGCGCAAGACCATCCCCTCCAAGGAGCGTCCGACGATCGACACGGTCGAGAACGAAACCATCGCCGGCCCGGCGCCCAGCGCCCCCGACGAACCGATCAAGGAAGCGGCCTGAGCCATGTCGATCGAGGAACGCGACGGCGCGGCGGCGCCCTGGCTGCAAGGCCCGCAGCCCGATCATCCCGGCGTCGCGATCGAGCGCTTGCCGGGGCTCGCCTTCGCCCTCGAACAGTTCGCCTTGAACGTTCGGGAGGCGCTCGCGCCCCTTTGCAAGGCGCGCGCGTCCGGGACGATGGAAGAGATGAAGCCGACGAGCTTGTTCGAGCTCCTCGGCGAATGCGAAGGCCGCACCGCCGCGATGCTGCATTGCGCGCCATTCGACGCGCGGCTGCTGCTGATTTTCGATCCGCGCATCGTCGATACGCTCGTCGCGGCGGTCTTCGGCGGCTCCGCAGCGGATCGCGACGCTTCCCTGCGCGCACGGCCGAATCGCCCGCGCACCGGCATCGAGACGAGCCTCGTCGCCGAGCTGGCCCGCTCCCTGGGGAAGGCGCTGGACAAGGCGTTCGCGCAAGCCGCGAGCCTCGAGCTGAGGTTCGAACGCCTGGAAACGCTGGTCGACGTCCACGCCCTCGGACGCCGCGACATGCCGGCCGTCGCTGCGACGTTGACGATCGACACGGCGGGAGGCGCCGCCTCCCTCGTCGTCCTCCTGCCGCAGACGTTGCTCCTGCCGATGCGCAAGTCCCTGTCCCTTGATCCCGGCGAAGAAGCGTCCGCGGCCGATCCGCGCTGGACGCGGCAAATGGAAGTCGGCGTGACGAAAGCGCGCATCGCCGTCACGGCGGTGCTGGACGAACTGGAGATGACGCTGGGCGACATCGCCGATCTCGCCGTCGGACAAGTGCTGAACCTGCACGGCGCGGGCATGGGTCGCGTTCGGCTCGAGTCCGCCGGGCATGAAATGTTCTGGTGCAAACTCGGCCAGGGCGACGGCCGCTACTCCCTCGAAATCGAGGAGCCGATCGAGCAGGACAACGATCCCGTCGAAGCCGCGTCCGCCTTTTGATCGGTTCGCGCCCGCGAACGCAACGAGCAACCGAGGAAAGAAACGTTGGACATGGATGACAATTTTCAATCGCCGAACGCGTCGCGAGAACCGGACGCCGCGAGCGGCGCGCCGCCCTCGAGCGCGCCGAAATACGATACGATTCTGTCGATTCCCGTCACCGTGCAAGTCGTGCTCGGGGCGACGACGATGCCCGTGGCCAGCCTGATGAAGCTCGGCCGCGGCGCGGTCATTTCGCTCGATCAGAAGGTCGGCGATCCCGTCAACGTCGTCGTCAACGGCAGGGTGGTCGCGCGCGGCGAAGTCGTGGTGGTCGATGAAGACAACGCCCGATACGGCGTTTCGCTGACCGAGATCGTCGCGTCCTCGCGCGACGACCGCGCCGCTTAGAGGGGTGGAAGCGCGATGAACCCGGACCCCGCCGCCGACACGCCCGACGACGCGCGCAAATTCGCCGGCGCTCAGAAGGCCGCCGCGATCCTGTTGGCGATGGGCAAACCGCCCGCGACGCGCGTGCTGAAGCATTTCGAGCCGCGAGAGCTGCGGGAGGTCACGCGCGCGGCGGCGAAACTCGGCACGGTGTCGATGGCGGAGCTCGAAGCGCTGGTCGAGGAATTCACTTCGCAGTTCTCCGCCGGCGCGAGCCTCCTCGGCGACGTCGGACAGGCGCGGGAAATGCTGACCGACGCGGTGCCGCCCGAACAGGTGGCCGACATCATGTCGGACCTGGGCGGCGGCGGCGACGACAATATCTGGGGCGCCCTGGGCGCCATCGCCGAGCCCGCGCTCGCGGCGCAGTTGGCGAACGAACATCCGCTGACGACGAGCTTCGTTCTCTCCAAACTGGAGCCCGCGCTCGCGGCGCAAGTCGTCTCGCATCTGCCGCGCGACGTGCGTAACGAGGTCCTGTGCGCGATGATCACGCGGCCGTCGATCTCCGAGGATGCGCAACGCGTCATCGAAGAGGCGGTGCGCAAGGATCTGGCGACCCTCGCCGGGCGCGCTTCCGGCCTCGACAATCACCTCCGCATCGCCGAGATCATCAACAGTCTCGAGCCGCTCGAGGCGCGCGAGGTCATGCAAACGCTGGTGGCGGCGCGGCCGACCGAAGCGAAGCTGGTCATGAAGATGCTGTTCTCCTTCGACGACCTGCCTCGCCTGTCGCTGCGCGCGCGCGCCACCCTCTTCGACAAGCTGCCGACCGAGGTCGTCGTGCTCGCCCTGCGCGGCACCGACGCCGAATTCCGCGACGTCGTGCTTTCCGCGATGGCTTCGCGCTCCCGGCGCCTCGTCGAGGCCGAGCTCGCCACGCCGTTCACGCCGCTGCCGCGCGACATCGCCAAGGCGCGCCGGCAAATCGTCGATCTCGTGCTCAAGATGGCGCAGCGCAACGAAATCGAAATCGCCCCGCCCGAAGGCGTCGAAGCGGCGTAACTCCAAGCGGGCGCGGCCATGAGCGACGACCAGGACACCGACAGCAAGACCGAAGAGGCGACGGAAAAGAAGCTGCACGACGCCGTCGAGCGCGGCGTCGTGCCGTTTTCCCGCGAAGTCTCGATCCTGGCTTCGCTCGCCGCCATCCTGATCGTCATGGTGTTCGTGCTGCCCCCGCGCACGGAGCAGTTCGTGGGCGTCCTGGTCCACTTTCTCGACGACCCCGCGGGGTGGCGGCTCGAGCGGTCGAGCGACGTCGCGGCGCTCGGCGAAATCATACTGATCGCCGCTGCCGAGTTTCTCGCGCCGACCGTGGTGCTGCTGATGGTCTTCGGCGTGGTGTCCTCGATCGCGCAAAATCCGCCGCGCTTCGTGCCCGACCGCATAATTCCCGATCTCAAGCGCATTTCCCTCGGCGCCGGCCTGTCGCGCGTGTTCGGTCTGCGGGGCTGGACCGAATTCCTCAAGAGCGCGATGAAGGTCGTCACCGTCATCGTCGTCGTCGCGGGCATTCTCGGCGGGCAAAGATACGTTCTGACCACCGCGATGTTTCTCGACGTCGCCGAGCTGCCCCAGCGCGTTCTCAAGCTCTGCGTCGACGTCGTCGCCGCCGTGATGGTGGCCACGCTCGTCGTCGCGTCGGCCGACCTGGCGTGGGCGCGAATTCATTGGCGCCGCGACCAGCGCATGAGCCGGCACGAGCTCAAGGAAGAGCTCAAACAGACCGAGGGCGATCGCCTGACCAAGGCGCGTCTGCGCTCGCTCAGATTGGATCGCTCGCGCAAGCGCATGCTCTCGGCCGTGCCGAAGGCGACGATGGTGGTCGTCAATCCGACGCACTACGCGGTCGCGATGCGATATGTCCGCGCGGAGGGCGGCGCGCCGATCGTGCTCGCCAAGGGCGTGGATCTCGTCGCCCTCAAGATCCGCGAGATCGCGGAGCAAAACGCCGTCCCGATCGTCGAAGACAAACCGCTCGCCCGCGCGCTCTACGGCGCCGTTGCGGTCGACAGCGCGATCCCCCCCGAATTCTACCGCGCCGTGGCCGAGATCGTGCATTTGATCCAGGAAAAGAAGAGTTCCTGGCCCTTGACGAGGAATCGATGACGTCATGAAGAATCGACAGTCCGAACGTCGACGCCTCGTCCATGAGGAAATGATCGCCAACGCCATGGTCGACGTCGCGACGGAATTGCGGCTCGCCGACCCGTCGGAGCTGATTCTGATGATTCGAGGCGAGCAAGCCGCCAACATCGCCGACCTGGTCAACTCGTCGAGCGAGCTGTTCTTCAAGAACGGCAGTCTGCGATACGCGCTGTCCGCGGGTTGCGACGTGCAATGGGACTCCACGCCGACCATTCGGCTGGACATGGAATTCCGCTACGCCGCGGTCAGCGCGTTCTTCCGTTTGATGATCGGCCGCAAGCGCGCCGGGGTCGACGTCGTCGAAGTCCTCTTCGACGACGTCGATCTCGACGGAGCCGCGCAGGACCAGCGCCTGTCCGCCGCGATCGCCGCGGCGCGGCTGCGACCGCCTCGCGGAGCGGGCGGCGGCGCGCTCGGCGCGCCCGCCCCGACGCGGACGCCGCCGCGGCGCAAGCCTGGAGCAAGGCCGCACGTCTAACCTCGAGCCACGATCCATTGCTCGGAACTCGACGCGTGTCGCAACCCTATGTTCTTCAGATCGCCTCGCAAAGGACGCAATGGCTGTCGGCGCGCGAATCGCTGATCGCCGGCAACGTCGCCAACGCCAACACGCCGGGCTACCGCGCGACCGATCTTCAACCGTTCGCGGCGGTGCTCGACAGCACGCAGGTCTCGATGACGACGACGAACCCGGCGCACATCACGCCGACGCAAGACGAACTCACCTCGGCGCGCGTCGTCGAGAACGACGCGTCCGACCAGACCCTGTCGGGCAATTCGGTGCATCTCGAGCAAGAAATGATCAAGCTGGGCGACGTGAACCGCGACTACTCCATGAGCACGAACATCAAGCGAGCCATCCATCAGATGATGATGTCGGCGTTGAAGTGAACGACCATGCCCGATCCCCTGCAATCATCGTTGCGAATCGCCGGCGCCGGTTTGGAAGCGCAATCGACGCGACTGCGCGTCATCTCGGAGAATATCGCGAATTCGCAATCGACCGGGACGACGCCGGGCGCCGATCCCTACACCCGCCAGACCGTATCGTTCAGCAGCGAAGTCGATCGGGCGGCGGGGCTGTCGCTGGTGCGCGTGAAGAGCATCGGCCTCGACGACAGCCCTTTCAAGATCGAACACGATCCGGGCAATCCGGCCGCCGACGACAACGGATTTGTCAAGATGCCGAATGTGGATGTGCTGACGGAGCTGGCCGATATGCGCGAAGCGAATCGAACCTACGAGGCGAATTTGCAGGTCGCCAAGCAATCGGCCGACCTGTTGGGCATGACCGTCAATCTGCTCAAGGACGTTTGACCTTTTCGCCGCGGCGGCCCGGCGCGTTCGAGGAAGCGGCCGTTTCCCGGGGGACCGCGCACATCGGAGTTCTCATGGTGGCGACCGACCGTCCCTCATGCGGTTCGACCAAGCAAGGCCGCGATCGCCGCGCCGCCCGCACGGCGGCGAGCGAAGCCATCGACGGCGTCGATCATTCGAGCAAGGGAGGCGCGCAGGTTCTCGGCATCTTCGTCGGGGACGGCGCGCGCAAACACAATGGCGATTGAAGGCATATCCGCGCTGGGCGCGGTCGGGACGCGACTGGGATTGGACGGTTCGCAGGGGGCGGCCGGAGCCGCCTCGACGTCGGCGTCCGCGCCGTCGTTCACGCAGACGCTGGGTCAGGTCGTGAACGACGCGATCGGCACGATGCAAAGCGGCGAGGCCGCGTCCATTCAAGGCCTGCAGGGGACCATGGCGCCGTTCAAGGTCGTCGAAGCGGTCATGAGCGCGCAGCGCACATTGCAATCCGCGCTGGCGATCCGCGACAAGGCGGTTTCCGCCTATCAGGAAATCTCGCGGATGGCGATCTGAAGCCTCGATACAACAGAAAGATCGTAGCATGAGAGCGCTTGCGATAGCGGCGACGGGCATGAGCGCCCAAGAGCAAAACCTCGAAGTCATCGCCAACAACATCGCCAACATCAACACCACCGGATTCAAGCGCTCGCGCGCGGAATTCACCGATCTGATCTATCAGACCGAGCGCGTGATGGGCGTCAGCAGCCGCGGCCACGACGCCACAGTGCCCGAAGGCGCGCAAGTCGGGCTCGGCGTGCGCACCGCCGCGATCCGCAGCTTGCAGATCCAAGGCGCGCTCACCAACACCGGAAACTCGCTCGACCTGGCGATCAGCGGGCGCGGCTGGTTTCAGGTGACCACGCCGGCGGGCGACGCCGTCTATACGCGGGACGGCGCGTTCAACACCAATTCGACGGGGCAATTGGTGACCGCCGACGGCTACACGGTGACTCCGGCGATTCTGATCCCGCCGACCGCGACGAGCGTCACCGTGAGCCAGACGGGCGTGGTGACCGCGACGATTCCCGGACAGGCGACGCCGCAACAGGTCGGCCAGTTGACGATCGCCAATTTCATCAACGAAGCCGGGCTTCAGGCGTTGGGCAGCAATCTCTTCCAGCAAACCGCGGCGTCGGGTCAGCCCACTGTCGGCGTTCCCGGCGACACGGCGTTCGGTATCGTCCAGCAGGGCTATCTGGAAGCCTCGAACGTCGACCCCGTGTCGGAGATCACCAACCTGATCAGCGCGCAGCGGGCCTACGAAATGAATTCGAAGGTCATTCAGGCCGCCGATCAGATGTCCGGAACGATATCGAATATGAGGGCTTGAGGAGACCGCGCCATGCGCGTGAACTGGATCGCCGCCTTGCTGGCGTCGTTGGGAGTCTGGCTTGCGCCGGGTCCGGGCGCGCTCGCGCAAGACGCGGCCATGCCGACCCCCAAGGTCGTCATTTATCCCGGCGACACCATCCGCGACGACATGCTCGCGGACCTGCCCGCCGAAACCGCCGTCGGATTCGGGCCGTTCGCGGAATCGCGTTCGGCGCTGGTCGGCAAGATGGCGCGCCGAACCCTATTGCCCGGCGCCGCGATCCCGCTCGCCGGCATCGATAATCCGCGCCTCGTCGCCAACGGCGCCGAAGTCAAGCTCTTCTACATGGAGGGCGGACTGACGATCGTCACGTCGGGCGCGGCTCTGGAGGACGGCAAAGCCGGCGACGTCATAAGAGTGCGCAACAGCGACAGCGGCGTGACGGTCACCGGGGCGGTCCAGCCCGACGGCACCGTGCGCGTGAGCGGCGGGTGATGAAACGGTTGATCCTCATGCTGGTTCTTTGCGTGTTCGCCGGCCAGGGGCTGGCGGCGGTGCGCATCAAGGACATCACCTCGCTGCGTGGCGCGCGCGACAACCAGCTCATCGGCTACGGGCTGGTGGTGGGCCTGCAGGGCACCGGCGACACCCTGCGCAACGTTCCGTTCACCGAGCAGGCGATTCAGTCGATGCTCGACCACATGGGCGTCAACGTGCACGGAGCCCAGTTGCGCAATCGCAACGTGGCCGCGGTGATCGTCACCGCGGACCTGCCGGCGGGGATGGATGTCGGTTCGCGTCTCGACGTGACCGTGTCGGCGCTGGGCGACGCCCCTTCGCTGATGGGCGGCACGTTGTTGCTGACGCAAATGACGGGGGCGGACGGTCAGCCTTATGCCAGCGCGCAAGGAGCGGTTTCGGTCACCGGCTTCGACGCCGCCGGCCAGGCGGAGACCTTGTCGCAAGGGGTGCCGACCGCCGGACGGATTCCCAACGGCGCGATCATCGAGCGAGCCGTGCCGGCGCCGCCCGACGAACTGCGGCTGATCCTCGAACTGAAGAATCCCGATTACAACACCGCGGTGCGAATCATCGACGCGATCAACGCGTTTTCGCAGCAGCGTTTCCGCCGTCGCTCGGCGTTCGAGATCGACGGCAGGAGCATCGAGTTGTTTCGCCCGCCGCAAGTCAGCGTCACGCGTTACATGGCGGAGATCGGCGAACTGACCGTCGAGCCGGACACCGTCGCGCGCGTCGTCCTCGACTCCAGAACGGGCACCGTCGTCATCGGTCAGGACGTCCAGATCTCGACGGTCGCGGTGACGCACGGCACGCTGTCGGTGCGGGTTACCGAGACGCCCACCGTTTCTCAGCCGGCGGCGCGCTCGCAAGGACAGACCGTGACGACGCCGCGCACGACGATCGACGCCGAGCAGAGTGGCGGCCAGGTGGCGATCGTGGGCGGCGCGAGCCTGCGCACGCTGGTGAGCGGCCTCAACCGAATCGGGGTCAAGCCGAGCGGCATCATCGCCATTCTCCAGGCGATCAAGACCGCCGGCGCATTGCAGGCCGACCTCGTCGTGCAATAGGCGGGTCAGCCCGGCGCAAGGCGGGCGCGGCACCTTCGGGGCACCGCTTCCTTCACGCCGGCCTCGCCGCCATGTCCATAGCCGCCAACCGCTTCGTCGCCATCGGCGCGTTCATCCTGGCCGCCGCCTGCGCGAGCCAAGGCGTCGCCCAGAACGACGCGAAGCCGAAACCCAACGCCGGCGCGCCGGACAAGAGCGCGGACGGCGGCCTCGCGCGCTATTGCGCCAACGTCGCCACGGCGGCGGCCGAGGCGCGCATCGCCTGGGAGACGAGGCGCCTGACGGAGTTGGAAGGACAGATCAAGCAACGCATCGCGGAGCTCGAAAAGAAAGAGGCCGAAGCGCGCGACTGGGTGACCAAACGCCAGACCCTGATCAATTCGGCGAGCGACGAGGTGGTCGCAATCTACGCCAAAATGGAGCCGGAAGCGGCCGCGGCGCAATTGGCGTCGATGGACGACGCGATGGCCGTCGCCATTCTCGGCAAGCTCACCGCGCATGCGGCGAGCGCGATTCTCAACGAAATGGAGGCGGCCAGGGCCGGCAAGTTGACCGGCATTCTGTCCGGGGCCGACGCCGCCGAAAAGAAGTCGTGATGCGTGGAGCCAAGCAAAGAGTTCTTCTTGTCGCGCTCGTCGCGTCAGGCCTGGCCGGCTGCGGCGGCGGACCGGCCGAGTTCATGCGCGAGCCCGGTCTTTCGCCGGTCGGCAGCGGCCTGGCGGCGGCGAACGCGCGCGCCAGCGAAGACGCCGTCGCCAGCTCTCTCGATCCGGCGCGGGGCCTGCACGGCGTCGGACAGCCGATCAACTTCTATTCCGATCAGCGCATCGCCAAGGTCGGCGACATCGTCACCGTCGTGATCGCGATCAACGACAAGGCGACGTTCGACAACACTACGGATCGTTCGAAGACGGCGAATTCGAAATTCGACGTCGACTGGGGTTTCAGCTCCGGCTCGTCGTCGGCCCAGCCTTCGACCCTCACGGCGGGCCTCACTTCGACGTCGACGACGCAGGGGCAAGGCAACATCGATCGTCAGGAACAGATCCAGGTGTCGGTCGCCGCGGTCGTCACTGAAGTCCTGCCGAACGGCAATCTCATCATCAGCGGCTCGCAGGAGGTGCGGGTGAATTACGAACTGCGCCAGCTCACCGTCGCCGGAATCGTTCGGCCTTCCGACATCTCGCGCGCCAACACGATCGCCTACGACCACATCGCCGAGGCGCGCATCTCGTACGGCGGGCGAGGCCGATTGAGCGAAGTCCAGCAGCCCAACTGGGGCCAGGAAATCTACGATTTCGTCAAGCCGTTCTAGAACCTCGGGGACGACAGCGCCATGGACACCGAGTCCGAGCCAGCCAAAGAGCCCGAGAGCGCGGTCGCATCGTCGCCTTCGGCCAAGCAGACAATCGCCGCGACGCTCGTCGTCACCGTGATCGCCGCGGCGATGGGCGCGCTGTTCGAGGTCCCGGCGGCGCCGATCGAGGCGAGCCAGAAGGACGCGTCCGCGCCCGGCCCGCGCGCCCCGGCGAGCACGGGCATGTTCGACATGCCGCCGGTCGTCACCAATCTCGGCGCGCCGCAGGACACCTGGATCCGCCTGGAAGCGTCGATCGTCTACGACGCCAAGGCCCTTCCCAATCCCGAGGCCATGGCCGGACAAATCGCCGGCGACGAGCTCGCCTATCTGCGCACGGTCACGTTGAAGCAGATCGAGGGCCCGATCGGCCTGGAGAACATCCGACAGGACCTCAACGAGCGCGCCTCGATCCGCTCCGAGGGCAAGGTCACCGAACTGATCATCCGAACCCTGGTGGTGCAATGAAACGCGCAACGCTCGCCGCGATCGCGCTCATCCTGACGGTTTCGACGGCGAGCGCGCAGACCGTCGATCTCGGCACGCTGATCCCGAGCGGCGGCGCATCGGTCACCGCGCGCATCATCCAGATGGTCGCGATCCTGACCGTCCTGTCGGTCGCGCCCGGCCTGCTGATCATGGTCACCAGTTTCACGCGATTCATCGTCGCGCTTTCCTTTCTGAGGTCGGGATTGGGCGTGCAGGGCGCGCCCGCCAATCTCGTGCTGATCAGCCTGTCGCTGTTCATGACCTTCTTCGTCATGGCGCCCACGTTCGACCGCGCCTGGCAGAACGGCCTCAAGCCGCTGATGGACAACACGATCAATCAGCAGCAGGCCTACGACGCGATCACCCAGCCGTTTCGCGAATTCATGCTCGCCCAAGTTCGCGAAAAGGACATCGCGCTGTTCCAAGATCTGTCGAAAGGCAATTTCCAGATCAAGGACCGCACGACGGTCGACCTGCGGATCCTCATTCCCGCTTTCATGATTTCCGAGCTGCGCCGCGGCTTCGAGATCGGCTTCCTGATCGTTCTGCCGTTCCTGGTCATCGACATGATCGTCGCCGCGCTGACGATGTCCATGGGCATGATGATGTTGCCGCCTTCGGTCATCTCGCTGCCGGTGAAGCTCTTGTTCTTCGTGCTGGTCGACGGCTGGAATCTGCTCGTCGGCAGTCTGGTGCGGTCGGTCAATTGACGCCGGCGGCGCGGCGGGGCCGATCGAGGCAATAAGCCTCGCGCAAGGGAACGGTCGTTACCTATATCCATCGAATTGCGAGGAAACCGATCGATGAGCATGATGGGCACCGCCGTTTCCGGCATGTTGGCGGACACGAACTGGCTTGCGAGCATTTCGCAGAACGTCTCCAACGCCAACACCACCGGTTACAAGAACGCCGAAACCGAGTTTGCGACGCTGGTCGATCAGGCCGGCGGCGCCGCCGACAGTCTCGCCGGAGTCGCGACGAGCCTGCGCTCGCTCAATTCGCTGCAGGGCTCGGTCGTCGGCACTTCGACCACGACGGACCTCGCGATTCAGGGCCCCGGGTACTTCGTCGTGACCGACTCGAGCGGCGCCTATTATCTCACCAGGAACGGCTCGTTCGTGCCGGACGCGAACGGCAACCTGGTCAATTCGGCCGGCTACTACTTGATGGGCAACACCGCCGCAAGCGGCCAGGCGGATGCGGTTCCCACCGAAAAAGTCAACGTCACCGCATCGGGCGACTTGCCGACGCCGACGACCTCCGGCACGCTGTCGGTGAACCTCCCCTCGACGGCGACCGTAGTCACCACCGCCGCCGATCTGCCCTCGGCCAATCCTTCCGCGGCGAACGTCAGCTACACCGACGAGACCTCGGTCACCGCCTACGACAACCTGGGCGGCGCGCACACGATCAACGTGTATTTGACGAATACCGGTGTAGTGCCCGTGGGCCAGCCGAATGCGGGCCAGGACACGTGGGAAATCACCGCCTACGACGCCGCCGACGCGTCGGCGGGCGGCGGCTTCCCTTATACGGTGGGAGGTGTGGCGGTGCCCCCGTTGAAAACGGAAACGCTGTACTTCAGTCCGACGAACGGAACGTTGTTGACCGGCTCGCCCTTCAGCATTCCGATTCCGAATGGCCAAACGATGGCGCTCGACGTCAGCGGAACGACACAGTTGGCGTCGAGCTTCAGCGTCAACACCAACACGACCAACGGCAATGCGCCGAGCAGCCTGACGGGCGTGACGATCAGCGCCGACGGCACGCTCGATTTCCAATACAGCAACGGAGCGTCCAACGCCGCCTACGACATTCCCTTGGCCAACGTGGCGAGCCCGGACAACCTCACGTCCCTGAACGGCAACGTCTATCAGGCCAATCAGAACTCCGGCTCGATCGTGTACGGAACGGCCGGCACAGGCGGCCTCGGCACGGTCGTTTCGTCCTCGCTGGAAAACTCGACCGTGGATCTGGCCACCGAGCTGACGCAAATGATCGAGGCCCAGAGCGCCTATCAGGCCAATTCCAAGGTGTTCCAGACCGGCGCGGACCTGCTGCAAATTCTCAACGGCTTGAAGGCCTAACCGGATTCACCCTCTTTCCCGAGTCGCGCGATGAGCTTGTCCGCCGCGTACAACATCATCAACTCCGCGTTCCTTTCGACCGCGGCGCAAACGGCGGTCATCTCGCGCAACATCTCGAACGCGAGCACGCCCGGCTACTCGCGCGAAATCGCCAACGTCCTGACCAATTCCTACGGCGGCTCCGACGTCGCCTCGGTGACCCGCGAGGCCAACAGCGCGCTGCTCGAACAGGTCAATGTCTCGACCTCGCAGGCGGCGAGCGAGCAAGCGCTGGCCAACGGATTGGCGACGCTCGCCCAGTCGGTGAGCGACAGCGCGTCCAGCACCTCCACGTCGGGCGCGACGCAGAACGGCAATTCGCCCTCGGCGATGCTGGCGAACTTGCAGGACGCCCTGACGACCTACCAGACCTCGCCGGGCAGCGCCGCCGCCGGCCAGGCCGTCGTCACCGCCGCGTCCGATCTCGCGTCCTCGCTCAACAGCGGCTCCGCGACCGTTCAACAAGTGCGCGAACAGGCCGATTCGGACATGGCTTCGTCCGTGTCGACCGTCAATTCGCTGCTCAACCAGTTTTCCCAGGTCGACCAGACGATCGTCGGCGGCCTGGCGACCGGCGCCGACGTCAGCGGCGCCGAGGACACGCGCGATTCGATCCTCACCCAGCTCTCCCAGCAGATCGGCGTTTCGACCACCACCAACGCCAACGGCTCGACGTCGATCTACACCGACAGCGGCGTGACCCTCTATCAGAGCGGCGTGGCGAGCCAGCTCTCTTTCACGCCGACGCCGACCTTGACGGCGGGCATGAGCGGCAACCAGGTGAGCGTCAACGGCGTGCCGATCACCGGCCCGTCGGCGCCGATGGCGATCCAGTCCGGCGCGCTCGCCGGCCTGGCGAATTTGCGCGACACCGTCGCGCCGGAATATCAGGCCCAGCTCGATCAGATCGCCGGCGGCCTGGTCAACGCCTTCGCCGAAAGCGACCAGTCGACGACGACGCCGGGTCTGCCCTCGCTGCCCGGATTGTTCACCTATCCCGGCGCGACGGGCCTGCCGGCGACGAACGGCGTGACCGGCCTGGCCGCCTCCATCGAGGTCAACCCGGCCGTCGATCCCTCGCAAGGCGGCGACCTCTCCTTGCTGCAAAACGGCGGCGTCAACGGCGCCAACTACGTCTACAACGCCACGGGCTCGGCGGGCTACACCGGCCGAATCCAGCAGCTCGCGGCGGCGACGACGTCGACGCAGTCGTTCGACCCGAGCGCAGGCTTGGCCTCGTCCGCCAGCCTGAACGACTACGCCAACTCTTCCGTGAGTTGGCTGCAGGCCCAGAACCAGCAGGCGAGCAATGGGGTCGACTATCAAAACTCGCTGGTCTCGCAGGCGACCTCGGCGCTGTCGAACGCGACCGGAGTCAGCCTCGACACGGAAATGACGAACATGCTGAACATCGAGAACTCGTACACGACGACCGCCAAATTGCTGACGACGGTCAACGACATGTTCACCGCGCTGCTCAACGCGGCCTGACGACGATGAGCGCCGCCTTCGTTTCCACGAGCTATCTCGGAACCGCGATGCTCCCGACGGTCGCCAAAGTGCAATCGTCTCTCACCAACCTCGAGGTCGAATCCTCGACCGGCCAATACGCCGATCTCGGCCTGCAACTGGGCGGCCAGTCCGGTTACGAACTGTCGCTCAAGAACGAGAACGACCTGCTGCAGACGCTGACCAGCGGCAACGGACTCGTCACGACCAATCTGACGACCGCGCAGGACGCTCTCAATTCGATTCTCTCCGGGGCCCAGAGCGCGACGGCGAGCCTGACCTCTTGGACCTCGAGCGAAGTCAACTCCGGCCCGACATTGCAGAGTCTGGGCGCCAACGCGCTGCAGTCGCTGATCGCCATGACCAACTCGACGTCCGGCGGCCAATACGTCTTCGGCGGCATAAACTCCGGCGTCGCGCCGATGGCCGACTATTTCTCCACGCCGACGTCGGCCGCCAAGACCGCGATCGATACGGCGTTCCAGACGGCGTTCGGCTGCCTGCCGACCGACCCGGCGGCCTCGGCGATCACCGCCTCGCAAATGCAGAGTTTTCTGAGCGGCCCGTTCGCCACGCAGTTCAGCGGCGCCAACTGGACGCAGAACTGGTCGTCGGCCTCGAGCGTCAACCCGACCGCCCAGATCGCGCCCGGCGAGACCATCGACGCCTCGACCAACGCCAACCAAGCCGGGTTCCAGCAGCTCGCGCAGGCCTACACGATGCTCTCGGAGTTCGGCGGCTCGCAGCTCAGTTCCGCCGCGCAGCAGGCGGTGGCCTCGACCGCGAACTCGATCATCACGCAAGGGCTCAACTCGGTGACGTCGACCGAAGCGAACGTCGGCGCTTCGCTGCAGCGCGTCACCGACGCCAACAGCTCGATGTCGTCGCAGATGACGATCCTGCAAACCCAGATCGGCAATCTCGACAACGTCAACGCTCAAGCCGTCGCCGTGCAGCTCAATACGCTGACGACGCAGTTGCAGACCGCCTACCAACTCACGGCCCAGCTGCAAAAGCTGAGCCTCGCGCAATATTTGCCCATAGCCTAACCCACGGGATCGCCGATGTACGAATTTTCCTACAACGAGGTCGTCGAGGAGTCGCCGCAATTGATGCGCGCGCGCGAGCGCCAGGCGATGGATCGCGTCATCGATCTCCTGCGCGCCGCCCGCGCCCGCGGGCCGGGCGCGCGCGAAGTGATCGAAGCGCTGTTCTACTTGCGCCGCCTATGGGCGATCTTCCTGGACGATCTGAGAAACCCGGACAACGAATTGCCGGAGCCGATGCGCGCCGGAATCGTTTCGATCGGCATCTGGATGAACAAGGAGATCGATCGCGTGCGCTCCGGCCAAACCAACGACCTGACGCCGATGATCGAGATCAACGAGATCATTCGCGACGGCCTGAAATGAGGGGTTCATGAACATCACGCTTCGCGCCGGCGAAAAGCTCTACATCAACGGCGCCGTCATCCGCGTCGACCGCAAGGCGACGATCGAGCTGCTGAACGACGTGACCTTCTTGCTGGAAAACCACGTCATGCAGGCCGATCAGGCGACGACGCCGCTTCGCCAGATCTACTTCGCCGTTCAGGTCATGCTGATGGATCCGGGCGCCACCGCCGCGGCCACCGGGCTGTCGCGCCGGCTCATCGACGCGGCGTTGCAGGCGTTCGAAGACTCCGCGATTCTCGCCGGCCTGAAGACCATCGCGGAACAAATCGAACGCTCGCGCAACTTCGAAGCCCTGAAGGCGTTGCGGGCCTTGTTCCCGCTCGAAGAGCGGGAAATGTTTCCCAACGCCGCGCCCTCGAAATCGCACGCAGCCTGAAAGGCCCGACCATGACCACTGTTAGCGCAACCTCCGCAGTCGGCAGCACGAACACGTCGTCGACATCATCGGCGGCCTCGGCCGCGTCCGCGACGAATTCGCTGAGCTACAACTCGTTTCTGACCATGCTCATCGCGGAAATGCAGAACCAGGATCCGACGCAACCGATGGACCCCACGGCGATGGTGAGCCAATTGGCGACCATCTCCGAGGTGGGACAGGCCGTGCAGACCAACACGACGCTCGCCTCGCTGTTGACGTCGAGTTCGTTGACCCAGGCCGAACTGGCGGTCGGCTCGACGATGACCTCGTCGGACGGGTCGACCTCCGGTCAGGTGCAGTCGGTCGACGTCACCTCCGCCGGCGCCGCCACCGCGACTCTCACCAACGGAAACACGATCCCGTTCGCCAACGGCGCCAACGTGCAATGAACGAAGGCGACGCGCTCGACATCATCCAGTCGGCGATCTGGATGGTCATCGTCGGCGCCGGGCCGGCGATCGGCGCGGCGATGGTCGTCGGCGTGGCGATCGCGCTTCTGCAGGCGCTGACCCAGGTCCAGGAAATGACCCTGACCTTCGTGCCGAAGATCGTGGTGATCTTCGCCGTCGTCAGCCTCACCGCGTCGTTCATCGGCGGGCAATTCTACGCCTTCACGGAAAACGTCTACGCGCGCATCGAACACGGCTTCGCCAACTGATCGGCGCCGAGGCGGCGGAGCCGCTCGCGCCGCCGCCGAATTCGCGCGCCCGGGCGAAATCTCCGCCGGGCGCCCGCCGCCACGAAGCGCCGCTCCGCCCGCGCCTCCAGCCGAGCGGGCCTTAAGCGCGATCGGCGAGACCCGCGCAAGCTTTGGCCGTCATTGTCGGCGCGACGCAACGGAGATTGGGCGCGATGTCTTTGACGACGGCGACGGCGGAGCCGGCAATCGGCCGCGGCGGCAAGGACATCGGCTTCGCGGCCGCCATCGTCCTGATCCTGTGCCTGTTCTTCCTGCCGGTTCCGGCGATGATGATCGATCTCGGCCTTGCGTTCTCGATCGCGCTTTCCGTGCTGATCTTGATGGTCGCGTTGTGGATTCACAAACCGCTTGAATTCTCCGCTTTTCCCACGGTGCTGCTGGTGGCGACCATCCTCAGGCTGGCGCTCAATATCTCGACGACGCGGCTCATTCTGTCGCACGGGGCCCAAGGGACGAACGCGGCCGGTTTTATCATCGGCGGGTTCGCCAGCCTGGTGATGAGCGGCGACTTCGTCATCGGCATCATCGTCTTCCTCATCCTGGTGATCATCAACTTCCTGGTCATCACCAAGGGCGCGACCCGCATCGCGGAAGTCGGCGCGAGGTTCACGCTCGACGCCATTCCCGGCAAGCAGATGGCGATCGACGCCGACCTGTCGGCCGGCCTCATCGACGAGAAGGTCGCCCAGCAACGCCGGCGCGAACTCGAGGAGGAAAGCGCGTTCTTCGGTTCGATGGACGGCGCGTCGAAGTTCGTGCGCGGCGACGCGATCGCCGGGCTCATCATTCTCGCCGTCAACATCTTCGGCGGCATCGTCATCGGCGTCACCCGGCACGGACTGGGGTTGTCCACCGCGGCGGACATCTTCACCAAGCTCTCGGTCGGCGACGGCCTGGTGTCGCAAATCCCGGCGCTGATCATTTCCCTCGCCGCCGGCATGCTGGTCGCCAAGGGCGGCACGCGCGGCTCGGCCGACAAGGCGGTGCTCGATCAGCTCAGCAACTATCCCAACGCGCTGTTCATGGCGGCGCTGCTGATGTTCGTGCTCGGCGTGGTCCCGGGACTGCCGTTCATTCCTTTCGCGCTCCTCGGCGGCCTGATGGCCTTCGTCGGCGTCGCCATTCCCCAGCGAGTGGCGAAGGAACGCGCGGTCGCGGCGGTCGAGAAGGCCGCGCGCGAGGAAAAGGCCCGCGCCGAGGCGCGCTCCTCGATCAAGGAGCAGTTGAAGTCCGCCGAAATCGAGCTGTGCTTCAGCAAGGAGCTGACGGCGACGCTGCTGCCCTCGCACGACGAGATCGCCTCGCGCGTCGCCAAGATGCGGCGCAAATTCGCGCGGCAATACGGCTTCGTCGTGCCGGAGATCAAGCTCACCGACGACATCAGGACGCCGGCCAAGTGCTATCAGATCCGCATCCACGGCACGGTCGTGGCGACGCAGGAGCTGCGCGTCAGCGAGTTTCTGGTGATCGTGGGCGACGGCAAACGCCCCAACGTTCCCGGCGACGAAATCCGCGAGCCGGCCTTCGGAATGAAGGCGATGTCGATCTCGCAAGCCTATCTCAAGGACGTGAAACGGGAAGGGTTCAAGCCGATCGACCCGGTGTCGGTGCTGCTGACGCACTTGAGCGAAGTGATCCACAACAATCTGGCCCAGCTGCTGTCCTACAAGGACATGCGCGCGCTGCTGGACAGGCTGGAGCCCGAATACAAGAAGCTGATCGACGACATCTGTCCCTCGCAGCTTTCCTTTTCTGGGCTGCAGGCGGTGCTCAAGCTGCTGCTCGCCGAGCGCGTCTCCGTTCGCAACCTGAATCTGATTCTCGAGGCCATCGCCGAGATCGCGCCGCACGTGCGCCGTCCCGAGCAGATCGTGGAGCACGTGCGGATCCGCATGGCGCAGCAGATCTGCGGCGACATTCAGGACCAGGGCGTACTGAGAGTGCTGCGGCTGGGCAACCGCTGGGATCTCGTCTTTCACCAGAGCCTCAAGCGCGACGCCAAGGGCGAGGTGAGCGAATTCGACATCGATCCCCGTCTGATGGAGCAGTTCGCCGCCGAGGCGTCCGCGGCGATCCGCAAGCGCATGGACGACAAGCATCTTTTCGCCCTGGTCACCACCGCCGAGACGCGACCCTATGTGCGAATGATCATCGAGCGCATGTTCCCGACCCTGCCGGTGTTGTCGCAGCTCGAGATCGCGCGCGGCTTCGAGGTCAAGTCGCTCGGCGCGATCTCCTAAGTGAACGCGAGCGGCGACATCTTCGCAGGCGCCGGCGCGATCCTCGATCCCAACGTGACGTTGGCGACGTTCGTTCTCTTCTGCCGCATCGGCGCGTGCCTGATGCTGATGCCGGGGATATCGAGCGCGCAGATACCGGTGCAGATCCGATTGTTCATCGCCGTGGCGGTGACGCTGTCGCTGGCGCCGCTGCTGCTCGATCAGGCGCCGTTGCATTCGCTCGAGGCCGACCCGATTCCGGCGCTGCGCTTGATCGCCGTCGAATCGGCGATCGGTGGTCTGATCGGCCTTCTCGGCCGGTTGTTCTTTCTCGCGCTGGAGGCGATGGCGGTGGGGGCGGCGGCGATGCTCGGCATGGCCAATCCCTTCGGAGTCGAGGTGGAGCCGAATCAGGCGCTGCCGCCGCTCGCCAGTTTCGTGACGTTGTCGGCGACGGCGCTGATCTTCATGACCGACGCCCATTGGGAGGTCCTGCGCGGCCTCGCGGCGTCCTATCACGCGATTCCGATCGGCGGCGAGTTCGACGCGGGATATTCGTTGCGGCAAGTGGCCTCGACGCTCGGCGACACCTTTCGCGTCGCGCTCCGCGTCTGCTCGCCCTTCTTCATCTACGCGATCATCGTCAACCTGGCGATGAGCCTCATCAATCGCCTGACGCCGCAGGTCGCGATCTTCTATATGGCGACGCCGTTCATCGTCGGCGGCGGGCTGCTGCTGCTCTACTTCTCGGTCAAGCCGCTCCTCGGCGAGTTCATGTCGGGTTTCGAGGCCTGGCTCATTTCGGGATAGGCGATGAAAAAGAGGCTCGAGGCGCTCGAGAAGATCGAGCGGCTGCAAAAGCAGTTGCACGATCTGGCGGTTTGGCGCCTGAACGCGCTCGGCCGCGAACGCGACGAACTGGCCGAGAACCACCGCGAAATGTGGGAGGCGCTGGGGCGCGGCGTCGCCGCTTATGGGCCGCCGGCGGCGGCCGCGATGCGCCACATTCGAGCGTTGGAAAGGCAGATCGCCGCCGCCGAGGCCGAGGTCGAGGCGCAGACGCGGCGGGCCATCGACCAGGGCGCGCGGGCCAAGCTCGCCGATCGCGCCCGCGAAAGCGTCGACGCGCGCTATCGCGAGCAGAGGCAGCGCAAGGAGCTCGTCGATCTCATCGAAGATTCGCTGCGCAATCCGAAGTCAAGCTCGGCGTAAGGCTGGCGGAGGAAGCTGGGCGCAGTTCAACGCCTCCGCGCGGTTCCATGCCCCTCGATCCTCCCTCCGACGTCGTGCTCGAAGTGCTCAAGGCCGCCGATCCAACCCGCGCGGCGGCGGCGACGCAACGGCTCAACGCGCTCGCCGCCGGGGGGCCGGCGCCGACGGCGGACTTCGCCGCGACGCTCGCGCAGACCGCGCCGCCGGCCTCGCCCGCCCCGGCGCCGGTCGCCGACCTGGCGAACGCCCGATCGCGATTCGTCGACGCGGCGTTCGTGGCGAACGACAAGGCGGCGAAGGCGCAAGTCGATTTCGAAGCCGTGCTGCTCGACGGTTTCGTCAAGGAGATGCTGCCGAATGACGGCTCGTCCGTGTTCGGCCAAGGCCTCTCCGGCGACATGTGGAAATCCATGCTTGCCGATCAGGTGGCGCGGCAAATCGCCAAGTCCGGTTCGCTGGGAATCGCCAGACGCCTGTTCCAGGCGCATCCGCTGTCGGCCAGCGAATCGCTGGAGCGTCCGAGCCGACTCGACGCCGTGGACGCGCGCGACGCCGCGCAAATGAGCGCCAACGCCTTGTCGCTGCCGAGCGGGAGCGCCTACGCCGACGGCGCCTTCCTCTTCCCGGATCACAAACGCTCATGAGCGCCGCGCTCGTTCGTCACCCGAGCATCGCGGCGGCCGATTCTGGCCGATCGCAGAGTCCCCACGCGATGATTCTTTCCGTCATCGGACGCCTGAGCCAGACGCTCGACGAGGAAAACGACGACATCGCGCGGCGCGGATCGGTCGACTATCCCGCCTACAACCTGCGCAAGAGCCAGGGGTTGCTGGAACTCAACCGCCTCGCCGGCGCGCTCGCCGACAAGCAGGTCGGCCCGGTTCTCAGGGCGGCGCTCGCCGATCTCCACGCCAAGCTGGAGACCAACCGCCGCTTGCTGCGCACGCAGTTGCAAGCGGCGCAGGCGGTCTCCGACATCATCGCGCGAGCGATCCGCGATAGCCAGTCCGACGGCACCTATTCCGCGCGTTCCTGGTTGGGCGAGGACGAATGATCAAGATCATCCTCGTCGGCTTTTGGGCGTGCCTGACCACGCTCGCGGCCGGCTACGCCATGAGCCACCTGCGCGAGGCCGGCGCGAAGCCGCAGGTCGCGGCCGCCGCGTCGGCGCGGGAGACCAAGAAGACGAAGGAGATCAACGTTCCCAAGATCCGCGACGGGGTCGTCAAGGGGTACGTGGTGGCGGCGCTTTCCTACGTCGTCGATCCCACCGCGCTCAAGAAGAGCCCGATCGCGCCGGACGCCTTTGTCGTCGACGAGGCGTTTCGCTACATCTATGACGACAACGCCATCGACTTCGACCATCTCGAGACGTTCGACTTGAACAAGATGAGGAGCGCCTTGATCAAGAACGTCAACGCGCGCCTGGGCGCCGAGGTCGTCGTCGACATGGGAATTCAGGAATTCACCTTTCTCTCCGCCGCGCAAGCCAAGCAGCGGCTATAGCGATTCGTCCGTCTCGCACGATTCTCACGTCCTGACAGCGGCGCCGACGCGCTGCGCGCCGGCGCTCGAAAGCGCCCCGCCTTCACGCCGTTCGAACGCCACCGGGCGAGCGCGCCGGGTCGGCGCCTCGATGCCCTGGAGGTTGGGACGTGAACGGCCGGCGCGCCGCATCGATGAACGCGACGCCCACCGAGTCGGCCCGAGCCCACACCCGCTTCACCCAGTGCGAGGTGAAGCCGCCGAATCCATCGTGAATATGCAGTTCGAATTCTTCCGGCAAGCAGAACAGTTCATCGCCGCACAATTTTGCGCCGGTGGAAGAAATGTTGCGCACCAGCACGCTGAGCTCGGAACATCCATTATTGAACACGCAATGCCCCTGTCGCAAACATCGCGTTCGGACGGCGTGTCTCTTCTCATTCGACGTCAGACTTTTATTTTGCGTCGGCATGTTCGGGTTCGTGTGGTGTGGGGTTGCGAAGAGTTTCTCTGTCTTTTATTCGCCAGCTACCGGTCGATTCGCGATATTCTGTTGGGGTCGCCGACGACGAAAACGCCCTTCCCGGCCAAATCCGCCCAGTTTGGCTGCCCAATTCGTAGTCATAACGCGAAAATATTTCGCAAGGATGAATCTCGTAGCGGGCGCTCGACTTGGGCAGGCGGCGGGGCCCGCGCTCGGCACCCGGCCGATCGTCGTGGATGGGGCGCTTCGCGCCGAGCGGCCTGCGGCGCGAACCGGGGCTCTATCCGACCCGGCGCAGCGCCGGCGCGCTCGGCCCAGCCGCTTCGCGCGCGTCGTAGAGTTTCGCCATCGTCAGAGCGTCGATGAAGCGCTCGCCCCGGCGCACGAAGTCTCGGTGGCGCCCCTCGATCTCGAAGCCGAATCGGCGGTAGAGCTTGATCGCCGGATCGTTGTCGCCGAACACCGTCAGTTGAACCCGACGCAATCCCATCATGATGCTGGCGGTCGCCATCAACATCTGCAGCAGCCTGGCGCCGATCCCGCGCGCTTGAAACGCTTCGCGCACGCCCAGAAGAATCCACCCGGAATGGTCGAGGCCGTCGCCCATCACGTAGAGGCCCCCGAATCCGACCGTCTTGCCGGCGATGACGCCGACCACCTCGAAGCGCTTCGAGCACGCGATGTTGGCGAGCCAGGCCTGGAGCTCGTCGGTCGAGGCGAAAGGCCCTCTGGCGGAGGCGTAGTGCAGAAATCGCTCTTCGTTGAACAGTTCGAGAAGGTCGGAGCTGTCGCGATCGTCGCGAAGCCGGATGCGCAAACCCTCGATCAGAAATCGATCTTCCGTCATCGGCTTTCCAATGCCCTGCGAGCGTCGGCGGCGAGGGGCGGCCGGGCGGCGTCGACGGCGGCTGTCCGGGAGCGATTTCGAAGCGAGGATCTCTCGGGTCCGCACGAGACGCGCGGCCTCGCTAGCGTGCAAGACACCACCATAAGCTTGCTCGGGCCTTGCGCCGACGCGTCGGGCGGACCTCGCCGGCGCGCCGGCCGCGCCGCGAGAGCGGGAGAAGCATTTGCGCCCCGAAGGGAAATTTGCGACGCTCGCGCGCGAGGCGTCGGGCGCTTCGCGGTGAACGACGAGGGCGTCGCGGGAGGCTGTGGGAGATGAAAGAGAGAATCGGCTTCGTCGGCGTCGGGCTCATGGGCCATGGCATGGCGAAAAACATCGTCGAGAAGGGCTGGCCGTTGACGGTTCTCGGCCATCGCAGACGCGAGGCGGTCGAAGATCTCAAGTCGCGCGGCGCCGCCGAGGCCTCCTCGGCCCGCGCGCTCGCGCTGGCCTCGGACATCGTCGTGATCTGCGTGACGGGTTCGCCGCAAGTCGAGGCCCTCGTTCACGGCGAGGAAGGGTTGGCGGCGGCGGGCAAGCCGCTGCTGGTCATCGATTGTTCGACCTCGGAGCCCGCGGTCACGACGCGCCTGGCGACCTCGCTCGCGGCCCGTCGCATCGCGCTCGTCGACGCGCCCCTGAGCCGGACGCCGAAGGACGCCTGGGAGGGCACGCTCGACGTCATGGTGGGCGGCGAGCCCGAGGCCGTGGAACGGGCGCGACCCGTTCTTCAGGCCTTCGCCGGCCGAATTATCCCGACCGGGCCGGTGGGCACGGGCCACACGATGAAGCTGCTGAACAATTTCCTGTCGATGGGCTACGCCGCGCTCTATTCCGAAGCGCTGATGATCGGCGCCAAAACGGGGCTGTCGGCCCAGGTCTTCGACAGCGTCATCCGCGGCGGCCGGATGGATTGTCCCTTCTACCAGACCTTCTTCAAATACGTCCTCGAAAGGGACCGCGACGCGCATCGCTTCACGATCGCCAATGCCTGCAAGGACGTCACCTATCTCGCTGGGCTCGCCGGGGCGCTCGGGGTCGCCAATCCGATCGGCGCCGCAGTGCGCAACAGTTTCGCGTTCGCCGTCGGCGCCGGGCATGGCGAAGCCTACGTGCCGATGCTTTCGGACTTCGTGGCGCAATGGAACGGCCTGCCGCCGCCGCGCCCGTCGGCGCCCGAATGAGGGCGCCCGCGAGCGAGCGGATCGAGTGGATTTCGCGCAATGAAGTCGTTGGTAGCGGGGGCCGGATTCGAACCGGCGACCTCCGGATTATGATTCCGCTGCTCTAACCAGCTGAGCTACCCCGCCACGCCTCGCGAACGAGGACGGCCCGGTTGGGCGGCCCGCTTATAGGGAGGGGCCGGCGAAACTGTCAAGAAAATGTCCCGGCTCACGTCAAGCGAGACACGCTTCTCATCGGGCCGAAATCGTCGCAACATCGATAAGCCGCCCCTCGAAGGCCACGCGGGATCGGCCGCGCCCGAATTCACGTCCAAGACGGAGCTTCGCCCATGAACCCGATCGTCGAGCTGACGCGCGCGTACCACTTCGCGGCGCTAAAGCACGTGAACCAGCGTCGAAAAGGCGAGGCGGCGGAGCCATACGTCAACCATCTGACCGAAGTCGCCGAGCTCGCGGCGCGAGCGACGGAGGGAAACCTCGAGGTGGTGATCGCCGCGGTGCTGCACGACGCGGTGGAGGACGTGGGCGTTACTGCCGAGGAACTGCGCTCGGAGTTCGGCGCGGCGGTCGCCGCGCTGGTCATGGAGGTCACCGACGACAAGAGCCTGCCCAAAGAGACGCGAAAGCGCCTGCAGGTCGAGCACGCCGGCCACGCGTCGTGGGGCGCCCGCGTCATCAAGCTCGCCGACAAGACCTCCAATCTCAGGGCGCTCGCCGCGAGCCCGCCGGCCGGCTGGTCGCGCGAACGCCGCGAGGAGTACGTCGCCTGGGCCAGCCGCGTCGTCGATCGCTGCCGCGACGCCAATCCCTGGCTCGCCGAGCAGTTCGACGCCGCGGCGAGCGCGCTCGGCCGGCGCAACATGAGGGAACGCGACGTCCGATGAGCCTGATTGAACGCCTTTTCGGCCTCGAGGGCCGCGTCGCGCTGGTGACCGGGTCTTCGGCCGGGATCGGCGCGGCGATCGCCGCCGGCCTCGCCGGCGCCGGCGCCGAAGTCGTGGTCAACGGCCGCTCGCCGGACAAGATCGCGGCCGTGGTCGCGCGCATCGCCGCCGCCGGCGGCAACGCGCACGGGGTCGCTTTCGACGTGACCGCGAGCGCCGAGGTTCGCGCCGGCGTCGCGCGCATCGAAGAGGAGATCGGCCCGATCGACATCCTCTTCAACAACGCCGGCGTCCAGCGCCGCGCGCCGCTGGAGGATTTCGCCGAGGAGACGTGGCGGGAGCTGATGCGCGCCAATCTCGACAGCGTGTTCTTCGTCGGCCAGACCGTGGCGCGCGCGATGATCGCCCGCAAGCGCGGGCGCATCGTCAACATCTGCTCGGTGCAGAGCGAGCTCGCGCGCCCGGGGATCGCGCCCTACGCCGCCTCGAAAGGGGCGGTGAAGATGCTCACCAAGGGCATGGCGGTCGACTGGGGTAGATTCGGCCTTCGCGTCAATGGCCTGGGGCCCGGCTACTTTCGCACCGAGCTCAACCAGGCGCTGGTCGAGGACGAGACGTTTTCCGCCTGGCTCACCGGGCGCACGCCGCTCGGGCGCTGGGGCGAGGTCGACGAGCTCGTCGGCGCCGCCGTCTTCCTCGCCTCCGACGCCTCCAGCTTCGTCAACGGACACATTCTCTACGTCGACGGCGGCCTCACCGCCTCGATCTGAAGCGCGCGGCGCCGCCGCGCCGCGGCCGATCGGGGGATCAGCCGACGGCCCTGACCGCCTCGCGGCGTTGATCGTCCATCCCCATCGCGATCAGCGTGGGGGCGCTTCGTTGCATCTCTTGGAAGTCGTTCTTCGACTTCATGCCGCGCCAGTCGGCGAGGATCAGCGCCTGCGCGACGGCGCCGCCGAGCGTCGTTCCCGGACCCGTGACGATGAAGACATCCGGCGCGAATTCCCGCGCCGCGACCTGGATCGCCTTGGTGAAATCATAGGTCTCGACGACCTGACGGCCGAGCGTGTAGTCCCAGAGCGCCTGCGTCGGCGTCGCCTGAGGCTGCCAGACCGCGCCGCGCCCGTCGACGAGCGGAAGGCGCGGCGAGGCGAAAAGCTCGGGCGGCAGGCGCTCGCGGCCCTTGGCGGCGACCGGGCTCTGCAGGCGGGTGTGGAACGCCGCGTGGTTGGCGAGCCGCAGGGGAAAGCGGCCTTGAGCCGGGGGAACCGACGCCGCGAAGGCCGCGAGGCCGGCGTCGTCGCCGCCGACGACCAGCATGCCGCCGAGATCGATCGACAGCGCCAGCTCGCAGCCGGGTCGTCGAGCGATCTCGCCGACGAGCGCCAGCAGCGAGGCCTTCCTGTCGGGCGCCGGCGACCAGTCCTCGCCCACGAAGGGATAGATCATCTGCCCGCCGATCAGGCTTTCCTGCATCAGCGCGCCCATCGTATTGGCCACCTGAAATCCCGCTTCGGGCGACAGCGCCCCGGCGCAGGCGAGCGCCGAATACCAGCCCATCGAATTGCCGGTGACGGCGACGATCTCGATCGCCTGATCGTCGATCGACAGGAAGTCGGCGAGCGTCGCCGCGAAGATGAGGGCCGACGCGTTGTCGCCGCGCGTATGGGTCGCGATCGAATAGGCCTTGGCGCCGTCGAGTTCGGCCAGCGTCGCCTGGCCGAGGCGCCGGCGTTCCCGGTCGAAGCGCTGGAACAGGTCCGACTTGTCGGCGTGATGGCGAGCCAAATAGCCGAGCTCGCTCTTGTTGTAGACGCCGCGGCCCGGGCAAACGACGACGGCGGTCTTCATTGCACGCTCGCCATGAGTTTTCTCGCCGCCCGATGGATTTCGTCCGCCGACGGCAGGGTCGCCGCGTAGGCCGGCCCAGTGGCGATGAAACTGTCCTTGGCCGCGACGCGGGCCGCGGGAATCTCGGTGCGCTCCGTCAACAGCGTCATCAAGGCCTCGGCCTGTCCGCCGGTTCGGCGGCATTCGTCGACGATCAGGACGCGCTTGCAACGGTGGACGGCGCGCAGCAGCCCCTCCTCGGGAAGCGGCGCCAGCCAGCGCAGATCGACGATGGTGGTCCGGACGCCGTCCGCGCGCAGCCGCGCTTCCGCCTGCCGTGAGAGATAGGCGCCGTTGCCGTAGGTCACGATGGCGAGGTCCTCGCCGTTGCCAAAGACGCCGACTTCGCCGAGCGCGATCCGCTCGGCAGGATCGGGATAGATCGTCATCCAGCCGCCGTCTTTTTCGGCGGCGAGGTCGCGCATCGGGTAGAGCGCGATCGGCTCGAGGAAGACGACGACGCGCTGCTCTTCGCGCGCCAGGCGAACGCATTCGCGCAGCATCTTCGCGGCGTCCGCGCCATTGGAAGGACAGGCGACGACGATCCCCGGAATGTCGCGCAGAACGGCGACGGAATTGTCGTTGTGGAAGTGACCGCCGAAGCCTTTTTGATAGCCGAGGCCGGCGATGCGCAGGACCATCGGGTTGGCGTATTGCCCGTTGGAGAAAAAGGGCAGTGTCGCCGCTTCGCCGCGGATCTGGTCCTCGGCGTTGTGGAGATAGGCGAGGAACTGGATTTCCGGAATCGGGATGAAGCCGTTGTGCGCGAGGCCGATCGCCAGGCCGAGAATGGACTGCTCGTCGAGCAGCGTGTCGATCACCCGGTCCGCGCCGAAGCGCGCCCTGAGCTTCTGCGTGACGCCGTAGACGCCGCCCTTGCGGCCGATGTCTTCGCCCATCAGCACGATTTCGGCATGGGCGAGCATCAGGTCGGTCAAGGCCCAATTGACGAGGCGGCTCATCGGCTGAGGCTCGCTCATCGCCTTCAGATCGGCGCCGAACGCGGCCTCGCGGACTTGGGCGCTCGGCGGCGCGCTTGGCCGGCAGGCCTTGGGCGGCGGGATGAGGCTCGCCATGACGTCCTCGGCCGTCTTCAGCCGCGGCCGCGTGACGGCGTGCGACGCGATCCTTTCGACGCGAGCGAGCGTCTCGTCGTAGATCGCCAGGGCCTGATCGGGCGTCAGCGCGCCCGCCTCGTCGAGCAGACGCACGCAATGCAGCAACGGGTCGTTCGCCTCGGCCGCCTCGACCTCGGCGAGCGGCAGATAGGTCGTGGGCATGTCCGCCCCCGCGTGCCCATAGAGCCTGACGGTGTGAAAATGCAGAAAAGCGGGGCTCCTGTTGGCGCGCACGTATTCCGCCGCCTCGCTGGCGACGCGAAACGCGTCGTAGATGTCGAGCCCGTCGCAGGCGAAATATCTCAAGGCGGGCCGATTTGAGAACGCCGCGGCGATCCAGCCCGTCGGGGTCTTGGTCGAGATGCCGATGCCGTTGTCCTCGCAGACGAAGAGAAGGGGCAGCGGCACGCGCTGATAGGCCGTCCAGGCCGCGGTGTTGAACGCGCCCTGCGCGGTGGAATGGTTCGCCGAGGCGTCGCCGAACGAGCAGACGACGATACTGTCGTCGGCGAGCGCCTGACGCTCGGGGCGCCGGCGCCGCGCCAGGCCGAGCGAATAGGCGGCGCCGACGGCCTTGGGCAGGTGACTGGCGATCGTCGAGGTCTGCGGCGGAATGTTCAGGGCCTTGGAGCCGAGGACCTTGTGCCGGCCGCCCGAGATCGGATCCTCGCTCGAGGCGGCGAACGACAGCAACATGTCCCAGGCGATGGTCTGGCCGGGCGCTTGGCTCGCGCGCGCGATCTGAAAGGCGGCGTCGCGATAGTGCAGGAAGGCCATGTCGCCGAGGCGGAGCGCGCACGCCACCGCGGCCATCCCCTCGTGGCCGGAAGAGCCGATGGTGTAGAAGCCCTGCCCGGCCCGCTGCATCGCGCGGCTCGTCCGGTCGAGCGCGCGCGACAGACAGCCGGCGCGATAGATCGCCACCGCTTCGACCGCGCTCAAGGGCCCGGCGGGGCTGACGCCTCCAGGCAGATCCCGGGCCGCGACCCGGCGGCGGAAATTCTCATGGACGATTTCGGCGCGATCCATGGCGCATCCTCGCGAAAAGGCTTGCGGCCCGACGATCGCCTGGCCGAGGACGAGAGCGTGAACGTCGTGCGCGATCTCGCTCATCGTCGAGATGCGCTCTTCGAATTCATGGCCGCGTCCATAGCCACTCGCCGGAACAAATGCAAAATTCGACCGGCCGCTAAGCTCTCGCGATCGCAGACGAAAGCGGGGCGCGCCGGCCGCTGGCGTCAACCTTTCGCCGGCCTGAAGCGATCGCCCTTCCCCAGCCCCTTGACGAGCGCCGCCGCTTCTCGTATCAGGAGACCGAATGAGTATTCATTCGGTGACGCGATGTTCGAGGTCGACGTAAGGGGTTCGGCGCTGACGCTGACGATGGCGCGCGCGCCGGTGAACGCCATCAATCGGGAGTGGATCGACGGCTTCGGCGCCGTCCTCGACGACTTGGCCGGCCGGCGGGACGTCGCCGTGCTGCTTATCCGCTCGTCGCAACGCGTCTTTTGCGCCGGCGCCGATCTCAAGCTGATGCGCGACTGCTTTTCGACCGACGACGGCCCCGATCGCATGGTCGAGACCGTCAGGCGCCTGCAGCGCCTTTACGACCGCATCGAGGCGCTGCCGCAGGTCGTCGTGGGCGAGATCGGCGGCGCGGCGCACGGCGGCGGGTTCGAGCTGGCGCTCGCCTGCGATCTGCGCGTCGCCGGCGAAAACGCAGCCCTCGGGCTTCCCGAGGCCCGCCTCGGCCTGCTGCCGGGCGCCGGCGGAACGCAGCGCCTGTCGCGCCTCGCCGGCCCCGGCGTCGCGCGGCGCCTGATCCTGACGGCCGAAGTCGTCGCCGGCGCCGAGGCGCGCGACTTGGGACTGGTTCAATGGGCCGTGCCGGCCGATCGATTGGCCGATTTCGCCAGGGGCGTCGTCGAGCGCATCGCGCAACTGTCGCCGGCCGCGCTCGCCGCCTGCAAGCGCTGCTTCAGCGCCGCCGACGCCCATCTCGACGCCGGCATGCTCATCGAGCTCCTGGAGACCCACAAATTGTTCAACGCCGCCGACACCCGGAAAAGGGTCAAGGCGTTTCTCGACAGGTGAGGAGCACGACATGAGACTGGATGGAAAGACCGCCGTCGTCACCGGAGCCGCGTCCGGCATCGGCCGCGCCACCGCCGAGACCCTGGCCCGAGCCGGCGCGAACGTGATCATCGCCGATCTTTCCGCCGACAAGGGCGAGCAGGAGGCCGAGCGCCTGCGCGGCGATGGGCTGAAGGCCAGCTACGTCGCGATCGACGTCGCCTCCGACGATTCCATCGCCGCCTTCGCCAAGACGGTGCTGGGCCGCGGCGAAGTGCACGTGCTGGTGAACGGCGCGGGCTTCGGCAAGGGGCAGCCCTTCGTCGACAACGACGCGGCGTTCTGGGAGCGCGTCGTCGACATCAACTTCCTCGGGCCGGTCAAGCTGACGCGCGCCCTGCTCGGGCCGATGATCGAGCGCAAGTCGGGCAAGATCGTCAACGTGGCGAGCGACGCCGGGCGAGTGGGAAGTTCCGGCGAGACCGTCTACGCCGGGGCGAAGGGCGGGCTCATCGCCTTCACCAAGAGCCTGGCTCGCGAGATGGCGCGCTATTCGATCAACGTGAATTGCGTCTGCCCCGGCCCCACGGAAACGCCGATGCTGATGGTCCTGCCCGAGAACCATCTCGAGGCCTTCAAGCGCGCCATTCCGATGCGCCGGTTCGGCCAGCCGGCCGACATCGCCAACGCGATCCTATTCTTCGCCAGCGACCTGTCGAGCTACATCACCGGGCAGACGCTCAGCGTTTCCGGCGGCTTGACCATGGCCTGATCCAATCCCTGCGAACACGAGGAGACAGACGTGCAGACTTTCCCAGCCGCGCAATACAAGGCGACCCATTTTCAGTGGGAGGTCGCAGGCAAGGTCGCGACCATCACGCTCAATCGGCCCGAGCGCAAGAATCCGCTGACCTTCGACAGCTACGCCGAGCTCGGCGGCCTGTTCCGCAAGCTCGCTCACGCCGGCGACGTGAAGAGCGTGGTCGTCACCGGCTCGGGCGGCAATTTCTGCTCGGGCGGCGACGTGCACGAGATCATCGGGCCGCTGGTGAAGATGCAGGAGGCCGGCGACATGCCGGGCCTTCTCGCCTTCACGCGCATGACGGGCGAGCTGGTCAAGGCGATGCGCCATTGCCCGCAGCCGATCGTCGCGGCGGTCGACGGCATCTGCGCCGGCGCCGGCGCGATCGTCGCGATGGCGTCCGATATACGGATCGGCACGCCGCGGACGAAGACGGCGTTCCTGTTCGTGCGCGTCGGCCTCGCCGGCGCCGACATGGGCGCCTGCGCGATCCTGCCGCGCATCATCGGGCAAGGGCGCGCCTCCGAGCTGCTCTACACCGGGCGCGTCATGACGGCGGAAGAGGCCGACAAATGGGGCTTCTACAACCGCCTCGTCGCGCCCGAGCAGGTGTTGGCGGAGGCCCAGTCGCTGGCCAAGGAGCTCGCCGATGGCCCGACCTTCGGCCACGCCATGACCAAGACCTGCCTGCACCAGGAATGGGCGATGGACGTCGACTCGGCGATCGAAGCCGAGGCCCAGGCCCAGGCCATCTGCATGCAGACCAAAGATTACGGCCGCGCCTATCGCGCCTTCGTCGCCAAGCAGAAGCCGGTCTTCGAGGGGGATTGATGGCCGACCGAAGCTTCCTTTCCTGGCCGTTCCTGGAGCCGAGGCACCAGGCGTTGCACGACCGCGTCGACGCCTGGGCGAGCGCCAACGTCGCGCCATTGTGCGGCGAGGGCGAGACGAGCGCGGCCGCTGCCGCGGCCGTTCGTCGCCTCGCCGCGGCGATGGGGGAGGAAGGCTTCCTCGCCACCGCCGTCGGCGGCGACGACGGCTCGCCGCATGGGCCGCTCGATACGCGCAGCCTGTGCGTCTGCCGGGACGTGCTGGCGCGCCACGCGGGCCTCGCCGATTTCGCCTTCGCCATGCAGGGTCTCGGCACGGGTCCGATCAGCCTGTTCGGCACGGCCGAACAGAAGGCGCGCTGGCTGCCTGCGGTCGCTCGAGGGACGGCGATCTCCGCCTTCGCCCTCTCCGAGGCGGAGGCGGGGTCCGACGTTTCGGCGATCGCGACGCGGGCGCAGCGCGAGGGCGACGATTGGCGGCTCGACGGCGCGAAGACATGGATATCCAACGCCGGCATCGCCGACCTCTACGTGGTCTTCGCGCGCACCGGCGAAGGGCCGGGGGCGAAGGGCCTCTCGGCCTTCGTGGTGGAGGCCGGCGCGCCCGGCTTCTCGGTCGCCAAGACGATCGACCTCATCGCGCCCCACCCCATCGGCGCGCTCGCCTTCGACGGGGTGAGAGCGCGCGCGGCCGACATGCTGGGATCGCCGGGCGACGGGTTCCGCATCGCCATGGCGACCTTGGACGTCTTCCGCTCGACCGTCGGCGCCGCCGCCCTCGGTTTCGCGCGCCGGGCGCTGGACGAGGCGCTGCGCCATGCGCGCACGCGCAAGCTGTTCGGCCAGCCCTTGTCCGATCTCCAGCTGACGCGCGCCAGGCTCGCCGACATGGCCCTCGCCGTCGACGCCGCGGCTCTGTTGATCTATCGCGCCGCCTGGACCAAGGACGTCAAAGGCGCCCGCATCAGCCGCGAATCCAGCATGGCCAAGCTGTTCGCCACCGAGGAGGCGCAGAAGACGATCGATTCGGCGGTGCAGATCTTCGGCGGGCTCGGCGTCACCCACGGCCATATCGCCGAGAAGCTCTATCGGGAGATCAGGGCGCTGCGCATCTACGAGGGCGCCAGCGAGGTGCAGAAACTCGTCATCGCGACGCGGCTGCTCGCTGAAAGCCAAGCCTAGGCCCATCGAGGGATCATTCGCCGTGCTTCTCATGCCGATCGCCGAAAACCTCGACTGCCGTCATCGGTTTCGGCCGCAGGCGTGAGACGGGGCAAAGCCACGCCATGACGAAGCCTCGCCTGCGTTCCGAGAAGCCTCGCCTGCGCTCCAACATGGCTTTCGATCAGACGGTCGTGAAAAGCCAGGTCACGGACGAGAAGCTGGTGTTGCGCCGGCGCGAGCAGATCGTCGGCGCGGCGATCGATCTGTTCTCCCGCCACGGCTATTACCGGACCAGCATCCAGGACGTCGCCCGCAAGGCGGGGGTCAGCATCGGTCTGATCTATCAGTACGCGCCGACGAAGGAAGACGTTTTGCTGCTGTCGTTGATGAGCGTGCTGGAAACCTACAAGCAAGAGATTCCGCTGGCGGTCAAATCGACGGCCGAGCCGCTCGAGGCGCTGTGGTCGACTCTCGCCACCTATTGCCGCATCATCGACCGGCGCCGCAGCGCCGCGGTGCTCACCTATCGGTCGACCAATTCTCTGCGACCCGAACAGCGGCAATTCATCAAGCAGCTCGAGATCGAGACCAACGAGCTCGTCGCAAGGCGAATTCGCGACTGCGTCGCCGCCGGCCTCTTTCGCGAAGTCGACGTCGACCTCGTCACCTATCAGTTGGTGCTCTACGCCCATGCCTGGGCGTTGAAACATTGGCGCCTGAGCCAGTTGGCGACGATCGAAAGCTACATCGAAAAAGGCTTCGACTTCTTCGTGCGCGCGATGGCGAACCCTGAGGGCATGGCGCAATACGATCGGTTCCTTGCGGCCAAGCGCCGCGGCTGAGGCCGCAGCGCTTGGCGGACGCCCTCGCCGCCCGAGCCTCTCCGCCGGCGGGCCTGTCGCGATCCTACGCTTGACAGGCCGTCCACCCGCGGCTAAAGTTTATCAGATCATCAGATAAACTTCAGCGGATCCAATTCCGACGACAACAAGGGGGGCGACCATGGCCGACGCATCCTACGACGCCATCGTGATCGGCGGGGGTCACCACGCCACCATCGTCTCGTGCTATCTGGCCAAGGCGGGCTTGAACGTCGCCGTGCTGGAAGGGCACACCGCGCTGGGAGGCGGCGCGGTCAGCGAGGAGGCGCCGGCCCCCGGCTTCCGACAAAACCCGCACGCGCATTTCACCCGCTTCTACGGCCATCCCGCCTACACCGATTTCAACCTGCGCGAGGAAGGGCTGGAATACGTCTTCCCCGAGCAGAACGAGGGGATGATCTTCGAGGACGGCTCCAGCTTCATCGGCTATTCGGCCTACCGGGTCGTCGACCAGGCGACGGGCCGCGCCGAAGAGGCGCCCGACAACGTCCGCAAGACCTACGATCAGATCAAGGCGTTCTCGCAGCGCGACGCCGACATGTACCTGAAGCTGTTCGACCAGTATCACAAGCATTGGAAGAAGGCCTTCCATACGCACCGCTTCACCGCGCCCACGCCGTGGGGCACACCGGACGCGCTGGAGGCTCTGTGCGACATCCCCGACAGCGGCGTCGAGCCGGTGCACCAATTCATGTCGGTGCGGCAGATCGCCTACGACTTTTTCGAAAGCCCTGAACTGCGCACGCTGTTCATGCGCGCGACGCCGACCTCGGGCGGCTGCTTCCCCGACGATCCCATGGGTCTGCAGAGCCTGGTCCACGTCATGGGGCTGGTGCTGTCGTTCGAGCCGGCCGCGATCGTCAAAGGCGGCACGCAGTCGATCACCGATGCGCTGGTCAAAGCGGGCAAGAAGCTCGGCGTGCACTATCTCACCGGGCATGAGGTCGATCAGATCATCGTCGAGAACGGCGCCGCGGTCGGCGTCCAACTGGCCCGCGGCGGCAGCGTCAGAGCGCCTCTGGTGGTGTCCGATCTCGGCGTGCCGCAAACCTTCCTGCGCCTGCTGCGCAAGCATCCGATCGCCGACAAGCTGCTCCACCGCGTCAAGAACATTCATTACGACCGCGGCCAGATCTTCTGGGGCAACGTGGCGATGCACGAATTGCCCAAGTACACGGCCGACAACGTCAATCCCGGCGTTGGCTCGCAGCCGCGCCTCTACACCGGCGCCAAAGATCCCGAGTATTTGGCCAGCCGCTACCAGCACGACATTTTCCTGCTCGGCTTCCCGCAGCAGCCTTACATCCTGACCGCGCCCGACAGCATCTGGGACCGCACCCGCGCGCCGGAAGGCAAGCACACCATCCTGATCGAGGACTTCACGGCGCCGGCTCGCCTGTTTTCGGCGCGCGACTGGGGACGCATCAAGGAGGAGTTCACGGAGCGGGCGCTGGAGGAATGGCGCAAATACGCGCCGAACATGACGAAAGACAACATCATCGGCACGCGCATCTACGGCCCCTATGACGTGCAGGCCGGCAAGCCCGACATGATCGAGGGCGGTTGGACCGAAGGCTCGATGTTCGCCTCGCAACTCGGCCGTTTCCGGCCGTTCCCCGAGCTTTCCGGCTTCCGCACCCCGGTCAAGAATCTCTACATGTGCTCGTCCAACCTGCATTCGGCGGGCGGCATCGGCCGCGGCTCGAGCTACATCGCCTACAAGGTCATCGCCGAGGATCGCGGTCTGGCGCGGATCTGGGAGCAGGCCGGGCGCCAGTTCTAAACACCAGGAGATCGGCATGCGCGCCGTCGTCTGTCTCAAGCAGGTCATCGATCCGCTGACCCCCGCCACGTCGCTCGCGCTCGACGCGCGGGACAAGAAGATTCGCGCCAGCGCCGCGAGCCCGCCGGTGATCAACGGGTTCGACGAACAGGGCATCGAGGCGGCGCTGCGCCTGCGCGAGACGATCAAGGATCTCGAGATCGTCTGCGTGGCGGCGGGCGACCGCTTCAACGCCGACGTGATGAAACGGGCGCTGGCGGTCGGCGCCGATCAGCTCGTCCTGGTGCAGGACCCGTCTCTCGACACGTGGAACTCCTATCCGATCGCCGCGGCGCTGGCCGCCGCGATCCGGCAGATCGGCGGCGCCGATCTGATCCTGTGCGGCCGCCAAGGCTCCGACTGGGACAACGGGCTCGTGCCCTACATCCTCGCCGAGCTGCTCGCCATGCCGCTGCTGACGCTCGCCAGGCGCGTCAGCGTGACCGACGGCAAGCGCGTCGAGATCGAGCGCGTGCTCGCGGACGGCTCCATGACCATGGAGGCCGCCCTGCCGGCGGTGGTGACGGTGACCAGCGAACTGGGCCCGCTGCGCCTTCCCAGTGTCGCGGCGCGTCTGTCGGCGGCGCGCAAGAAGCCGCGCCAGATCGCGCTCGCCGAGCTCGGCGTCGCCGAGGCGCCGGCGCGGGCGCCGGAGGTCATCGATCTCGCGATCCCCGTGACCGGGCGCAACTGCACCTTCATCGAGGCCGCGGACGGTTCGGTCGCCGGCGCGCGCCTCGCCGAGACCTTGTTGCAAGCCGGGACCGTTCGCCTCGGCGGGGAGCGCTAGCCATGTCCGGCATTCTGATCGTCGCCGAAGTCGACGCGGGCGCGTTGCGGCCGGAATTCTGGGAGCTGGCGACGGTGGCGCGCGCCATGTCCGCTTCCGTTCCCGGCGGCGTCGCCGTCGCCGTCATCGGCGCCGGCGTGGATGCGGCGGCGCGGCAGGCGGCCGGCGCCCGTCCCGACAAGCTTCACGTGATCGACGACGAACGTCTGGCGAACCCCTGGCCGGAGGCGCACGCGGCGGCGCTGATCCAACTGTGCGGCGAGCTCGCGCCGCGCATGGTGCTCGCCCCGCGCACGATCCTCGGCGCCGAAATGGCCGCGCGCCTCGCGGTGCGCCGCGGCTGGCCCTTGGTGCAGGACGCCGTCAAGCTCGAAGTCGCGCCGGAGGGGGCGCTGACGGCGGTGCGCCCGGTTTCCGGCGGCGCCGTCGCCGCGACGGTGCGCGCCGGCCCCGGCCCGTGGGTCGTCGTGCCGCGCCCGCGCGCCTTTGCGCCTCTCGAGCCCGTCGAGCAGTTCGAGATCGCGCCGGCGCGCCACGCCTTCGCGCCGCCCGCGTTGGCGACGGCCTGCGGAACGCCGAAACGAATCGCGCTCGAAGGCCTCGGCGTCGATCGCGCCAGGATCGTCGTGTCGGGGGGCGGCGGGCTGGGCGGCCCCGGGCCTTTCGCCTTGCTGCGCGAGGTCGCCGACCTCATGGGCGGGGCGGTCGGCGCCTCGCGCGTCGCCGTCGATTCCGGCTGGGCGGCGCAGGCCCAACAGGTCGGCCTCACCGGCAAGACGATCGCGCCCGACCTCTATATCGCCGTCGGCATTTCCGGCGCGATCCAGCACCTCGTCGGATGCTCGTCGTCGCAAGTCATCGTCGCCGTCAACAGCGACCCCGCCGCGCCCATTTTCGGCGTCGCCAATTACGGCGTGGTCGGCGACTGGAAGGAAGTCATGACGGCGTTCCGCGATACGCTCGCCGCCCGCGCGCCGCAGTCCGGACGCGCCGCATGACAGCCGGGCGGGCTCACTGAGATGTCGAGCGAGGCCGCTCTGCGACTGATCGTCGTTCTGGCGGCCTTCGCATGGGCGGGCGTGAGATTCGAGCGTCTCGCGCGCCCGTTGCTCGCCGCTCCCGCCGAAGCGCGCCTCAGGCCGTTCGCGCCGCGCGCATGGGGCGTCGCGGTCAACGTTCTCGGCCACGCGCGTCTGCTGCGTAAGCCCTATTCCGGGCTGATGCACATGATGATGCTGTTCGGCTTCCTGTTTCTTCTCACCGCCGTCGTGCAGGCGTTCGGCGACGGCGTCGCGCCGTTCTTCACCCTCTCCGCCGTCGGCGGCGCGACATGGATCGCGCTCGGCCAGGACGTCTTCGCCGTTCTGCTGCTGGTCGGCGTCGCGATGGCGGCGTTTCAGCGCGTCGTCTTGGCGCCGGCGCGCTTCGTCGGCTCCAACCGGCGCGACGCGGCGATCATTCTCGGCCTGATCGCGACGGTCGTCGTCGGCATGCTGCTGCAGAATTCCTGCCGTCTGGCCGCCGGCGCCGACGCCTCGTCGGCGTGGCGGCCGGTCAGTTCGGCGATCGCGACGGGGCTCGCCGCGTTCGGCGTGAAAGGCGCGGCCGCGGCGGCGGGCGCGACGGTTTTCGCCTGGACGCACCTGCTCGCGATCCTCGCGTTCCTCGTCTACATCCCGGGCTCCAAGCACCTGCACATGCTGGTAGGCGTTCCTAACGTCTACTTGCGCGATCTCAACCCCGCCGGACGGCTCGCCACGCCCGATCTGGAGCAGCCCAAGCTCGGCCTTTCCGACATCGCCCAGCTCGGCCGCAAGCAGACGCTCGATCTCTACGCCTGCACCGAATGCGGCCGCTGTCAGGAATTGTGCCCCGCCTACGCCTCCGGCAAGCCGCTGAGCCCGAAGCTCTTGATCATGAACCTGCGCGATCATCTCCTGGAGACGCAGGGCGTCGGCGGCCATCGCCACGGTCTGAGCGGATCGTTGATCGGCGGCGCGGTCAGCGAGGAGACGATCTGGTCCTGCACCACCTGCCGCGCCTGTATGGAGGCCTGTCCGCTGTTCATCGAGCACGTGCCGAAGATCGTCGACATGCGCCGCCACCTGTCGATGGAAGCGGGGCGCATTCCGGACGGAATCTCCGGCGCGATGCTGTCGGTCGAACAGCGCGGCCACCCCTGGGCGGGGACGCGCTTCTCCCGCCTCGACTGGTGTCGCGACCTCGATGTTCGCGTGCTGGCGCCCGGAGAGGCGACCGACATGCTTCTCTGGGTCGGCTGCACCGCGGCGCTCGACGCGCGGGCGCAGAAGGTCGCGCGCGCGCTGGTGCGCCTGCTGCGCGCGGCGGGCGTCGATTTCGCCATCCTCGGCGAGGAAGAGAAATGCACCGGCGATTCGGCGCGCCGCACCGGCAACGACTATCTCTACCAGCTTCAGGCCGCCGCCAATGTCGAGACGCTGAACGCGCGCGCCTTCAAGCGCATCGTCAGCATCTGTCCGCATTGCGTCAACACGCTCAAGAACGAGTACTCCGATTTCGGCGGCGTGTATGAAGTGGCCCACCACAGCCAGTTGCTGGCTGAACTGATCGACAGCGGTCGCCTGCCGAGGCCGCGAGGCGTCGAGGCCGCGCCCGGCTCGGTCGCCTTTCACGATCCCTGCTATCTCGGCCGCTACAACGGCGAATACGATGCGCCTCGATCCGTGCTCGCCGGCGCCGGCGCGGCCGTGGCGGAAATGGAGCGCTCGCGCCAGCGCTCGTTCTGTTGCGGCGGCGGCGGCGGGCGCGCCTTCGCGGTCGAGCCGCCCGATCAGCGCGTCAATGTCATGCGAGCCGTGCAAGCGCGCGCCACCGGCGCCCCGGTCGTCGCCACGGCCTGCCCGTTTTGCCTGCTGATGCTCGAGGACGGCTGCAAGACGGCGGCGCGGCTCGAGGGCGGCGCATCGGCGCCGCAACAGGTGCGCGACATCGCCGAAATCCTCGACGACGCCGTGCGCGAAGCCGGAGCGGCCGCCTCATGAGCCCCGCCGCCGCCTCATCCGATCCCGGGCGGGAGCCTCGCCGACGGCGCGAGCGCGGCTCGTCAGCCTTTGCGCGCGCGCCGAACGGGGCGTCCGCGACCGGCGCCGTCTTTCCCCTTCGCGTCGCCGACGCCGACCTCCCCGGAATCGAGGACGATCTTGAGGCCGTGCCGCATGTGATTTTCGCTGGCGGCGGCGGCGGCTTTCGCGTCGCGATTGCGGATCGCCGCGAGGATTTCCCCGTGGTCGGCGAGCAGCGTCGCATAATTCTCGGGATGACGGCGCGAGAAGCGCGCCGATTCGAAATAGAGGCTGCGCAGCAGGCGCGTCGTCAGCAGCAGCGTCTGGTTGCCCGCGGCCACCGCGACGGCGGTGTGAAAATCCAGCGACGCCTGGATGCTGGCCTCCTCGTCGCCGATCGCCCGGCGACCCCTCTCGATCGTGTCTTCGATGCCGCGAATGCCGGCGGCGTCCGCCCGTTTGGCCGCCATCGCCGCGATGATCGGCTCCAGCACGAGCCGCGCCTCGACGATGTCGTTGATCAGGTCCGCGCTGGTGAATTGCGACCAGTCGATCAGCGCGAACAGCGGCGCGGTGTTGACCAGAATGGTGCCGCGCCCCGGCTTGGCTTCCGTCACGCCGAGCGTCTGAAAGACGCGAAACGCTTCGCGGATCGACGAGCGCCCGACGTTCAGTTGCGCGGCCAGCTCGCCCTCGGGGGGAAACTTGTCGCCGGGCTTGATCTTGCCGACGGCGACCAGGCGCGCAATTTCGTGAACGATCGAGCCGGCCAGCGAAACGCTGCGAGGAATGGAGATTTTTGTTATCATTGATCCGATCATCTGATAAACTGATCAACATACCATGTGAGTATGCTCGCCCGAAGCGGCGCATTCAAGGGATATCGGCAGGCTCGCGGCGCCTCGGCGATCAGGCGCACGAAACGAGGAGCTGAAGCAGTCGGGGGGATCATTCGAGGCAGAGCGGCGAATTCCGCTCGCGTCGGTCCGCTGGTTTGGCGGCGCTGCGGCGTCGCGGGCGCGGCTGGCTTCTTGGGAAGACCGCGGAGACGAGACATCGCCGCCGCGCTGGAAGGCGAAGATAAACAACAAGGGAGGACGCAATGACGACCGCAAACGGTCTTGATACCGCGAAACTTTCAGACGTGGTTCCAGGATTCGAGTTCGACGAGAAGGCCGATCTCGCCCAATCGCCCGCGTGGTTCCTCGACGGAACGCATTCCGTGCCGCCATGGACGCCCCTGTTCGGCTGGTTCTGGATCAACTTCTGCCGGCACGGCATGCAATACGGCGCGGAAAAGCTGTCGCTGCCGACGGTGAAGGGCTGGGACTGGCGGTTCAAGAACGGCGGCGGCTATCTCACGCTCCTGCTAGTCAAGACGGAAGCCGAACAGCGCGAGCGCGAGAAACGCTTCCGCGAGGCGATCAGGCCGTTCGTCGAAAACTACGACGCTCTTTGGAAGAGCCAGCTCGACGAGATTCTCGGCCGCTACGAGGAGCTCAAGAAGCTCGATCTCGACAAGGCCAGCAACATCGAAGTCCTCGAGAATTTCGAAGAGACGATCAACGTGTGCCGGCGCATGTGGGAAATACACATGTACATGATGTACGGCACCTTCACCGCCTACATCCTGTTCGAGAACATGTGCCGCAATCTGCTCGAGATCGACGACACGCACCCGCTGTTCCACAAGCTGATCACCGGCTTCGACAACAAGGTGCTGCAGGTCGACAAGCGGATCTGGGAGTTTTCCAAGAAGGCGGAGAAGCTGGGACTGTCGGGCATCGTCCTGAAGAGCGAGCCCAAGGACATCGCCAAGGCCATCGAAGCCGCGCCGCACGGTCGCGATTTCATGGCCGAGTTCCGCGCGTTCCTCGACGAGGACGGCTGGCGCATGCAGCGCATGTCGGAAATGAATATGCCGACTTGGATCGAAGACCCGGCGCCGCCGCTGACGAACATGAAGCAGTTCCTCGTCAAAGGCGGCGGCTTCAATCTCGAGGACGAGCGCGCCAAGCTCGGCAAGGAGCGCGAGGCCGCGGAAAAGGAAGTTCTCGCCAAGATCGCGCCCGAGCAGAAGGGATGGTTCACCACCTTGCTGCGGCTGGCGCAGAAGTCCGGCGTCTTCAGCGAAGAGCACGACCATTATCTCGATCTCTACATGCACGCCCTGATGCGGCGTTCGGCGATGGGCGTCGCCAAGCGCCTCGCTGCGGCGGGTACGATCGATTCGGTCGATGACATCTTCTTCGTCATCCCGGAGGAAATCCGCAAAGTGGCGATCAATCCCGATCAGTTCGATCTGCGGCCGACCGTGGCGCAACGGCGCGCCGCGTGGAAGGAATGGTGCAAGACGCCCAATCCGCCCGTCATCCTCGCGCCGGGATTCGACATGGACCAGGCGATGGGCGTGCTGGTGAAGTCCAACGACCCGATCGCGCTCAAGGTCGTGGTCGGCGCGATGCCGGTGGTGCGGCCCGAGCTCAAGGCCGACCTGCACGGCACGTGCGGTTCTCCCGGGGTGGCCGAGGGGCCGGCGCGCGTGATCACCAGCGAGGACGAACTGGCGGACGTGCAGCCCGGCGAAATTCTCGTCGCGGCGACGACCTCGCCGAGCTGGACGCCGGTGTTCTCCTTCATCAAGGGCGTGGTGGTCGACCGCGGCGCTTCGCTGTCGCACGCGGCGATCGTCGGACGCGAGTACGGCATCCCCGTGCTGATGAACGTGTTCGTCGGAACCCAGAAGATCAAGACCGGTCAGCGCATCCGCATGGACACCAACATGGGCGCGCTGTTCATACTCGACAAGTGATCTCTAGCGTTCGAAGCGACGGGCCGCAGCGGCGGCCCGTCGGTTTCGGGCGTGCGCCGCGATTGGCGCGCGAGGACCGGCGCGGGCGCGAGACCGATGTTTCCAGTGCGTCGAAGGGCTCGCCGCCGTCGCCCGATCCGGCAATTCGCTCGCAGTGCGACCGTCTCGGAGTAAGTCTCGATGGCCAAGAAGTGGATCTACGCGCTCGAGGAGCTCAGGCAGGAACACCTCGATCTCGTCGGCAGGAAATGCGCCAATCTCGGAGAGATGACCAAGCTCGGCATGCGGATTCCTCCGGGGTTCGCGATCTCCGTGGAGGGCTTCGAGGAATACATGCGCGCCACCGGCCTAGGCGGGCGCATCGCCTCCTATTTCGCCTCGAAAGGCCCCGATCTGAAGAAGAGCATCCAAAGCCAGATGGACGCGAGCCGCGCGGCCAAGGAGATGATGGCTGAAACGCCGCTGCCCGACGCTATGGCCGGCGAGGTCGAGAAGAACTACGAGGCGCTGTGCGCCCGATTCGGCGCGCTGGACATGCCCGTGGCCGTGCGTTCGAGCGGCGCCGTGAGCATGCCCGGCCAGATGGAGACCTATCTTTACGTCCGCGGCGCGAAGGAAGTCCTGCGCCGGCTGCACGAGGTCTGGGAGAGCACGTTCAACACCCGCGCCATCGCGTTTCGGCTGGAAAAGGGCATGCCGGTCGACAAGGCGCCGATCGGCGTCGCGGTCATCCGAATGGTCAACGCCAAGAGCGCGGGCGTCATCCTGACCGTCGTCCCGACGACCGGCGATCGCGACTACGCCGTCATCGAGGGCAATTGGGGCCTTGGAGAAAGCGTGGTGAGCGGCGAGATCACGCCCGACAACTTCATCGTCAACAAGTCGACCCTGGCGATCGAACACAAGGTGAGCGCCAAGACGCGCTGGGTGGTTGCGACCGGAAACGGAACCGCCAAGGGGGACGTTCCGCCCCATCTGCAAAACGCGCCGTGCCTCGAAGATCGGGAAATTCGCGAACTCGTCCGCATTGCGCTGAACGTCGAAAACCATTTCGGCGCGCCGCAGGACATGGAATGGGTGATCGATCGCGATCTGCCGTTCCCGGAGAACGTCGTCTGGGTGCAGGCGCGCGGCGCCAAATACGCCACCCCGCGCAAGGAGGCCGACGCCGACTACCTCGTGGATCAAATGGCGAGACTGTTTCGCCAGTAATGTCAGGCCCGCGACGCCCGGGCCCGCCCGGCGTCGCGCGAGAGGAGGCGCCATGGCGGTTCTGTTCAACCAGCACTGGGACATCAGGCCGGGACTCACCCGAGCCTATTCCGACTTCGTGATGACCTATTACAACCCGACTCTGGCGACAATCGGCATCAAGCTGGTCGGCGGCTACTACGTGACGGTCGGCATGGGGCCGCGGATCATCGCCGTCGGGTTGGCGGAAAACGCCAACGACCTCGAAGCGGCGCTCGCGTGCGCGGAGTTCGAGTCGATCACCGACCGGCTGATGGAATTCGTGACGCACTATCACAGCAAGATTCTGCGGCCGACCGGGCGCATCATGACGGACGGCTACAAGGTCCAGACCGGACTGTGGAAGCTCCATCAATATTGGAACATCGCGCCCGGCGTCGACAAGCTCCGCTACGCGGATTTCGTCACGCGCGAACTCGTGCCCGGCCTGAAAGAGAGCGGGCTGGAGGTGACGGCGGGGTGGCGGGTCGTCGTCGGGTCCGGCCCGTACATCCTCGGCGAATGCTCCGCCCCCAATCTGGTGGACATGGCGCGCGCGATCGAGAGCGACGCGTACAAGGCCATCATGCAGAAGCTGCTCGGCGAATACGTCACGGACTACCACAGCCGGATTCTGGCGCCGACCGGACGCGTCGATCTTCCCATCCTGCTCAATGAAATGATGGCGCAGTTCTGAGAGCGCCGCGCCCGGCCGACAACGGCTGGCGATCGGGCGACCCCGGGAGTTGAACATGACGGACCTCGGACTGGCGGGAAAATCAGCCGTCGTCACCGGCGCCGGAGGCGGTCTCGGCTTCGCCTTCGCCGAAGGTCTGGCGCTCGCCGGCGCGAAAGTGGCGATCGCCGACATCGACGCCGCGGCGGCCGCAAAGGCCGCCGAGCGTCTGGCCGGTCGCGGCGGCGGCGCGCTGGCGGTTTCGGTCGACGTGTCGGACGAGGCGTCGGTCCAAGCCATGGTCGGACGGGTCGTCGCCGCGCACGGCGGCATCGACATCCTGATCAACAACGCCGCCATTTACGCCGGCCTCAAACGCAAGCCCTTCTTCGAAATCTCGGTCGAAGAATGGGACCGGGTGATGGACGTCAACCTCAAAGGCGCCTTCCTTTGCTCGAAGGCGGTCTATCCGCATTTGAAAGGGCGCGGCGGAAAGATCGTCAATATCGCCTCGGCCACCGTGTTCAGCGGTTCGCCGCTCTGGATGCATTACGTCGCTTCGAAGGGCGGCGTGATCGCGATGACGCGCGTCATGGCGCGCGAACTCGGCGACGACGGGATCAACGTCAACGCCATCGCACCGGGCTTCACCCTGACCGAGGCGAGCCGGGCGGCGATCGAGGACGCCGAACATTACGGCGTCGCGCGCGGCGCGATCCATCGCGCCGCGCAGCCCGGCGACATGGTCGGCGCCTGCCTGTGGCTCGCTTCGCCGCTCAGCGACTTCGTCACCGGCCAGACCGTCATCGTCGACGGCGGGCGGCAATTCATCTGAATGGCGATGGACTTGGGCGAGAGCGTCGTCATCATCGGCAACCTCGATGCGCCCGTCGGACGATCTGCGCCCCTCTCCCGCTTGCGGGAGAGGGTCGGGGTGAGGGCGGTCGCCGCGCGGAACTCATGCTGCACCTGATTTGATCATCCGGAGTCGCGACATGGACATGTTCATCGACGGTCAATGGACGCCGGCCCGCTCCGGCGCCCGCCAGAAGGTCACCAACCCCGCGACCGGCGCCATCATCGACACCGTGCCGACGGGCGACGCCGCCGACGCGGACATCGCCATCCGCTCCGCCGACCGCGCGTTTCGCCAATGGCGGGTGACGCCGGTCGCCGAGCGGGCGCGCTTGCAGAAGAAGGCGGCCGCGCTGATGCGCGAGCGGGCGAAGGAGATCGGGCGCGTGCTGACGACCGAGCTCGGCCGTCCGCTCGCCGGCTCGGTCACCGAGATCCAGCGATCCGCCGATCTCCTCGACGTCTACGCCGAAGAAGGGCTTCGCCTTCATGCGCAAATGCCGTTGACCGGGATCGCGGGCGAAAAGGTGATCGTGACGCGCGAACCGGTCGGCGTCGTCATCGCGATCACGCCGTTCAATTATCCGATCACGCTGCTGACGTTCAAACTCGGCGCCGCGCTGATCGCCGGCTGCACGGTCGTCGCCAAGCCGGCCGAGGACACGCCGCTGTCGACCCTGATGCTCGCCGAACTGTTCCACCAGGCGGGCTTTCCCGCCGGTTGCTTCAACGTGGTGACTGGCCGCGGCCGCGCGATCGGTATGAACATGATCGAACACCCGGTGCCGCGCAAGGTCGCCTTCACCGGAGGAACGGCCGCGGGCAAGGCCATCGCGGCGGCGGCCGCCGGAACGATGAAGCGCGTGACGCTGGAGCTCGGCGGCCAGTGCCCGGCGATCGTCTGCGCCGACGCCGATCTTTCCGTCGCTTGCGCCGCCATCTCGCGTCACGCCTTCGCCAACTCCGGGCAGTTCTGCTACCGCGTCAACCGCGTCTACGTGCAGCGGCCGGTCTACGAGGCCTTTCTCGACGGGCTGTTGCGCCACGTCGAGAAGCTCGACGTCGGCGACGGGCTCAACTCGTCATGCGCGCTGGGCCCGCTCGTCAACGAGAAGATCTACCGCAACTGCGAGGCGCAGATCGCCGACGCGCGGCTGAAGGGCGCGCGCATCGCGATCGGCGGCGAACGGCTCGCCGGCGGCGTCTACGACGGCGGCTGGTTCCTGCCGCCGACGGTGATCGCCGACGCCGATCATTCCATGCTGGTCATGACCCAGGAAACGTTCGGCCCGGTTCTCGGCGTCGCGCCGTTCGACGACTGCGCGCAGGCGCTCGAGCGCGCCAACGACACGCCCTATGGCCTCGCCGGATTCGTCTTCTCCCGCAACCTCGCTGTCGCTTGGACCCTGGCGGATGGGATCGAAGCGGGCTCGGTCTGGGTGAACGACATCCACCGCTCGAAACACGACGTTCCCTTCGGCGGCATGAAGGAAAGCGGCATAGGGCGGGAAAAAGGGCGATACGGCGTCGAATCCTATCTCGAATACAAGACGATCTATCTCTCTTACCAGGCGAGCCTGCCGTGAGCGGACTCCTGATCGAACGCGACACGCCCGTCTGGCTCGCGGCGAAGCCGTGGCTCGACGTGCGTTCGAACGACGAGCACACGCTGATCTCGTACCGCCTGGCGATCGCGCTGCTGCGCGAGCGCACCGAGGTCGACGAGCGCGTCGTCCTTGCCGCGATCCTGCTGCACGACGTCGGCTGGAAGATGTTTCCCGAGGAGCTTCTCGCCCAGGCGGTGGGACCGAAGCCCAAATATCCCGAGTTGCAGCGCGCCCACGAAATCGAGAGCGTGCGGATCGCGCGCGCCGAGCTGGAGCGCCTGGCCATCCCCGATCTCGACGCGGAGCGCGTCGTCGCCATCATCGACGGCCACGACACCCGGCCGCAGGCGCTCTCGCCGGAAGACGCGGTGATGAAGGACGCCGACAAGCTCTGGCGTTTCACCCCGCACGGGATAGCGAAGCTCTCGCTCTGGTTCGGCTCTCCGCCCAAAGAGACGGTGGCGATGCTGGAGAGCTTCGTCCTTCCCAAGCTCGTCACGGCAACCGCCAGAACGATGGCGCAGGCGCTGCTCGCCGACGGCGTCGCGGCCGCGTGGATGGAGGACACCCTCGGCCTGAGCGGCCGGTCCGGCGTTTGAAGACCCGGCGCGATCGGCGGCGGCCGTCGTCCTCAGTTGAGATCGCGCTTGAAGCCGATGTGGCTGTCCTTGAAACCGATGCGCTTGTAGAACCGCTGCGCGTCGACGCGCGGCCTGCTGGTCGTCAGCTCGACGCTGGCGCAGCCGCGCTCGGCGGCGAGCGCGCTCAGATGCGCGATCAGCTTCTCGCCGATGCCGCGCGAGCGCAGGCGCGAGGCGACGCGCACCCCTTCGACGATCGCGCTCTTGGCGCCCCGCCGGGTGAGATGGGGAATGAAGGTGATCTGCGCCGTCGCGACGATCTCGCCGTTGAGCTCGCCGACCGCGAGAAAATTGGCCCCGTCGGCCATGATGGCTTCGAAAGCGTCGACATAGCCCTGCGCCAGCGGCTCGCCGGGGCGTTCGCGATGGCCGTTGATGGGATCGTCGGCCAGCAGGGCGACGATATCAGGCAGATCGGCGCGGCCAGCGCGGCGAAAAACGATCTCGCGACTCATCGGGCGCCCTCGCATGGCGGTCTGTTTGGCGCGCAGGCGCCGGCGGAGCCAGCGCGCCAAGCGCGCTGCGATTGATCGACGCGCGCCGTCATGTAGCGCGGCGTCCCTTCTCCCCGCTTGCGGGGAGAAGGTTAGGATGAGGGGCAGGGTGATTAGCCGCAACGTCGCGGCCAACGCCCCGGCCCCTCACCGCTGCCCTCTCCCCGCACGCGGGGAGAGGGGGCGCACGCACCTAAATGCAGCACGGGCTAGCGCTTGGCGAGGATGATCCTCGCGTCGACCGCCATGCAGCCGTCGTCGAGCGCCAGGCACGGGTTCAGATCCACCTGTTCGACCTCGGGCTGTTCCTCCATGAGGCGGCCGAGGGATACGAGCGTCTCGGCGATGGCGTCGACGTTCATCTTGGCCTTGCCGCGCGCCCCCGCGATCAACTGCGGGGGGAGCGTTTCGTGGATCAGCTTGCGCGCTTGCTCGAGGCTGAACGGCGCGAGCCGGAAGCCGACGCGCTTGAGCACTTCGACGTAGATCCCCCCCAGGCCGAACATGACCACCGGGCCGAACAGCTTGTCCCGGATCGCGCCCAGCGCGAGCTCGGTCGTCGAGGGCGCCATCTTCTGAACGAGCACGTTCGGCGCGCCGACGCCGGGCGCCGCCTTCCTGACGTTCTCGACGAGCCGCGCGTACGACTGTTCCAGAACGCCGTCGGAGCCGACGCCGAGCATCACGCCGCCGATGTCCGATTTGTGCAGGATCTCGGCCGACACGACCTTGAGCACGACGGGATAGCCGATCTCGTTGGCGGCCGTCAGCGCGTCCTGGAGCGTTTGCGCCACTCTGAACGGCGGCACGCGGACGTCGTATTGCTTGCACACCGCGTAGGCTTCCGGCTCGAGCAGGCTGACGCGACCCTCTCCGGCCGCGGCGGCGATCAACGCTGCGGCGGGCCCGTCGGCGCGGCCCGACCGTTTCTCGGTCGGCGCCGCCGCCGCTTTTCCCCGCAGCGCCCCATAGGCCGCGAGATTCGCCGCGCCGCGGGCGACGGTGTCCGGATAGTCGAACGTCGGCAGGCCCGCGTCCTCCAGGCCGCGCCTGAGCTCGCCGGCGAACTCGCCGAACATCAGGACGTTGAGCAGCGGCTTCTTCGCGCCGCCCTGGGCGTGATAGGCGCTCGCCACTTCCTCGGCGAGCCGCCGCTGGTCATGGAACAAACTGGGACCCAGGATCTGGATGACCGCGTCGACGTTCGGGTCCTTGAACAGCAGCGTCAGAACGTGGTTGTGGAGAACCTCGGAATTGGTCGCCGTCATGTCGATATAACCGGGGGGATGGCCGATGTTGGCCGCGGCGGGCAGCAGGCCCCTCAGGCCCGCCTCCGTTTCGCGGCTGAACGGCGCCATCTCGATGTCGGGGAAGGTTGAAATCCCGTCGATGCACAGCGTGCCCGGTCCGCCCATGTGGGTCAGCACGGCGAAGCGGTTTCCCCGCGGGACCGGCTGCTTGGAGAATATCCGCAACGTTTCATAGAACTCCGCGACCGTGCCGGCGCGCACCAGCCCGAACTGCCGGAAGGCCCCGTCGTAGATGGCGTCGGCGCCGGCGATCGCGCCGGTGTGAGAGAGCGCGGCGGTCGAGCCCAACGCGCTTCGGCCACTTTTCAGCACCACGATCGGCTTCACCGCGGCGACCTCGCGGGCGGCTTCGAAGAAGTCGCGCGGATCGGCCAGGCCTTCCAGATAAATGCCGATGACGCGGGTGGTCTCGTCGTCCTTGAGGAACCTCAAGAGCTCGGCCATCTGCACGTCGGCCATGTTGCCGACGGAGACGAACTTGTTCAAGCCGACGCGGCCGCCGGCGCCGGCGGCGAACAGGAAAGCGTTGCCGAAGGCGCCGCTCTGGGTGAGGACGCTGATCCCGCCGCTCGGGTATTCGCCGATGTCGAAGTTGGTGTTGAACCCGCTGACGGTGTTCATGACGCCGACGCAGTTGGGGCCGACCATGCGGATGTCGGCGGAACGCAGGGTCTCGACCAGATCGCGTTCGCGCTTGGCGCCCTCGGGCGTGGCGAGCTCGCCGAAGCCGGCCGACATGCAGACGACCGCGGCGACGTCGTTGAAGCGCCGTTTCCTCTCGACCAGATCCTTGGCGATGGCGAGGGCCATATCGGAGGAGACCATCAGCAGGCAGGCCTCGATCGGTTCGTCGATGTCGAGGACGCTCCTGAAGCAGGGCAGGCCGAGGATGGCGGGCTCGCGCGGATTGACCGGGAAGATCTTCCCCTTGTAGCCCATAGCGATCATGTTGCGCAGCGCGGTGTGCCCGGGCTTCTTGGGGTCCGAGGACGCGCCGACCACCGCGACGCTTCTCGGGCTGAAGAACGCGCTCAAGGCCGAAACGTCTCGCCCCGCGTGGCTGCGGACATCGTCGCGCCGTCCCGGCAACTCACTCGTCATGATCTTTCCTTCCCGATCGTGGTGTCCGTCAAACTCGGTTCAGGCTCAGCCGCAGGGCGAGCCGACGGTGCGGCCGGAACCCCATCCGATCGAGGAAGCTGAGCAGGCCGAACCTGTTCCAGCTCACCTCGGTGCGCAGCGTTTCGGCGCGCAGCGCCCCGAGGTTGGCCGTGAGCTGCGCGAGCAGCGCCGTCGCCACCCCTTCGCGCTCGTGGCGCGGATCGACGCCGATCGCGTCCATCACCGCTTCGGGCTCGGTGGCGCCGAATTCGCCGAGGTCCGCCCGCGCCATGACGAAGCCGGCGGGATGCCGGTCGATCTCGGCCACCAGCGACATCCGCACCCCGGATTCGTCGAAGACCTCGTCCAGCTTGCGGGCGTAATAGGCGGGCCGCTCCTGACCGGTGGCGCGGCGGTCGATCGCCACCAGCGCCGCCAGGTCGTCACGCGTCATCGAGCGCACCCGCAGGTCGCGCGGCGGCGACTGGGCCGCCTCGTCCTGCGCGGGCGCCTCCTCCGCCTCGCCCCCCGGCACCGGGTCGCTCGCCCCGCGCTCCAGCACGATGCGCGGCGCCAGGACGAAGCCGGTGCGCGAGAAGAAGCCGATCAGCCGGTGGTCCGTCCAATCGACCTGGGTCGCGAGTTCGTCGATCCCGCGGGCGCGCAGATCGGCGGCCAGGCGGTCGAGCAGCGCGCGGCCCACGCCGTGTCGGCCGGAGACCCCGAGATCGACGCCGATCGCGTCGAGCGAGGCCTCGCGCGTCGTGGCGCCGAACTCCCCTTCCTCGATGCGCGCGAAGACGAAGCCGGCGAAGCGGCCGGCGCGCTCGGCGGCGAGCCCGACTAAGGCGTTGGGATCGCGCGTCGCATGATCGAGCCGACGAGTGAAAAAGCCGCGCCGGCTGCGTCCCGACAGGTCCTGATCGACCGCGACGACGGCGTCGAGGTCCGCGCGTTCGAGCGGACGGATGCGCGCCGGGTCAGCCTGCGCGGCGGCGACGTCGCTTCCGATTGGGATGTCGGTCATCTCACCTCCCCTTGCCGTCGGCGGCCTGTCGCGCTCGGCGCGACGCCGCGTGTTCCATCGCGAACCTGCCGCCCGCCGTCATCCTCTATCCCAAAGCGTATCCACCAGCCGTCGGGCCATCGCTTGCATCGCTCGGCGTCGATAGGTGGCCCCGATCACCGTGGTGCGCAGCACGTTGGCCGTCTTGCGCAGGTTCTTGGCGAGGATCGCGGCGGCCGCGCCGTCCCAGGCCCGCCCCGCCAACTCGCCGGTGGGAATAGCGAGCGGCGCCGAGTTGGTCCCGGTGATCGCAATGCTGAGGAAGCCGATGACGCCGCCGTCGCGCCTCAGCGCCGCCGCCACCCCGGCCAGCGGAAAATCGATGGCGTCGCGGATGCGCGCCTTGGCGTAGGCGGCGCGCCGGCCGTCCGGCGGCGGCAGAACGACCGCCGCCAGCGCTTCGCCGGCCCCGAGAGTCAAGTGGGCGCCGCCGTCCTCGCGGTAGAGCTCGGCCACGTTGACGCGGCGGACGCCGTCCGGCCCGGCCACCTCCGCCTCGGCGTCGAGCACCATCAGCGCCGGCGCGACGTCGCCGTGATAGGTGGCGTAGCAGCGGTCGCTCTTGGGCACCACATGGCATTTGTCGCCCAGGCGCTTCAGGCAGTGGTCGTTGGCCTCGCGCCACCATGCGCTCTGGTTGTAGAAGATGCAGCGTGTGTCCTGGCACAGATTGCCGCCCAGAGTCGCGGCCGCCCGATGGGTGGGGCCGGCGACCGCCAGCGCCGCCTCGGCCACGACCGGATAGGAGGCGAGGACTTCCGCGTGGCGGGCGAGCGCGGCCAGCGTCACGCCGGCGCCCAGCCGCAGCCGATCCCCGTCGTGGCGGATGACCGCGAAATCCGCGACGGCGGTCAGGTCGATCAGGTCGGACGGCTCGCCGAGGCCGCGGCGCAGATTGACCAGGAGATCGGTGCCGCCGGCCAGGAAGCGCGTCCCTTCCGAGGCGGCCTTGAGCCGCACCGCCTCCTCCAGGGTGGCCGGGCGGTGACAGCGGAAATCCGGCATCAGGTTCATGGCCGGGCTCCTTGCCTGGCGTCCAGCAACTCGGCGATGCGGTCGGGGGTCAGCGGCAGGGCGTTGGGGCGAACGCCCGTCGCCTCGTGGACCGCGTCCATCACCGCCGGCAGGAAGCCGGCCAGCATGCCTTCGCTGGCCTCCTTGGCGCCGAACGGGCCGTTGGGGTCGATGCTTTCGACGATGAACACCTCGATGTCGGGGCTTTCCGCCATCGTCGGCACGCGGTAGTCGAGGATGTTGGCGTGCATCATGCGGCCTTGGTCGAAGCGGGTTTCCTCCGACAGCGCCTGGCCCATCCCCATCCACACCCCGCCCTGGATCTGGCCTTCCACCGCCAGCGGATTGATGGCGCGCCCGACGTCCACCGCCACCCACACCTTGTGCGCGGTGACCTTGCCGGTGACCTCGTCGACCGAGCATTCGACCACCTGGGCGGCGTAGCAGAAGCCCATGGTGGCGCCGATGGCGCTGCCCCTGACCTTCTTGTCGCCCATGAATTCCGGCGGGCTGGTGAAGGCGCCCTTCACCGTGATCGGGCCGGCGCCGATGAGCGCCGCCTTGACCACCTCGGAGAACGGCAGGCCGGGATCCTGGCCGGCGACCCGAAAGATCTCGCCCTCGCATTCGACGCTCTCGGGATCGGCGTCGAGCTTCTTGGCCGCCGCGGCGATGAGGATGCGCTTCAGTTCGCTGGCGGCCGCGATAGCGGCGTTGCCGACCATGAAAGTGACCCGTGAGGAATAGGAGCCGTTGTCCTTCGGGGTGAGCGCGCTGTCGGCGGAAATCACCCTGAGGCGCTTCCAGTCCACCCCCAGCACCTCGGCCGTCATCTGCGCCACCATGGTGTTGGAGCCCTGGCCGATGTCGGCGGCGCCGGTCAGCACGGTTACGGCGCCGTCGAAATCCACCCTGAGGTTGACGGCGGCGTGCGGCTCGCCGGTCCAGTGCTTGGGCGTCGTGGTGCCGGAAACGAAGTGCGAGCAGGCCAGGCCCAGGCCGCGGCCCTTCGGCATCTTGCCGCGCCGTTCGGCCCAACCCGAGGCCTTCATCACCTTGTCGAGGCACTCGGGCAGGCCGTAGCTCATCACCTTCTGGGCGTAGGCGGTCGTATAGGGGATCGCGGTCAGCAGGTTGATCCGGCGGACCGCGAAGGGGTCGAGGCCGAGTTCGGCGGCCATTTCGTTCATCAGCGCCTCGAACGCGGTGCGCGAGTCGACCGTGCCGTGGCCGCGCTGCGCGCCGCACGCCGGGGTGTTGGTGTAGACCCGCCAGGCGTCGTGCTTGATCGCCGGGAGGTCGTAGATGCCGTGCAGCAGCGCGCCGGTGTAGAGGATGCTGATGATGCCGTAACTGGCGTAGGCGCCGCCGCGCTGCGTCGCCTGCAGGTGGCAGGCGGTCAGTTTGCCGGCCTTGGTCATGCCCAGCTTGATCGTGATGTCGGTCTCGGGTCGACCGCGATGGGCGAGGAAGGTTTCTTCGCGCGTTTGCAGCAGCCGCACCGCGCCGCCCGCTTTGCGGGCCAGCAGGGCGGCGATGATCTCGAAGTTGAGGCACTCGGTGCGCGCGCCGAAGCCGCCGCCGGTGAACGGCTTGACCACCCGGATGTGCGCCTCCTCCATCCCCAGGCATTTGGCGACGTTGAGGAGAACGTAATAGGGAACCTGGGTGGTGGTGTGCAGGGTGAGGTGGCCGCGTTCGGGGTCGTATTCGGCGAGCGTGGCGTTGGGCTCTATATGGACGTGGTTGACCTCGGCGAAATGGTAGGTCTTCTCGCGCACCAGATCGGCCGCCTCGAACCCGGCCGCGGCGTCGCCGAACTCGTTATGGACCTCGCGCAGGACGTTGTTGGGCTTTTCGGCGTGGATAGGCTCGGCGCCGGGCGCCATCGCCTTGCGGGCGTCGAAATAGGCCGGCAGCTTTTCGTATTCGACGCGGATCAGCTTGATCGCCTTGGCCGCGGTGGCCTCGTCGATCGCCGCGACGGCCGCCACCGGGTCGCCGCAATAACGCACCTTTTCGCGGGCGAGCGGAAATTCGTTCTCGGAGATCGGCAGCACGCCGAACGGCGTCTTGCAGTCGGCGCCGGTGCACACCGCCGCCACGCCCTCGAGCGCCTCGGCCGCCGACGCGTCGATGGACAGGATGCGGGCGTGCGGCAGCGGCGAACGCAACAACCGGCCGACGAGCGCGCCGGGCGCGAGCAGATCGGCGGTGAATTTGGCTCTGCCGGTGACTTTGTCGACGCCGTCGATCAGCGGCGTGCGCACGCCCACCGAACCGACGCCTCTCTTCTTGAGCGTGTGGATGCTCATTGCGCCGCCTCGTGAGCCGCCGCCTCGACCGATTCGATGATTTTCACGTAGCCGGTGCAGCGGCAGAGATTGCCGGCCAGCGCCGCCTTGATCGCCTCGCGGCTGGGGTCGGGATCGCGGCGCAGCAGCGCCTCGGCCGCCATGATCATGCCCGGCGTGCAGAAGCCGCACTGCGCGCCCAGCTTCTCGTGAAACTGCTGCTGCAGCACGCTCATGCGGCCGCCTTTCGCCAAGCCCTCGATGGTCTCGACCCGCCGGCCCTGCATTTGCGCCGCTAGGGTCGAACAGGCCAGGCGCGGCTCGTCGTCCACCAGCACGGTGCAGGCGCCGCACTCGCCGCCGTCGCAGCCCTGCTTGGTCCCGGTCAGCCCCAGCTTTTCGCGTAAGTAGTCGAGCAGCAGCATGCCGTCCGGCACGAGATCCTCGCGCGGGCGGCCGTTGACGGTCAGGGTCAGGATCGATTTCATCGGCAGCCTCCCGCCGCATCGCCGTCGAGCCGGCGCGGCGGGCTCGGCTCGGTCGGCGGTTCGCCGGGCGATGGCGCCACGGCGGAAGCCGCCGCGCGCCTAAATGCCAAGAAAGTCTCCATCCCTTTCAGCGCCTCGCCGCCCTCGACGGTCGGGCGCATCTTCGCGCGCCCGCCTCGCATATCCATAAAGATGTACTTTTATACCTATTTTATCACGCGTGCAATGCGGCGTCCTGACCCAGGGTCGAGCCGCCGCCCCCTCGCAATGGGCGACGCCCGGCGATCGAGACGGCGGCGCGGCGGCGCCCGCGCCCGGAGCGGCGACGCGACGGACTGGGCATCAAGGCAAAATGGTGCTTTAATGCCGGAAAGACTGCGCAGCCACGCGCGGCGGCGTACCCGCGCCGCCGTGGATGGCGTGAACGGCGCGCCGCCGCCGGGCCGGGCGCCGACGGGAGGCCGGCGCTCGGAGCGCAAGGGTGCGAGGGATGACGAAAACCCACCGGCCGGGCCGCGACGAGCCCATCTCCATCCGGCCCGCCCTCCTGACCGACGTGCCGGGCGTGATCGCGCTCGACGAAGAGGTGACCGGCCTGCTCAAGCCCGAATATTGGCGCGAGATGTTCGAGCGTTACGGGGCGCGGCCCGACGACTCGCGGGTCTTCCTCATCGCCGAGCGCGCCGGGCGCATCGACGGTTTCATCATCGGCGAGGTGCGCGCCTGGGAGTTCGGCTCCTCGCCCAGCGGCTGGGTCTTCGCCGTGCAGGTGCGATCCCGGCAGCGCGTGCAGGGTCTCGGCTCGCGGCTGTTCGATGCGATCTGCGACAGCTTCCGCGTCGCCGGCGTCGATCGCGTCCGCACCATGGTGGCGCCCGACAATACGGTGATCCACTCCTTCTTCCGCAGCCAGGGGATGATGGCCGGCCCCTTCATCGAACTGGAAATGCGCCTTGACTGACTCGCCCGCGTCCTCCTTATCTCGCGCGGAGGCGCCGGCATGAGGTTGCAGAAGGCCACCGCCATCGCGTTGTATGCGGCGCTCGAACTCGCCGACGATCCCGCGCGCCAGCTCACCGCCGTCGAGATCGCCGACAAATACGGGATTTCCGCCCATCATCTGGCGAAGGTGCTGCGCGATCTCGGCCGCGGCGGCTTGGTCGATTCGGTGCGCGGGGTCGGCGGCGGCTATCGCTTCACCGGCGACGCCAAGCGGCTGACCTTGATGGACGTGATCAGTCTGTTCGAGGATGTCGGCGTCGACGCCGCCGCGCCGCCGCCGCGCGCGGCGGAGCCGGAGATCGCGCAAGGACTGCGCTTCGTGCTGGCCGAGATCGACAGGCAGTCGGCGGCGACGCTGCGCTCGATCACCCTGGCGACCATGCTGAAGCTGGTCGCGCGACGTCACTGGGCCGCCGCCGCCGAGGCGGCGGAGGGCGGGGCGCGCGCTCGACGATTTTCGCGCTAAAGGGGAAACGCGCCGCCGCCGAATCCCGTTTCGGACTCGCCGGCGCGACGAAATTGGCGGATGGGAGAAAAGGCGATGGGAGTGCGACAGCTATTCGATCTCACGGGCAAGGTGGCGCTGGTCACCGGCGGCTCGCGCGGCCTCGGTCTGCAAATGGCCGAGGCGCTCGGCGAGATGGGCGCGCGCGTCGCGATCACGGCGCGAAAGGCGGACGAACTCGCCGAGGCCGAAGCCCACCTCGCCGCCATGGGAATCGACTGCCTGACCGTCGTCAACGATCTCTCGAAATTCGCCGGCATCCCGCGGCTCGTGACCGAAGTGACGGATCGCTTCGGGGTCATCGACGTCCTCATCAACAACGCCGGCGCCACCTGGGGGGCGCCCGCGGAGGATTACCCCGACGAAGCCTGGAACAAGGTGATGAACCTGAACGTCAACGCGGCGTTCTTCCTCAGCCGCGAGGTCGGCCGGAGCGTGATGATCCCGCGAGGCGCGGGCAAGATCATCAACATCTCGTCGGTGGCCGGCCTGGCGGGCAATCCGCCCGACATGACGACGATCGCCTACAACACCAGCAAGGGCGCGGACATCGCCATGACGCGCGCGCTGGCGGCCGAATGGGGCAAGTACGGCATCAACGTCAACGCCATCTGTCCGGGGTTCTTTCCCACCAAGATGGCGAGCGGCCTGTTGGAGAAAATAGGCGACGCGGTGAAGGCCCGCACGCCGCTCGGCCGATTCGGAGGCGACGAGGACCTGATGGGGACCGTCGTCTTCCTCGCGTCCGAGGCCTCGCGTCACGTCACGGGGCAATACATCGCGGTGGACGGCGGCGCCTCGATCGCCTGACGATCGCCGCCGACGCCGTCAGGCGTTGCGCCAGGCCGAGCGGATCGGCCGCGGCCGGGCCGACGCCGCTGCGTCCGCCGCAGCGCGCCCGCTCAAGGCGATCCGGCGCGTCAGGCGGCGCCGAGACGCCCGGGAATCCGCGCCTGGTCCGCGCCGAAGGAAACATCGATTTTCGCTGAGTATTGGAGCGGGCGAAGGGAATCGAACCCTCGTATGAAGCTTGGGAAGCTTCCGTTCTACCATTGAACTACGCCCGCGCCGCCCCCTTCGAGGGAGCGCCCTCGAGACCGCTTATAGCGCGCCGCGCGCTCGGGCGACAAGCCGGCGATCGCAATTTGTCGCGAGCCCCCGATCGCCGCGGCGGACCCGAAGCGTGCGCGCGCGGCGAGCCTCGCGGCGCATCGATCGGCGTCGGCGTCCGTGTTCGACGCGCGGTCGCCGGCGTCCGTCCGGTCCTTGCTCGGCCGCCCTGGCGCCGCACTTGCTCGATCGGCTCTCGAGACGAGGCGATTCCCAATGCGAGACGTTCACGGACACGGCTGCTCCTCGGGCGATCGCCTCGCCGCTGGACCTTTCCACTGTCCCGTCGCGAAACGGGACGTTTCTCGGGGGGACGCCATATGACCATCGCCGCCACCGGCGCCATCGGCCGCGCGAAGACGCCGAGCGTCGGCGTCATCGCCTTCGCCGGCGCGATCGGCACCATCATCGAATGGTACGACTTTCTGATCTACGGCGCCGCGGCGGCGCTCGTGTTCAACAAGTCGTTCTTTCCCAGCATCGATCCCAGGATCGGCGTCTTGGCCTCGCTCGGCGCCTTCGCCGTCGGGTTCCTGGCGCGGCCGATCGGCGGCGCGATCTTCGGCCATTTCGGCGATCGGCTCGGCCGCAAGTCGATGCTGATGCTGACCATGATCCTGATGGGCCTGTCGACCGGAGCGATCGGCTTGCTGCCGACCTACGCCCAGATCGGCATCGCGGCCCCCGTTCTGCTCGTGCTGCTGCGCGTGGCGCAGGGCGTCGCGCTCGGGGGCGAATGGGGCGGCGCGTCGCTGATGGTCGTCGAGCACGCGCCGGCGAACCGGCGCGGGCTCTTCGGCAGCCTCGTCCAGGTCGGCTTTCCCATCGGCCTCGTCCTGGCGTCGGTCGTCTTCTCCCTCGTCTCGATGCTGCCGGACGCCGACTTCTTGGCCTGGGGCTGGCGCATCCCGTTCGTCATCAGCGTCGCGCTCGTCGGGGTCGGCCTGTACGTCCGATCGCATCTTCCCGAGACGCCGGTCTTCGAGCAGGTGAAGGCGCGCGGCCAGATCGTCCGCAGCCCGTTCGTCGAGCTCGTCTTCAAGAATCCGGGCGCGTTTCTGATCGCCGCCGGGCTCAAGCTCTCCGAGGTGTCGTGGGTCTACATGCTGACGGTGTTCGTGGTCATCTACGCCACGACCAAACTCGGAATGACGAAATCGCTGATGCTCAACGCCATCTCGCTAGCGGCGGGGCTGGAGCTGATCACCATTCCGCTGTTCGGCCATCTCTCGGACGTGTTCGGACGGCGCCCGCTCTATTTCGCCGGCGTGGCGTTCACGATTCTCTTCGCGTTTCCCCTGTTCTGGCTGCTCGACATGGGAACGCCTGCAGTCGTGATCCCGACGGTGATCGTCGCGCTGAACCTGGGGCACGGGCTGATGTTCGCGCCCGAATCGACCTACTTTCCCGAATTGTTCGGGCCGAACGTGCGCTACAGCGGCGCGTCCTTGGGCTTCCAGGTCTCGGCCGCGATCGGCGGCGGTTTCGCGCCGGTCGCCGCGGCGGCGCTCTCCGCGTACATGGGCGGCACCGCCGGGGTCTCGATCATGCTGATCCTGCTGGCGCTCGTCACCCTCGTCGCGACGCTCTTCGCCCGCGAGACGAAGCCCAAGGCGACCGGCGCCTGAGGCGCGGCGGCGAGGCGCAACGCGCCTGAGCGACCCGAGGTTGTCGCCGATGTCTCGGGTATGATCCGTTGCCCAAGCATCCGGGCCGGACAATCGGGGTCGTGGTGCCGCAAGAGGGATTCGAACAAACTCCGCAAACACCTGGTATTTCAGGGCTTTGCGAGTAATACTATTTTCTGTGCCCCACCCGATACCCCCTCGCCCAAAACGGGCTGTGGTTCGGTTCCCATTCGCGCGGTTGGTGTGGGATGAACGACATTACTTCGGACGCTACGCGCCGTCAAATTTTAGGGCCGCGTCGTTGCGCGAAATTTCTCATCGATCCCGCCCGACTGGGGCCGCCCACACCATCAAAGTTGATCTGGCCACGGCCGGCTGTGATGAAAGACACGTAGGATTTCGATGTGCCCGAAGTGCACGCGATACGGCGTGATGTACGACGTCTTGGGGATCACCAGCTCTCGAGTTCCGGGCACGCGCCCGGTACGCCCAAGTGTCATGTTCTGGGAGAGAAGCCTATTGGCGGTTGACGTGATCGTCTGAGCAATACGTGTTCCTGCGTTCGCAGTGCGTCCATTCAGGTAGCTGCGCAACGAGCGGACATCCTCCAAAGCGAGCCGCGACCATTGGACGGTCATGGGCTTTTTGTCGGCTTGGGGATGGGGAGTTCAGCGTCGCTGTCCAAGGACGACAGCCAAGCCTCCACCTCGGCGTGCGGAACAGTTCCTTCGCGATCGGCGGATTCGATCGCGGCTCGGATGCCGGCGACCTGCCATTCGTTCACGTCAAGATACTCGCTGATCGCCTCCGCTGCGAGGAATGAGCGACTTCGTCCGGTATTCTTTGCCAAGCCTTCAAGGCGTTTCTTGGTGGCGGTGTCGACCCGAACGGTGAAGGTTGTTGAGGTTGTGTCATTCATACGCGTAGTCGTATGTATACATACTAGCACGGCCTGTTATTCGTGCAAGCCGCTCGGGTACGTGGATGTAGTGGTAACGGCGCGAGACAGTCCGGCCGCGAATATCCTGCGGATGAGATATGGCCGGTCGTTTGAGGCCGGCCTCATCAGACGCTCATCGATCCGTCTCGCCTCCGTCGGGCAACGCGCAGACGGCCGGCTCGATGGCGTTCTATCTCCCTATTGATGAAAATAGGGGGGGTCAGGGCACAAGCGTGACCGGCTGGGAATTCATAACAGATTGAAATGGTATAGATATCTGCGCCTCTGCCTACCAGTACGCCATACCAATACAGTACTGGTAGGGCTACTGGGTGGGCTACTGGTGGGGCTGTGGCTGCAATTATCGACGTGGTCGCCGTCGCGCTCGGCCCCATCGGGGAAGCCGGTGGCCGTGATCGATGTAGTGTTAAATTGCCGGCGGGGGATCGGTCGCAGGGAACCGCCGGAATTGAGACCGGGCCGTCCGTTCGGGGTCGCCCGCATCCAAATGCTCATTGCTCCGCGCGACGACGCGCGCGCCCCGCCTAAAGGCGTTTTCCTCTCCCCATTGGTCAAAATGGGGGGAGGTCAGGGCGCGAACGTGGCCAATGGGAGTTTTCCAAGGCACTGAAATTACGCCTCTATCTGCGCCCCGCCCTAGGGGTACAGGGTAGGGGTACAGTACCCCTAGGGCTAGCAGGTGGGCTACCCCTAGTCACCGTGCGCGAACTGTCCCATTCATGGTCATTCTTGGGACAGTCGGACTCACTCATTCCAGGCGTTCTGGCTTGGGAGTTTTCCAGCCGGGACGTCATGTCCGGTGGTTCAAGAAATTTTCGTCCGATACTCATCTCAAGATTTATTCTCACCGACCCTCTTCTTATAATATTCATTCTCAATTCTCCATAAGAACGGAATAAATTCTTCGTAACTAATTGTGACAATGTCACCATTTAGTCGATTAGGGCGAAATGTATACCCGTTTTCATCGTAAGAAAACGTGTTGTGAGCGAAGGCATTGCGGATGGCTTTAATCTTTTTGCCGTCCTCACTATCTTCCGCAACTTTATCTTCCACCATAAGCATCAGCGGTATAAGGCGAATAACGCCAAAATTCGGAGTTAACATGCGCTGTAACTCATGTTGGAACTTAGCCTTAAATTCACTTCTGATTTGCCCAACGGTCTTTGTGTTGTCGGCATTGTCAATGGTCCCAAGAATGAATTCCATAAATTTCAAATGCGCATTCACGTTTAAGATGCCTTTGTATACCATAATGCTTCTCCTTTCCTAAAGCTGAGATCATACCCGTTGCCTGCAAGTCGCATAAGATCAATATGGAACCAGCCGCCGGGCGGAGCCGATAGCATGGTACATTTGAACTGTCCCGAAAAGAGCCTTTTATGGGACAGTACCCTTTGTGAACACTCGAATTTCAGCCGCGAAAAGCGGGAAGCGCAAGCCTGCCCCGAGCACCGTAAACGGGACAGTGCCCCCGCGGCGGCTTTTGAATGCGAAGCGCCGGCCACGCGAATATCTGACAGTCAAGGAAGTGGGGAAGCTCGTCGAGGGTGCGCGCTCGCGCGGACGCTACGGTCACCGCGACGCGACGATGATCCTCGTCGCATACCGGCACGGGCTGCGGGCGTCGGAGCTGTGCGCACTCCGCTGGGATCAAGTCGATCTGGAACGCGGGCTCCTGCACGTGCGGCGTCTCAAGAACGGGACGCCGAGCGTGCATCCGATGGGCGGCATAGAGATACGCGCGCTGCGGCGTTTGAAGCGCGAGCAAATCGAATCGCGGTACGTCTTCGTCACCGAGCGACGCGCACCGATGACGGCGGCTGGGTTCCGCAAGATGCTTACGCGAACAGGGGAGACGGGGAAGTTTCCGTTCCCGGTGCATCCGCACATGCTGCGGCACGCATGCGGTTACAAGCTCGCCAATGACGGGCAGGATACTCGGGCGGTGCAGCACTACCTCGGGCACAAGAATATCCAGCACACGGTGCGCTACACCGAGCTGTCGCCGGAGCGGTTCAAATCGTTTTGGGAGGATTGAGGGGACCAGGGGGTCGAGGTTGCGGCTTTGGTGGTGTCGATCTGCACCGGGCTCATTCCAAACGCACGCCGCCGCGCAACCGCAGGTGGCCGCGCAGACGGATGATGCGGCCGAAGGCGTTGAATGAGGTGGCGGTGGTATTCGAAGCAGAAGCCGGCCCGTTGCCGGAGGAATTAACGCCAATTATGTAATAGGTGTAGAGTGTATACGCGGTGAGTCCGCTGTCGTTGTAAGATGTCGTGCCGACGCCGGTGGTGAGCAGTGTCGGTTTGCAGCTTAGACCGCTGCATCGATACACGTTGTAGGTCGTCACGTTGGTTGATGCGGTCCAACTCACCGTGAGCGTGTTCGTCGTGACGCTGCTGAAAGTCGGCTTGCCTGGCGCAGAGGGCAGAGACGCATACGTGATGACGATGAGACCCGGCGCGGCGGGGTTGCTGCTGCCGCTTTGGCACGGGTCGTTGCTGCCAGCGCCGCCGCCGTAAAGACCGCCGCCGGTTGCATTGCCATCGCAAACGCTACCTGCACCGCCGCCGCCCGTGCCGTGCGACGCGTCCCACTCGGTGCCGTTACTGGCCCCCTGGCCATCGCCGATGCCGCCGAAGCCGTTATCACCGTCGCCGTTACCGGCATGGCCTGAAGGAGCGCAGTGAGTGCCGCCGCTACAATCGGGGCCATTATCGCCGTTGCCGTGCGGACCCGCCGCGCCGCCGCCTCCGGCGCCAGTGTCATCGCTATCCCAGCCGCCGAGGCCGCCGCTATATTTTGTCGTTCCGACGCCATTGGTCGCGCTGCCGCCATTGGTTCCGCTCTGCGCGCCGACCTTCACAGATGAGCCGGTAATTGCACCGCAACTGGAGGTCGCGTTGCAAAAATAAGTGTCGCTGTCGGTGGGGCCGAGGCCGCCGGCTCCCACGGCATAGCCGATGGACCTACCCGGAGTCAGTGAGAGATTGGAGACCGCCGAATACGCGCCGCCGATGCCGCCGGTGCCGTCATCGTAGGGGTTGCCGGGGCCGCTGCTGCCGTCGATGCCGCCGGAGCCGAGGGCTTCGATCGTATTACTTACTGAATTCCAATCGGCCGGGACGGTCCATGTCGTGCCGGAGGTGAGATAGCCGCGGCACTGGCCGCCGCCGATGCTCGTGCCGAAGTCGCAGGTGGTGGCGTAGGCGACATTGCCGAAGAACAGTATGACGGGGAATAGAAGCGACGCGAGTGTTAGTAATACGTTTCTTGCTTTGCAATACATTTCCTGTGGCATATAATTAAGGAGTGTTATTGACTACCAGACCATTTTATGTCGCAAAAATAGATATTACGCGACCATGAAAATGGTGCTCTGTCAAGTCTTCGATTTTTCCTGGTGCATTTTTGAATCTGTATTTCATGCATTTTTATGAATCGCATTCCTTATCTGAGTATTTTTCTTTGTTTATAGTTAAATGCGTATTCGTATATAGAATGAATTCCGCCGATGGAATGCTAGAATTCAATTAGTGGAATTCTTGATTTCCGCCCGTGGAAATCTGGATTTCCCAACCTGCTTTTTGACCACGAAATTGACGGTGTAAAAGTTCGTCTTCCCCTGCCCCCTTCTCGCGATCTCGATGAGCGAGCAAGCCTCAAGCTCCTTGATGAAGCGATTGACGCTGGCGATGCCCATTCCGACATCTTTCGCCAGCCGATCCTGGCCGGGAAAGCAAAGATCGTTGTGCCAGGCGTAGCTGAGAAGCAGCGAGTAGACCGTCTTCGCGCCGATCGAAACGCTCGGGTCGCGCAGAATGAAATTCGGGATTTGCGTGAAGCCGTGAAGCGTCACCGGGTCGACGGTGTTGAGCTTCATATTGCGCTCGATGCGCTCGATCTGATTGCCGATGTGCTCCACGGGGTAATTATATGCCGGATTGCAAGGCCTCGAAGGGGGTTATCCCCTCCCCTCACCTCGGGCGGCCTTCCGGATCGACGACGGTCGCCTCGACCGGTTCTTGCGGCGACGTGGGCATGGCCAGCCGCCCGATCGCCATGGTTTTCAGGGTGTCGAGCATGCGCTCGGCGATGTTCTTCACGTCGTCGCGCGTCCGGCGCGCTTCGCGCACCTCCTCTCGCAAGAAGCTGCGATCTTCCTTGAGCTCGTCGATGATCGCGTCGCGACCTTCGACTTGCGCAAGAAGCCGGGCGTTCTCGATAAGCACCTCGGCGATCGTTCGCCTCTCCCCTACCGGCGACGTTGTCGCAGCATGAATGGCGTCGCCGGCGTCGCCATTGTCGGCTGTGGCGGGCTGACGAGACATGGGTGGCGGCATGGTTGGCGTCGCCGTCGCCGCACTGTCGGCGCTTGTGGCGTCGCCAGCGTCGCCGGTGACGATCGGTTCGGCCGCGATGAATTGCGCCAGAGAGGTCTCATTGATGAGCCATTCCGAACCAAAGATCGTGCGAATTTTTTGCGCCGCGAGGCGACCCTCGATGCAATAGCGCTGGATCGAACGCCCCGAAGGCGCTTTACGGCGAGCCGCCGCGATATGCTCCAAGGCTTGTCCGACGGTGAGGGTGTATTTGAGATTATCGGCGAGCGCAGTGAGCTCGGCGACGCTGGCGACGCCATTGTCGGCGGTGTCGGAGGTCGCGGCGCTTGGCTCCGTCGTCGTTGGCGACGCTTCCGATGCAACGGTGGCGTCGCCAGCGTCGCCGTGTTCTTCGATTGGGGGCATATCGGCAATTCTAACATCCCGCGCGAAGTCCGGAGCAATTGTCCCCATTGGGCACAATGTTGGACACGATGTGCGATTCCCGTGAGGGGCAGCGGGGGAATGAGTAGAAGTACGGACTTGCAGTTTCTGGTTAGCCATCCAATCGTGTTGCGCGATGACATGGCTCGTCCAATACCGAGACGAGGCGACAGACCGGCTCGTGAGGTATCCAAGCCCCGAGAAGGCCATCGAAGCCGCTTGCCATCTTCTCGATAACGGCTGCGATGTTTACAGCATCGGTGTGGGGTCTCTCGACGACTCGATCACCAAAACCGAGATCGCCCGTATCTATGCCATTTGGGTGAAGGCGAAATTTCCGTTCGGCAAAACCTCGATCTGAAATATCGGCAAGGCCTCACGCGCGATTTCGCGCAAACAAAGAGAGCCCCGAAGGGCTCTCAATGAAATTCCAACGTCTCGCACTTTCGCTCGTCCATGAGCGCGGCGAGTTGTTCAAGCTGTAGCGCCGTCACGTTCTCGGTGAGAAAGGCGACGACGTTTTCGATGCCATTCTCATACGCCGTGAGCGCATGAAGCGGATCGCGAACAAGGAACAGATCGCCCTCGACGATGCGGTGCGCGTTGAAGATCGCGCCGCGCGGATCGAAGCCGTTGGGGAAGATCAGCGAGGGGCTTTCGTCCCGCAACGCGCGTCCACAGTAGGCGAGCAACGCGCCGGCGCGGTCATGGATCGGGATGGCGAACCGGCCGCGCATAATGCCCTTCGGCGCGTAGCCCGCCCCAAAGTGCGCGCATGTCTCCGGCGACACGCCCAACGCCTGCACGGCCTCGTGGGAAGCCTGGAGGTAGTCGAGCGGCCTCAATCCCTTCTCTTTCATGGGCTGGGGGGAATCGTTACGGGAACCGTCGCCCTTTGCCGATGACGAATGCGTACCGTCCTTGCCGGCCAAAAACTCGGCCGCCTCCCGAAGCGAACAATTGCGGACGTTTGCCGCCATCGTGATCGCGTCGCCGCCCTTGCCGCATGCGCCGAAGCAGTAATAGAGACCCTTCGTCGGCGTGACGACGAACGCCCGGTCGCCGCCTGCTTTGCAGATGGGACAGGGGCCGCGCAGTTGCGGCCCGCTTTTCGTGAGCTTGATGCCGAGCATTTCCGCTGCTCGCTCGATGCTGACGCGCTGCTTCAATTCGCCAAAGTCGATTGCATGGGACATGATGTCCTCCTCGTTGCCTAGGGCAATTGTAAGAGGGGTAAGCGCCGCGACCGGGCGTTATCCACACGCTCGGAAATCAGCCGTCATCGTCCTCCCAAATCGAGCCGCATGTCGTCATGGCCAATTCTGGCCCAGCCCGCGGAAAACATCCGACCATCGGGAGCCGGCGCGCCCGCGAGTTGGCCGAGATCGGGCCGACAGGCGAAACCGAACATCGTGCTGCGGCCGTTGTGCGCAATCGATGCGAGGGCCGCCATCATGTTGCGCACGCGCTTCTCGTTCGTGGTGACGAAGAGCACGCGCAGATTGTCGATGCCGAAATGGGAGTCGATCGTGCCGGACGCGACGATCTCACGATACGCTCTGATCTTCGGCTTGATGACGGCCTCGATGCTTTCGGAGCCGGTGTCGGCTTCGATCGCGAAGTATCGATTGCCGATAGCGAAGAGCGCGTCCGGCTCAATCCATTTTGGTGCATCGGGAATCGTGGGCACGAGGACGCGCAGCGGTTTGGGAAATCCCTGCGTGCGCTCGGGCGCGTCCTTGACGATCTCGATGTGATTGCGAAAGCGCATTGACTTCGACTCGCGTGCGCCGATCTCGATGTCGAGCGCGATCTGCGACGCCATGTGATCGTGCGCCAGGCGAAAGATGCGGGAGGGCGCGGCGCTGTTGCCGCCGACGCGCGCGGTGCGCACCCAATTCCCCGAGGGTATGATCCCGCGAGCTTGGAGCAAGGCCTCGGCGTCGTCGCCGAGGCGATACATTTCATCGATGCAAAGCGCATTGGCGAGTTTGAGCGTCTCGCTCAAACGCTCCAGCCATTCGCCCTCCTCGTGATAAAGGTCGGTGAGACGGTTGCGCGTGTTGCTCGCATATCTTCGATCGAAGGCGACAAGCTGCGTCGTGGTGAGGTGTGCGTGCCGGCTGAGCGGCTCGAAGATGCCGAAGATGTCGTTGTCAGTGATAATCGTGTGTCGGCCGCTTGGCGTCGGCCGCGAGCGCGGGCGGTGCTTGCGGAGCGTTGACGTTTCCATATCTAGAATTGAGAACGCGAAGCGCGAGGCCTGTAAACGTGCGCCATATCGCCGAGTGCGTCGCCATGTGACAGGGTGCGACAGCAAGTTCTCTGAAAGAGATTCTAGCATGCGTCAAAGCGCACGGAAGCACTTGGCGACGCCGTCGACGCCATGTCGGGGCCAATAGCGGCGCTGGCGACGCCATGATGTCGGCGCGTGCGCGTTAGCTTCGATCTGAGTCGCGCTTCCCCCGATGTCTCGGCCGCTTCGCCGGAGCCTTCGGAAATGACGCGGCGATCTGTTCCTCCACGGGCTTGCGTAGCATCATGTGGCTCGCGTGTGCGAAGGCGATGACGTTTGCCAGCCGCGCGCCCGGCGGCGGGGGAGCGATGGTCGCGATCAAGCGCGGCTCCAACGGCGCGCCATCGCGCATGAGCTTGATCCACGCCTGATGATTGTTCGTCTGCGTCAGCGTCGCCGGATTGCTCATGCCGAGTTCGCCGGCAAGACGCTTGGCGTCGTGCGCGCCGACTCTGAATGCGACTAGCGTTCCGGCGTTGCCGAAGACGGCGTGTTGCAGGGCTTCCGGGAGTTGCGCGATCTGCTGATTCGCCGCGACGAGCGAGAGTCGCCACTTGCGCGCTTCCGAGAGGATCGAAGCGAAACTCTCGGTCGCGAAGTTTTGGAACTCGTCGACATAGAGCGTGAAGTCGCGGCGCTCGTGCTCGGGTATGTGCCGGCGCGCCTCGGCTGCCTGCGAACATGCAGTGATGAGAAGCGCGCCGAGAAGATGCGCGGGCTCGGTGCCGAGATTGCCCTTCGATAGATTGACGATGAGCACCTTGCCCTTGTTCATCACGTCGGGGATTTTGAGCGTCGAGGAATTCTGACAGAGGATTGATCGAATGAACGGGTTGGCGAGAAACGCGCCGACCTTGTTCTGGATCGGCGCAATCGCCTCGTTGCGGAATCGTGTGTCGTAGGCGGCGTACTCGGTCAGCCAAAAGGCGCGCACCACCGGGTCTTGGCAACGGACGATCAGCCAATGGCGATAGTCGTCGTCGACAAGCAGGCGGGGAAGCCCGAGCAACGTCTGATCGCGGGTGTCGAGAAGCAAGCGAATCGAATGCCCGAGGATATATTCGAGGCGCTGGCCCCAGGTGTGCGCCCAGATATTTTTGAGAGCCGAGACGATGTTCGCTGCGGCCGTCGCGCGCTCGGCCTCGGGGATACCCGATAGGGGATTGTAGGCGAAGGTGTGGGTGGGGTCGGATGGATCGAGATAGATCACATCCGCCCGGCGCTCGGCCGGGGCGAGGCTCGCGATGTGCTGGCTCGCATCGCCGTGGGGATCGAGAAAGCAGAAGCCCGCGCCGGCGTGGAGGTCGGCGTGCATGAGGTTGAGTAATAGTCCGGTCTTGCCGGTGCCGGTCATGCCGACGACGTAAACATGCCGGCGGCGATCGGCTTGCAAGAGCGGCACGCCCTCGCCTGTCGAGAGCGTGCCGAGAATCGTTTGGTGGTTCGTGAGCATGGGAGGGCCGCCGTGCCGTGCCGAGTGTTCGCGCCGTTGGTGCAAGCTTCGGTCGGTCAGAGAGGCCCGCCGTTGCCCGCGTGGTGAGCGCGAGCGAAGAGCTGCCTCTCGATATTGTAGCGCAGGGCTGGGGGGAAGCGTCGGGAAGCGTGAAGGAACGGTTGGAACCGTCCGCGCCAGTTCGTCGTGGCGCTCGTAAGAGCGCCCGACCCAATAGGTTTTCCCGCAGCGATGTCCGGTAGGCGGAGCAAGTGGCTCGCTGATGTCCGGTAGGCAGAAGAAAAGCTATTGGGTCGGGCGCGATAGCGCACGCGAACTGGCGCGGAATCAGTCTCTTATCGTCCCGAAGTGGCATAAACGGTTTATGCCACCGTATATGCCACCCGATATATGTTTTCGGGTGGCGTTCAGGGCGACGGGGAAGCGTTGGGATCGTCGATTTTGTGCTGCGCGAGGATAACGGACAGGCCCGTTTCAGGTGGCGATCGCGTTCACGGCCAAGCGCGTGTCCGGTGGGTCGAGCGCGCGGAACTCGTCGAGCATGTCGGCCCACTCTTGCATAAGGGCAACGCGCTCGGGCCAGTAGGTCGCACGGTTGTATGCGCGCCGGACGACGTTTTCGCTCTGATGTCCGAGGACGGCCTCGATCACGTCGGGGCGAATGCCACGCTCGTTAAGGATCGTGCTCGCCGTCGATCGGAAGCCGTGCGAGGTCATCTCGTCTTGGGTGTAGCCCAAGCGGCGCAACGCGGAATTCATCGCGTTCTCGGACAGCATCTTTTTGCTCGATCGGATCGATGGGAAGACGAGGTCGCCGTAGTCGGACATCGGCCAAATTTCTTTGAGGACGGCGACCGACTGTCGCGATAGGGGAACGTCGTGCGGCCGACGCATCTTTGTCCGCTCTTCCGGTATGCGCCAAATCGTTTTCTCAAAATCAAATTCAGCGCGACGCGCGCCGCGCACTTCGCCGGGCCGCGCACATGAGAGAGCGGTGAACAGCATCGCTGCCCTCAAAGTGGGCCACCCGTCGAATTCGTCGAGCGATCGCAGCAAGCCGCCAAGCTTCTTCTCGTCGGTGATCGCGGCGCGGTGCTGAACCTGCGGGCGGAGCAATGCGCCCTTGAGGGCGGAGGTCGGGTCGGTTGTCGCGCGCAGGGTGACGATCGCCAGCCTGAATACCGCGCTGATGGTCGCGCGCAATCGCCGCGCGGTCTCGCGCCGGCCGCTGCGCTCGATGCGTTTGAGAAGGTCCAGGAGTTCTGCCGGCGTGATGTCGGCGATGGGTCGCGACGCCAGCGGCGCAGCGACCTCCTCTAAAAGCCATTTGTTCTTGTTCAATGTCGGTGTGGCTGCGCCGTTCGCTTCGAGGTTCGCTACAAACTCACCGGCAATCAGTCCGAAGGTGTTGGCGGCCGCGCGCTGCGCGTCCAGCCGGTCGCCCTTCTTCTTGACGCTGGGGTCGACGCCCGATGCAATGAGTTTCTTCGCTTCGTCGCGCTTGGCGCGAGCTTCGGCGAGCGAGAAAAGCGGATAGGCTCCGAAGGAGAGCAACTGCTCCTTACCGAGGAAGCGGTACTTCATTCGCCACAGCCGTGCGCCGTTGGGCTTCACCAAGAGGTGCAGGCCGCCGCCGTCAGACAGTTTGTAGGCGGTTTCGGCGGGCTTCGCGTTCTTGAGGTCGAACTGTGTGAGGGGCATTGGGGGTATCGCCTGCGGGGGTATCGGCTCCGATACGCAAAAATACCCCCACTTTGGGGGTGCTGCAAGGCGACGCCATGTTCCGGCGTGCTGTCGGAATAGGGATTAAACCGCTGATTTTGCAATAAAAAAGCGCCTCAGTGAGGCGCTATGAGACAGGGTTGTGGTGCCGCAAGAGGGATTCGAACCCCCGACCCCCTCATTACGAATGAGGTGCTCTACCAGCTGAGCTATTGCGGCGCGCGGCGGCGAAACGTGACGAGCCCGGCGCCGACGACCGGCAGTCTCATATCGGGGCCGCCCCGAATTGGCAAGGCGGCGGCGCCGACGCGGCGAGAAAAACGCCGCGACGGCGAAGGCTCGCCGGCCGACGCTTGCCCGCCCGGCGATCATTCACGCGCGAACAGCCGAAATCCGGGCTTGCGCTCGCTCTCGTCGTGCGGGCCGGGATCGTCCGGAGCGGTCGACGGCAGCAGGACGATCGTCGCGGCGCCGCGCGGCGGCTCCGGCTTGGGCGCGGCGACGCTTTCGGGCGCGGCCGCTGGCGTCGGCGTCGGCGGCTTGGCCGATTCGACCGGCGACGAGGCGACGAGGGCGGGCGGCTCGGCCGGCGTCGGCGCGGGCGCGACGGGCGGCTCGGGAGCGCTGAGGCGCTCTTCGGGCGTGCGCCAGACGAAGGCGTCGAGCGCGCCGGACGGTGAAACCGGCGCCCAGCGATCGCTGATCACCCCGTCGGCGACCCAGGCGCGGTCGCGCGGCGCGCGCGCGGCGCGGGCGAGCCATTCGCGCGTCGCCCCTTCCGCGCCCGCCGCCTCCTCGACGTCGGCCATCAGCAGACAGACGCGCGCGCTCGGGCGGCCGTTCGGCGCGCCCGGCGCCAGCAGGGGCGCGAGCGCCGCGCGCGCCGCGGCGAGGTCGCGCGCCTCCAGCGCCGCGCGGCCGACCGCGATCTGGCTTTCCGAATCGAAAGGCGCGAGGCGCGCCAGCGCGCGCGCGCGCGCCAGCCGGTCGGCCGCCGAATCGCCCGGCCGCAGCCTGAGATAGACGGCCGCGAGGTCCGGATGCGGCGTCTGCCGATACGCCGCCTCGATGATCTTCGAGGCGCGGCGATAATCGCCGTGGACCGCCGTCAGCCGGCCGCACAGCGCCGCCGCGGGAACGAGGCCCGGCGCCAGGGCGCAAGCCTCCTGCGCGAGCGCCAGCGCGGCTTTCGCGTCGCGCTCCGCCAGTTGCTGCGCCATCGCCGTCTCGAGGACGGCGCGCCAGCGATTGGCGGTCGGCTTATCGATGAGCTTCGCGGCGGCGTTGGATTCGACGATGGCGAGGGCGCCGGCCCAGTCGCCGTGCGCGGCGCGATCGTCGAGCACCGCCTGTCCCGCCCAGGGCAGGGCGGCGTGCCGGTGCGCGCGCATGGCGTACTGCAGCGCGGCCTCGTGGTCGCCGCTGCGCCGCGCCTCGATATGCAGGCCGCGCAGTCCCAGCGCGTGGGTTTGCGGATGATCGAGCATTTCGCGGAACGCGGCGGCCGCCCCGGCGCGATCGCCCGCCAGTTGCGCCGCCTGCGCGCGCAGCAGCTTGGCCAGCGGCTCGTCGCCCAAAGCTTTGCGCGCTTCGGCGGCGTGACGGCTCGCGGCGCGCGCGTCGCCCGAGCCGACCGCGACCATGCCGCGCGAAAGCGCGGCGTAGCCCTTTTCGCGGCGGCGCGCCTTGGCGGCGAGCGAGACCAGCGAGGGCAGGCGGAAAACGAAACGGATGATCCCCCAGGCGAGCGAAAGCAGGATCGCCAAGCCCGCCACGACGCCCAGCGCGACCATCAGCGACACGTCGTATTCGACCCCGCGCCAGGTCAGCGCGACCTGGCCCGGGTTCTCGGCGAGCCAGGTCAGGCCGTAGGCCGCCAAGGCGAGCGCGGCGAGAAACAGCAACAGGCGAATCATGACCTCTCCGCTTCGAGCATCGCGAGGCGTCAGAATAGTCCCTGATGCGCCGCGCGCAAAAAATCCCCTGCCGCGTCGTTAATCCTTGGCCGCCGCGAGGCGCAGAATCGCGTCGGCGCGCAGGCTCAGCGCCGCCGCGCCCGCGGCCCGGCGCGCCTGGGCCGCGTCGACCCAGTCGCGGCCTGCCAGTCGGGCCGCGTCGGGCAGGCGGCCATAGGCTTGTATCGCCGCGTCGAGGTCGCCGCGGGCGAGGGCCGCCGAAACGTTCGAGACGAGCGTCTCGTCGCCGCCGCCGACCTCGCCGACCTTGCGCACCCGCACCAGTCCGCGCAGGTGGTCGAACAGCCGGTCCATCATCCCGCCGGAGCTCGGCGGCGTCGCCGCGGCGACGACGGCTGGCGCGATCTCGGCGAACGCCGCCCCGAGGGCGGCGAGAGTCGGGGCGCCGGCGTCGGCGAAAGGCTTCAGAGCCGACACTTTGCCGCCGTCGGCCCCCAGGCGCGCCAGCGCCGCCAGTTCCTCGGCGAACGGCGCGCCGGCGTTGAGACGCTCGTTCAGCGAAATGGCGAGGATCGCCGTTGCGGCGCCGTCGCGATTGGGCGCGACCTCCGCCGCGGCGAGACGCGCTTCGCTCTTGGGCGCGGCGAGCGCGGCTTCCATTTTGCTGAGACGATCGCCGAGCGCGCCGAGATCGGCTTGGGAAGCCTTCAGCGCCGCCAAGTCGCCTTCGAGTCCGCCAATGCGGGCCTCCAGCGCGCTCGCGTCGAACGGGGCGGGAGCGACGCCCTGGGCGGGCGCCGGAGCCGTTTGTCCCGCGCCGGCCGCCAGCGCCAGGGCCTTGGCGGCGTCGGCGCGCGCGGCGCGCGCCTCGCTGAGCGCCGCCTGAGCGGCCTCGTCCTTGCCCGCAGCGCCTTCGAGCGCGGCGACGCGGCGGCCGAGCGCCTCGAGGGCGGCGGCCTTGGCGGCGCCGGCCTCGCTCGCCTCCAGCGCGCCGAGGCGCTTGCCGAGATCGGCGTCGGCCGCGGCCTGCGCTTCGACGCCGCGTTCGAGCGCCGCCCAACGCAAGCTCGCCGCGTCGAGCGCGGCGGCGCGCGGGTCGGCCCACCACGCCGCGCCGAGCGCCAGCGCCGCGCCGATGACGGCGCCGAGCGCGCCCGCGACGAAGGGGAAGGCGGGCGAGCGCGTCCTCAGCCGGATTTCCGGCCCGTCCGCATCCGCGGCCGGTTCGGCGGCCGGCTCTTCGTTCGCCGGCTCGGCGCCGGGCTGCTCGCTCGCCGGTTCGACGGCCGGTTCCTCGCCGGCCGCCTCGACGGGCGCCGGCTCCGGCGGCGCGGGTTCGTGGATCTCCGTCGCCTCGCCCTCGATCACGCCGGGATCATGGCGCGGCTCGCGGACCGGCGGCGCGGCGTCGGCGGGTTCGACGATTTCGGGTTCGGACTTTCCGCTCGCGTCGTCGGCCATGGGTTCCTGCTCCCGCTTCCCGGTTGTCTATAAGCGAGCCGCCGCGGGATGAAAACCCGCGCGGCGTCGCGGGGCACCGTCAGGCGCCAGAAGCTCGAGCGCCGCCGTCCGATGCGGCGAGCGCGCGTTCGAGCGCGTCGATGAGCTCGTCCTCCCGCGGCTGCGTGGCGAAAGCGAGGCGGAGGGCGCCGAAGGCGCGCAGAGGTTCGCCGGCGTCGCGGGAAAGGCAGACATGGAGAAGCGCGCGAAAGCAATCGGCGAGGCCCGCCCGCTCGGCCAGCGCCACGGCGAGCGCGGCGGAGCGGCGCGAATAGTGCAACGCCGCGCCGCAGGTCGCGATCGCGCGCGCCTCCGCCTCGCTCCAGGCGTCGCGCGCCTCGGCGGCGTAGATTTCGACCGTCGTCGCGAGATGGCCGGCTTCGCCGAGAGCCGCCTCCAGCGCCTTTCTGCGGTCGCGGCCGGCCAGGTAGAGCACGCGCGAACGCGGCGCGAGGCGCCGGAGCAGCGCCGCGACGAGCGCGGCGACGTCGGGCGCAGGCTCGCCCGCGATTCGCATCCCCGCGTCCCTCGCCGCCCGCGCCGTCCGTCGCCCGACGACGAAGAGCGGCGCGCCGGCGATTCTGTCGCGCGCCGCCGGGGCGAGGAGCGCGATCGCCTTGGCGCTGGTCGCTATGACCGCGTCGAACGGGCCGGGCGGCGGCAGGGCGCCGGTGGCGCGGATTTCCGTCGCCGGCGCGAGCGCCGTCAGGAAGCCGCGCGCGCGCAACAGCGCGGCGCTGCGCTCCGCTTCGCCGCGCGCGCGCATGAGGGCGATCCTTTTCGTCACGGCCTCGCCATCGTCGTCGAGACGCTCCTCGTCGGGGCCGTCGCCTGGCGGCCCTCCTTTCATTATGCGCTGGGCAGTTCCGCGCCAAGCGTATAGAGACGGCCCCGGCCGCGCGGGCGCCGTCGCGCGGGAAACTCAGGAGACTTCGAAGCTTCGATGCGCGTACTGGGAATCGAGACCACCTGCGACGAAACGGCGGCGGCGGTGGTGCGGCTGCGCCCGGACGGCGCCGGCGAAATTCTCGCCGACGAAGTAATGAGCCAGATCGCCGCCCATTCGCCCTATGGCGGCGTCGTGCCGGAGATCGCGGCGCGCGCCCATGTCGAAATCATCGATCAGCTAGTCGTCCGCGCGCTGCGCCGCGCCGGGATGCGCCCGCGCGACCTCGACGGGGTCGCCGCCGCCGCGGGACCCGGCCTGATCGGCGGCGTGCTGGTCGGCCTGATGACCGGCAAGGGGATCGCGCTGGCGGCCGGCAAGCCGTTCCTCGCCGTCAATCATCTCGAGGCGCACGCCCTGGTGGCGCGCCTCTCCGGCCGCCTGGCGTTTCCCTATCTCCTGCTGCTCGCCTCGGGCGGCCACACGCAAATCCTCGCGGTCAAGGGCGTCGGCGACTACGACCGCCTGGGAACGACGATGGACGACGCCATCGGCGAGGCTTTCGACAAGATCGCCAAGATGCTCGGCCTGCCCTATCCCGGCGGGCCCGCGGTCGAAGCGGCCGCCCGGGACGGCGACCCCGCCCGATTCCAGTTGCCGCGCCCGATGTTAGGGCGGCCGAACGCCGATTTCTCCCTTTCCGGGCTGAAGACCGCGACGCGCCTGGCGGCCCAGTCGATCGCGCCGCTCACCCGGCGCGACGTCGCCGACCTCTGCGCCTCGTTCCAGGCCGCGGTCGTCGACATGATCGAGGACCGCATGCGCGTCGGCCTCAGGCTGTTTCGTCAGCGGGTCGGCCTCGCCCACGGCGTCGTCGTCGCCGGCGGCGTCGCCGCCAACGGCGCGATCCGCGAGGCGATGGCGCGCTTTTGCGCCCAGGCCGGCCTGCCCCTCGTCGCGCCGCCGCAAAGCCTGTGCACCGACAACGGCGCGATGATCGCCTGGGCGGGGATCGAGCGGCTGCGGCGCGGCCTCGTCGACGATCTCGCCGCGCCCGCCCGTCCGCGCTGGCCGCTCGACCCGAAGGCCGAGCGATCGTTGAACGGCAAGGCGTGAAACGCGCCATCGGCCACGAGACAGCCAAAACGAAGGGGCGCGAACTCCTTCCCCCCTCGCGGCGGAAGGGGCGCGCGTCCTTCGCCCGCGGCGTAAACAGCTCGGCGCTCATTGCATTCCGACGCGGCGGCGCCTATAAAGGAAGAATCCCCTCGAGATCGTCGATTTGAGGCTGCGCCTCGCCCCTCAGGAAGGGCGGCGGCGCGCGCCGGCTAAAGTTCAAGGAGTTCGCCCGTCATGACCGAAGCGCCGTTGATGCCCAAGGCCACCGCCGTCTGGCTGGTCGAAAACACGTCGCTGACGTTCGACCAGATCGCCGAATTCTGCAAATTGCATCCGCTCGAGGTCAAAGGCATCGCCGACGGCGAGGTCGCC
>JBEKLU010000005.1:0-93375 GCA_050010035.1 Roseiarcus sp.
CCTCCCGAATTTACCGATGTCTCGGCAAAACCCAGACAACGTGGAAATTCCCGCCGCTTTGTTGCAAAGACTCACCGAAGCGCTCTGTTACGCAGCATGAAATGCGCAAAGTCGAGCTTAGAGCGCATATCTTCCCGCGCGGAAGCTCCGGTAAGCCGACCGCGTATGGACTCGATTTGCTCGGCCGTCGCGTCGATCGCTGACTCTTCGGCGCTTGGAAAATGCCAGTCTGTCACGACCCCGACGCTATCGCCGTTGCCGAGGTCGACAGAAACCAATTTCCGAAACGTCGAACCCGAACCCGGCGGGGCCATGCTGCTTTTGCCCATGTCGATCCGCATGATGGATCGATGGTCGCCCGGCGCGAGCCCGGCGCGGGCCGCCTCGTCTTCCGATATGCGATTGATCGTCCGCAAAGACCTTGCCTTGTCATGCAGGGCGCTTGCGCCGCGCACGTCGTCGGCGGTCATTTCACGGCCGGATAGCTTTTTTGCGTGCGCGATAAGCTCGACCGATGCGTTGGTCTCTTTGGCGATGTAAGCAAGCTGAGTTACGACTCGCTGCATCTTAGAATTATCGTTCTCGCTAAGTTCATGGAAACTGATAAATGGATCAAGGATTAAGCAGTCAATACCGTTCGCCTTGATGCTTTCCGTTACGCTTGCGACAACCGGAACGGCGATTGCTACGCCGTTTCTGTCCTCTTTCGCAAATACGAAATTCTGTTCGTGACCGCTGTCGATGAACAATCGCCCCGCGACCTCATCCGGCTTGATCTTGAAATGAAGCATTGCGGCTTGAAAGCGGCGCTGAATTTCATCGATCGGGTCTTCCCCGTTACAATACCAAACGCGCAATTTCTCGCGCGCCAGGCCGCGAAGCGGAAGCGGGTAGCCGGTAACCATAGCCAAAGCTTCGACGATGGCGTTAGCGGACTTGCCGACACCGCCTGGCGCGACCGTTGCGGTGACGAAGCCGCGAATGTAGTGGCCCGCCGCCCCAAGCCATTCTCGGCGGGCGATCGTCGCGGGGTCTTGCCAAGAGAACGGAGTCGCGACGCCAGGGGCGCGGTTGTCGTTTGCGTTGCCGCCGAGGCGGCCCGCTATGCGCTCGCGCGCGGCGGCGGCAACGGCGAGCGTGTCGAAATCGAGAGTCGCGGCGCTAAGTCTTGCGGTCATGGTCAAATCCTCAATTCTGCCGGCAACGGCTCGCCGGGATGACCGCCGCGAAAGATTCGCCGGGCCTCCATCCATTCGAGAGGACTCGCCAGCCAAAACGGTCGGGGCTTCGTGCGCTGAATCTCCGCAATGGCCCGCCTTTCAAGGCAACCCGCGTAGGCTTCCGCGTCATCCGGCCCGCTGACCGCGCCCATGTTTTCGGGAAAGAATTCTTCGGCAAAGTCGCTCACGTAATCCCAGTGGTCGAGCCGGACGAAGGCCGCGCGCGTCAAAAGCCGTTTTGCACTCGGCTTCAAGACAGCGACGCCTTGCCAATCATCCTCACGCCAGGCTTCCGGGCCGCCGAAATAGGCCAAGAGCGGCGAGTCGGCCGAAGTGATTTTCCCGAGGTTTTCCTTGCCGAGCGCGTCGGCGATTCCGGTCGACCAAAACCAATCGGCGACGCTGGCCGTTTCGACGCCCTCGCCGTCGTCGTCATGGCCGCCGCCGGTGACGACAAGATCGACAATCCGGCCGTCGCCATCATAAAACGGGTCGGCGAAATACAAGAGGCCGGCCGCATCTGGCCGGAAGGCTATCGATTTCCAAAGCAGATCGGCAGACGAACAATAGATGTCACGAAGCCGGCCACGTACAAGCCGCGTCGCGCCTTCGCATTCTCTGCCGCCGTTATAAGCGGCCTCCAATTCCTCTGTCGTCGGGATCAAAGCTATTTTCGCTTCGTCGCCACACGCTTTGAAAATGTCGGCATAACCGCCGTTGAGGGTCACATGTTCCAATTAAGTATGCCCAAAGTTCCATATTTGCGCGCCGGTGACATCAGGACGGGCCGGCGCTTCTATGTTCAGATTACGCAACGCGGCGAACAGATTTCTTAATTACGGCCGGCCGGGCTGTGTTTAGATAGCGCTGCAATTCAGAGCGCTTGATTCTGGTCGAGTTGCTCAGTTTAATCGCGGCAAGCTCTCCGTTGGCGAGCAATTCATAGACCTTGCTGCGTTTAAAGTTGAGAAATTCGCAGACATCTGTAATTGCGAAAAGTGGATCGAAAGCCGCTTCTCTATCAATTGCTTCTGCAATATTCATATCGTTGCTCTTTCTCGTTTAACTCCGCTGAAATCGGCGGACGTTGCTGGCAAACAAAAAGGCCGGCCCGAAGGCCAGCCAGGGAAACCCGACAACACTTGCGGTGTCGGGAATTGATGCGCCGGCCGGAACCTTGGGCGACTCAACGGCCGGCGCTAGGCTGCGCGCTGAGGGGACGCGTGCCTGTCTCTGGAATGGGGGTAGGAAGCTTGGACCGCGCCGGGGCATGGCGGGTCAAAGGTTTTCAGGCCGCTGCAGCGATGGCCGCGCGTTCGACGTTGTCATTGGCCACGCGAGCTTTGCGAGCCGAATAGGGGCGAAGCATTTTGACGCTTGCGCACCAACGGCCGCCGATTTCCCCAACGGGAATCGAGCCGGTATCAATCAAGCTTTGCGTCTTTTTCGTAGTTTTGCCGAGCGCGTTGGCGATGGCGTCTAAGCCGAAAAGAAGGTCGGGATTCTTGTATAGAACCGGCTCGGCTCGCACCGTTACGCCGCTGGCGTTTAACCGCTCTGCGACGCCGGCGCAGAATTTTGCAACCGTGTTCCGGAATGAGGTTTGCCCAACGCCTTTTGACCGGCAAAATTCTCTTTGGCTCATGCCGGATTTCATCCACTCGACAATGTCTCGACGCGCTTGCTCTTGTGGAGTCACCGGCTCGCCGTCGACCAGAGGCTTTTCTAAGACGATCCAGCCGAGAGCCTCGTCTGTCCTCACGTCGTCGATAGAAAGCATGTCGCGGGCGCGGGTTCGATCCTCAACCTTGCATACTCGCGCAAACAAAGCGGGGTCATCCCGAACGCGGCGTTCCGCGTCACTCACCCATTTTTTCAATTGACGCCTTCGCGCCTGCTCCGCGCGTTCCGTTCCCCGGACCTCGATACGCCGTCCGGTTTCGTACTCTGCCACAACTTCGTCGTCGGAATTGTCGTAACTGCCACGGTCGGCGGTCGGCCGGACGCCGATATGATGCGCGTGAACGCCGTCAGGCTCAGCCTCAACGCTGCGAGGTCTGCCCACTTGCGCGGTTTCGCCAGACTTTTCCAGTCTGGCGCGCTCTTCCATAATGTGTTTCGCGTGCTCCGCCTGCTCACGGTCGCGCTTCTCAGTGCACGCCGTCGCCTCCACGTCGGGCGCGGCTTCCTGCCAGTGCACGGCAAACGCGCCCTCTAAGCGTTTCTGCACAATGTCCGGCGTCCAAGCCAGAGAGGCGTTTAGAGGTCGCGGGAAGTCATGCGCGGGCCTGCTCCGCCGCTCGAATAGCAGCAAAATGTATGCGTAGATTTCGCCAGTCGTCAGCTTCACCGGCCTTTCGAGAATGAACAGCTTCTTGCCATTCCTGTCCTCAGTTTGCCCGCGTGCGCCTTCGTCGATGACCTTCGGCCGCCTGCCGCCGGCTTTAAAGTCGGCTTTCAACAGCGTTATCCGCGCTTGCGGCAAAGGCGGAACGCTGGCGCGCTTGACTCGCGTTGGCTTCGATATTCGATATTCCGGGTAGCGCTTCCGCAGCGCGCAGTCGAACTCGCCTACGTTCCGCGTCGATCTCGTTGCCTTGTAGTCGGCCATTTGGCTCGCGATTACTGCAGCAAGCGCGGTCTCGTCATTTGACTCACATTCCGCGATCATCGCAGCCTCTACTAATGGGACGTTCGCGTCGAAAATCTGCATTTTCTGACGGCGACGGCCGTTGCCACTCTCTGAGTCGCCCGGATTCATTGAACAAAAAAAACCGCTCGCTCTTGTTCACTGAGTCCGGGTAGGCTTGACAGTGGTCGAGATTTGTGGGGTGCGCAACAACGAGTTTGCACCGGCGGCGAAGATTCTCGCCAGCCCTCAAGAACGAAACGGCCGCCAGTGTGAGCGGCGGCCGTGGTCTGCGATCGAAGGTCCGGCGCGCCTACGCGGCTCGCCATCCGTTGCGCCACACGCCAGCCGGTAACGCGGCCTCGCAAGCGCCGCGCGCGGCGTCCGAAGCCTCGCGCATCGTCGGCCGGGGTTCGCCGAAGCAAGCCGCGCCGTTCGCTCCGTCGTCGATCAATACAATCGGTTGAAACGTGCCGTTGCGCATGTCTTGAATGCGCGGTCGAAGCCCCAAGATGGATGCAGGCAGCGCGATTGCCTCCGCAAAATCGCTTTTGTGGTCGGCGGATTCTGTGCTAAAATTTGCAATGGTCACGGGCTATCCCCTAATAGTTCGTTGATCAAGAGCCGGCGCGGCCCTGCAACGTCCGCCCGGCTCGCCACCCTTAGAGCACAGAATGGCCGCTCGCCCAACACAAACTTGCCGCTTTCAGAAGATTGCTTTCTATGCACGATCTGGCGTCTGACGCGCTACTTTCACGCAAGCCGCTCGACTGGAAATAGCTTTGCCGGCGCGAGCCGAATACGAAAGCGCGACGCCGACAGCGAATCGCGGCGCGGCCGGCTCGCGCGCCCGGTTAGGTTGGGCGGCGCTCAAAATAACCGTTAGGCTTCAAGGGTGCTTATAATCCCAACCTTGGCCGCAAGTGTCTGGAATCAAAGGATTATCTTAGTCCTCTTGACCGCACCATTGCTTCAGACGGCGGCCCCTCGGGCCGCCGTTTGCGTTTGCGGCTGCGGGCGCGGCCGCTGGCCTCGCTCGCGCCTGCGGCGCTGACGCGCTCGTCGAGCGCGTCGACAAGGCGCATCGTCAACGGCGCCGCGCTCCGCAATTCCCCGCCCTGTGCGTTCCCTGTATGACGGGCGCATGCGCCAATTCGCCACCATTCTCAAGGTCCGAACACGCGGCCGCGGCCTCTATGAGTTCACCGACGCCCTCGTCGCCTGGGCCTCGGCGCAGGGGATAGAAACCGGCCTTTTGACCCTGTTTTGCCGCCACACCTCGGCGTCGCTGCTGATCCAGGAGAACGCGGCGCCGGCGGTGCGCGACGACCTCGAAGCGTTTTTCGAGGCGATCGCGCCCGAAGACGAGGGCCGCTATGCCCATGACGACGAGGGGCCGGACGACATGCCGGCCCATATCCGCTCCGCTTTGACCAATGTCAGCCTGTCAATTCCGGTCGTCGGCGGCCGGCTGGCGCTGGGAACCTGGCAGGGCGTCTATCTGTTCGAACACCGCCGCGCGCCCCGCGCGCGCGAGATCGCCGCGCATCTGATCGGGGCCTGAGTCCGGATTGCGGACCGTGGGGCTTCCAACTGACCCTTATCGTCCCCGCGAACTTGCTAGACGATTCACACATCTCGAAGGCGGCGCGCCCCTTCCCCCCTTGCGGGTGTCAGGCGAACCTTCGGTTCGCTGAGAGGTGGCCGGCGGAGCCGGCCGGATGAGGGGGCGCGCCGCAAGGCGCACTTGTCAACATATCCACGTTCCGCGACAGTTTATATGGTATAAATCAGCAAACTCCCGCTATGCCAAAGCAACGCGCCTTGCGGCGCGCCCCCTCATCCGACCCGACTTCGTCGGGCCACCTTCCCCCGCAAGGGGGGGAAGGGGGCGCGCCTTCATGAGGCGTATCTATCTGACGCACAAATGGAATTCCACTTGTGTGCATGCCCTAGCGCGAACTTGGGGATGACGACGGGAGAAGCCGTCGCCGGCGGGCGCCGTCGCCCTACTCGCTCGGCGCCGGCTCGACAGGGATCGGCCCCGGCGGCCGCCTCGCGGCGCCTTTCTCCAGCCGCGGCTTCAGCGCGCCGATGGTGCGCTCGGTCTCCGAGCGCCAGCCGGGAGGCGCGTCCATCGTCGGCCCGTTTCCGGGGCCGGCGACCATGTGAACGACGCGATAGCCGCGCTTCTTCAGCTCGCTCAAGAAGGCCGGCATCATGTCGGCGGTCCATTGCCGGTTGTCGTGGAACAGCAGCATGCCGCGCTTGGGCCCCTCCAGCCGGGCGAGGGCGAGCTTCAGCTCCTCGTCGGGCTTCATCTCGAGCCAATCGGAGGCCCACAGATCCGTGCCGAAAATCGCCACGCCGTTCTGAGCGAACCACTCGCGCAGGTCCGCCGTGTCGGCGAAGCCGGGAAAGCGGAAGAACGGCGTATGCAGCTTCAGCCGCGAAAGATCGGTCGGCTCGCCGGCGGAAAAATCCGCGCCGTAGACCACCCGCTCGACCGCGATCATGCCCTCGAGGATGTCGGCGCGCGCTTGCGGCGCGCTCATGTAGCGCAGCGTCGGCTGCGGGTGGGTGTAGGTGTGGTGGGCGATCGTGTGGCCTTCGGCGAGCTCGCGCCGCGCCAGCGCCGGCAGCGCGTCGACCTTGCGGCCGATGACGAAGAAGGTGGCGCGCACGCACTGGTCGGCGAGGGCGCGCAGGATCTGCGGCGTCGTCTCGGCGTCGGGGCCGTCGTCGAAGGTGAGGATCACTTCGTGGTCGGCGAGCGCGATCGTCTTGGGATAGGTCTTCAAGCCGACCGCGAGGCCGCCGCGCGCGCCGACCTCGACGACGCGCGACGTTCCGAGCTTGTCGGGCCCGCATTCGGCGGCCGAAGCGCCGCCGAGACCGGCGGCGACGATTAGAGCGATGGCCGCGCCCCGCACGGCGGGAGGATTTCCGGTCGGCATGTCGCTCGAATCCATGCCGCGCCGGCGCGGGGCCGGTCAAGGCCGGCGGCCATTAACGAATCGTTACCTCGCACGTTCTAACCTGCGACGAACCGCGACCGGATGAAAAGAATGCGTTTCGCCCGCCGCCTCGCGCCTGTATAGTCGTGGAGCTGATGACCCCGTCCCTGCCCGCCCCAGCTCGAATCTTCATTCGCCTCGGCCTCGTCGCCGCCCTCGGCGGCGCGCTCGCCGGCTGCGGCGGCGGCGCCGGCCCGCTCGAATTCGACGACAACTTGCCTAAGCCGGGGGATTACCCGATTCAAGGCATCGACGTCTCCAAGTATCAGGGAACCATCGACTGGAACGCGGTGGCCGGAAGCGGCGTCAAGTTCGTCTGGATCAAGGCCACCGAGGGCGGCGACCACCTCGACGAGCGCTTCCAGGCCAACTGGCAGGGCGCCAAGATGGCGGGCATTCCGCACGGCGCCTACCACTTCGTCTATTGGTGCCGGTCGCCGATCGAGGAGGCGACCTGGTTCGAACAGAACGTGCCGGTCGAGGACGACGCGCTGCCCCCAGTGCTCGACGTCGAGCCGACGCCCGACTCGAAAACCTGCCGGCGCCATCTCGAACGCGACGCGACGATCGCCGACATGAAGGTGATGCTCGACGAGATCGAGCGCCATTTCGGCAAGCGGCCGATCATCTACACCTCGCTCGACTTCTACCGGGCGATCCTCGCCGACGGCGCCTTCGCCGACTATCCGATCTGGGTGCGCTCGACCAAGCACAACCCCGCCGTGCCCTACGGCTCGCGCCCCTGGAAGTTCTGGCAATACCAGGCCGACGGCGCGATCCCGGGCATCGACGGCCACGTCGACCGCAACGTCTACTACGGCACGCACGAGCAATGGCAGGCGTTTCTCGACCCGAAGTGAGCGGTGTGGAAACTTGCCGGGTCGGCGCAGGCGTCCGACTTTCCCCGCCCTCGCCCTTGCCCAAGCGCCGCGCTTGCGGCAACAGTCCGTCTGCACCTAGGGCGAGGAAACCAGCATGTCGAGCGAAGGCGCGGCCGAACTCAAATCCGACGCGTTGCATTACCATCGCGAGCCGCGCCCCGGTAAGCTGGAGATCGCCGCGACCAAGCCGCTGGGCAACCAGCGCGACCTGGCGCTCGCCTATTCGCCCGGCGTGGCCTTCGCCTGCGAGGCGATCGTCGCCGACCCGGAAGAGGCGGCCAACCTCACCGCGCGCCAGAACCTCGTCGCGGTGCTGACCAACGGCACCGCCGTGCTCGGCCTGGGCGCCATCGGCCCGCTCGCCGGCAAGCCGGTGATGGAAGGCAAGGCGGTCCTGTTCAAGAAGTTCGCCGGCATCGACGTGTTCGACATCGAGGTTAACGAGAAGGACGTCGACAAGCTCGTCGACATCATCGTCGCGCTGGAGCCGACCTTCGGCGGAATCAACCTCGAGGACATCAAGGGTCCCGAGTGTTTCGAGGTCGAGGAGAAGGCGAAGGCCCGCATGGCCATTCCCGTCTTCCACGACGACCAGCACGGCACGGCGATCATCGTCTCGGCGGCGGTCACCAACGCGCTGGAGCTGACCGGCAAGACGTTCGGCGAGGTCAAGGTCGTCTGCTCGGGCGCCGGCGCGGCGGCGCTCGCCTCGCTCAACCTCCTGGTTTCGCTCGGCGTCAAGCGCGACAACGTCTTCGTCTGCGACATCGAAGGCGTCGTCTACAAGGGCCGCGAAAAGCTGATGGACCGCTGGAAGGCGGCCTATGCGCAGGAGACGACGGCGCGCACCCTCGCCGACGTGATCGAGGGGGCCGACGTCTTCGTCGGACTTTCCGCCGGCGGCGTGCTCAAGCCCGAGCACGTCAAGCGCATGGCGCGCGATCCCCTGATCATGGCGCTCGCCAATCCGACGCCCGAGATCATGCCCGAGCTCGCCCACGAAGCGCGCCCCGACGCGATGATCTGCACCGGGCGCTCCGATTATCCCAACCAGGTCAACAACGTCCTGTGCTTTCCCTACATCTTCCGCGGCGCGCTCGACGTCGGCGCGAGCGACATCAACGAGGCGATGAAGCACGCGGCGGTCGAGGCGATCGCCGCGCTCGCGCGCGAGACGCCCTCGGAGGTGGCGGCGCGCGCCTACAGCGGCGAAGCCGCGCCGTTCGGGCGCGCCTCGCTGATCCCCAGTCCGTTCGATCCGCGCCTGATGCTGCGCATCGCCCCGGCGGTGGCGCGCGCGGCGATGGAGAGCGGCGTCGCGCGCCGGCCGATCGCTGATTTCGACGCCTACGCCGACCGGCTGTCGCGCTTCGTCTTCCGCTCCGGCTTCATGATGAAGCCGCTGTTCGCCAAGGCGCGCGCGGCCAAGAAGCGCGTGATCTACAGCGAAGGCGAGGACGAGCGGGTGCTGCGCGCGACGCAGGTGGTGCTCGAAGAGGGCCTCGCCGAGCCGATCCTGATCGGCCGCCCCGAGGTGATCCGCGAGCGCATCAAGCGCTTCGGCCTGACGATGAGCGCCGGCAAGGATTTCGAGATCGTCGACCCCGAGCGCGACCCGCGCTACCGCGACTACGTCGCGACCTATCTCGAGGTCGCCGGGCGCAAGGGCGTAACGCCCGACGCCGCGCGCACCATCGCGCGCACCAACGCGACGGTGATCGGCGCGCTGGCGCTGCATCGCGGCGAAGCGGATGCGCTGATCTGCGGCCTGGAAGGGCGCTTCGCCTCGAGCCTCAGGCACATCAAGGACATCGTCGGCCTCGCGCCGGGGGCCAAGGATTTCGCCGCGCTGTCGCTGGTCATCGCGCGCAGCGGCGCCTATTTTCTCGCCGACACGCACGTGCGCGCCGAGCCCACCGCCGAGGAGATCGCCGATCTGGCGTTCGCCTGCGCCCATCACGTGCGCCGCTTCGGCGTGACGCCGAAGATCGCGCTGATCTCCCATTCCGACTTCGGCTCGGCCGACACGCCTTCGGCGCGCAAGATGCGCGAGGCGCTGGCGCTGGTGAACGCGCGCGCGCCCGATTTCGAGATCGACGGCGAGATGCAGGCCGACACGGCGCTGTCGCTGATCGCGCGCTCGCGGGTGACCGCCGACTGCCGGCTGTCGGGGGAAGCCAACGTGCTGATCTTCCCCAATCTCGACGCCGGCTCGACCGCGTTGCAGATGACCCGCGTCATCGCCGACGCCCTGCCCGTCGGCCCGATCCTCGTCGGCCCCGCCAAGCCCGCGCACGTGCTGACGATCTCGGTCACCGCGCGCGGCATCGTCAACATGACCGCGATCGCGGCGGTGGAGGCGGCGGGAGTGCATTAAACATTCCGGGGGGAAGGAAAAAATTTGATTTGACAGGCCGCCGATCGGGGCGGAACCTGCCCGCGTTGTCTCAAGTCGCGCGAGCGGCTCGCAGGCAAACCAAGCGTCGGCCTCGCCATCGCGGGCCGACAGAAAGAACGGGGTAGCCATGACTCCGCCGGGGCAGAATTTCTGACCTCGATGTCGTCGAGGTCGCGACGCCAACGCCGCCCGATACGCCAAGGCGGAACGGCGTCTCCGAAAATTTGACGTTCACCGTGCGGCCGCGGATGCGAAGGCCAAGCGTCTCGAGCGCCGCAATATCATCTGCAACATCCCAGAACGTTTCGCAGAAGCGAAACAGGGCCCCGCTTCGCTTGAATGCGCCGGGGCCCAGCGCTTTTTGTCGCGGTCGGCGCGCGCCGAGAGCGTGTTGCGATTAGCTCGACGCACGGCGCGATGTCGCGCCGCGTCCCTTCTCCCCGCCTGCGGGGAGAGCGAGTCGCTCCCGCCTAAACGCAGAGCCCCTTACCCCCGATAATCCAGCCCGATGTCCAGGATCGGCGCGCTGTGGGTCAGCCAGCCGACCGAGATCAGATCGACGCCGGTCGCGGCGATCGCCGGCGCGCTCTCCCTGGTGACGCGGCCCGAGGCCTCCGAGATGGCGCGGCCGGCGATCGTCGCCACCGCGCGGCGCAAGTCTTCGAGCGACATGTTGTCGAGCAGCACCGCGTCGACGCCGACGCGAAGCGCCTCGTCGAGCTGGGCGAGCGTGTCGACCTCGACCTCGATCTTGACGAGATGGCCGACGTGCGCGCGCACGCGCGCAATCGCCTCGGCGACGCCGCCGGCGATGGCGACGTGGTTGTCCTTGATCAGCGCCGCGTCGTCGAGGCCGAAGCGATGGTTGGCGCCGCCGCCCGCGCGCACCGCGTATTTTTCGATCCCGCGCAGCAACGGCGTCGTCTTGCGCGTGCAGACGATGCGCGCCCTGGTCCCCGCGACCGCGGCGACGAGCGAAGCTGTCGCGGTCGCGACGCCGCTGAGGCGGCTGAGGAAATTCAGCGCGACGCGCTCGGCGGTGAGAACGCCGCGCGCCGGGCCGTCGATCAGCGCGATCGCATCGCCCGGCGCGACGCGCGCGCCGTCGGGCCGCCGCTCGACGAAGACGATCGCGGGATCGATCAGGCGGAACGCCAACGCCGCCACGTCGAGCCCGGCGACGACGCCGTCCTGGCGCGCGATCATCGCGGTCCTCGTCATGAGGTCGCCCGGCGCGATCGCGTCGCTGGTGATGTCGCCGGCGCGGCCGAGGTCTTCGAGCAGCGCCGCGCGCACGATCGGCTCGATCAGGATCGTGGGAAGTCGCGCCGCGTTCACCCCTTCGCCCTCCGCGCGGCCGCCGTCGGCGCGCGATCGCCGGCGAAGGCGAGCGCCGAGGCGAGCCGCAGCGTCGAGCGCCGCGCCTCGCTCGCCTTCAAGGGAAAGTCGGTCCGGCAATGCGCGCCGCGGCTCTCCTCGCGCCGCAAGGCGGCGAGCGCGATCATCAGGGCGACGGCGGCGGGATCGGCCGCGGGTCCGCCCGCGAGCGCCAGCTCCGCCAACACGCCGACGGCCGACGCCAGATTTTCGCTCTCGCGCATCACTCCCGCGGCGGCGGAGAGGATCGGGCGAACGGCGCTCGGGTCGGCGGCGGACGGCAATACTATCGGACGCGGCGGCGCGCCGCGCGCGAACGAGGCCCCGGCGACGCTGTCGGCGACGAGGCCGGCGAACACCGCCGCTTCGGTCAGGGAATTGCTCGCCAGGCGATTGGCGCCGTGCAGGCCGGTCGAGGCCGCCTCGCCGCAGGCCCATAGGCCGCGCAGCGAACTGCGCCCTTCTTCGTCGACGGCGATTCCGCCCATGTGATAATGCGCGGCGGGGCGCACCGGGATCGGCTGGCGCGCCGGATCGACGCCCGCCTCGCGGCAGAACGCGGCGATGACGGGAAAGCGCGCGGCGAAGCGTTCGCCGAGCGCTCGGCGCGCGTCGAGGAAGACGCGATGCCCTTGCGCGCGCCGCCGCCAGATCGCGCGCGCCACGACGTCGCGCGCCGCCAGCTCCGCGCCGGGCGTGTCCAGCATGAAGCGCTCGCCGGTCTCGTCGATCAGAACGGCGCCTTCGCCGCGCACGGCCTCGCTGATCAGCGGCGCCGGCCGCGCCGGCCCATCGAACGCGGTCGGGTGGAACTGCACGAATTCGACGTCGGCGAGTTCGGCGCCGGCGCGCGCGGCGAGCGCCAGGCCCTGGCCGAAACTGCCGTTCGGGTTGGTGCCGACCTCGTAAAGGGCGCCGACGCCGCCGGTGGCGATCACCACTTTGTCCGCGGCCAGCGTGAGCGGCCCCTGCGGCCCGACGACGAGCAGCCCTCTCACCGCGCCATCCTCGACGATGAGCCGGCGCGCCTCGAATCCTTCGAGCGCGCGGATCGAGGGCGTGCGGCGCGCCGCGGCGACGAGCGCGCGCATCAGCTCGCGTCCCGTGCCGTCGCCGCCGGCGTGGACGATGCGGCGGCGCCGATGCGCCGCCTCCAGCCCCAGCGCAAAACCGCCGTCGGATGCGCGATCGAACGCGACGCCGAGGCGCGCCAGCTCTTCGATCGCCTGCGGCGCCGCGCGGGTGAAGCGTTCGACGATCGCCGCCACGCAGAGCCCGTCGCCGGCGGCGAGCGTGTCGGCCGCGTGCAGTTCCGGGCTGTCGTCGGCCCCGAGGGCGGCGGCGAGGCCGCCCTGCGCCCACAGGGTCGAGCCCTCGGCGCCCAGCGGCGACTTGGAGACGACGACGACCGGGCGCGGCGCGAGGCGCAGCGCGGTCATCAGGCCGGCGAGCCCGGCGCCGACGATCGCGACGCGGCCGTCGAGCGTGCGAAGATCGGCGCTCACAGCACGATCATCCGCTCGACCGCGCGGCGCGCCCGCGTCGCGATCGCCGGATCGATGGTCACTTCGTATCGGTTCTCTTCCAGCGCGCGCCGGATGTTGGCCAGCGTGATCCGCTTCATGTGCGGACAGAGGTTGCAGGGACGGACGAACTCGACGTCGGGAAAGCGGACCGCGACGTTGTCGCTCATCGAGCATTCGGTGAGCAGCACGACCTGCCGCGGCTTGCGGTCGGCGACGAAGGCGGACATTTGCGCGGTCGAGCCGGCGAAGTCCGCTTCCTCCACCACTTCGGGCGGGCACTCGGGATGAGCGAGCACGACGACGCCGGGATGGTCCTCGCGCAACTGGCGCACGTCGGCGCTGGTGAAGAGCTCGTGCACCTCGCAGCGCCCGTCCCACGCGATGATCTCGACCTTCGTCTGCCGGGCGACGTTGGCCGCCAGATACTTGTCGGGCAGCATGATGACGCGCGGCGCGCCGAGCGACTCGACGACGCGGCGCGCGTTGCCGGAGGTGCAGCAGACGTCCGATTCCGCCTTCACCGCCGCCGAGGTGTTGACGTAGGTGACGACGGGGACGCCGGGATGGCGCCGGCGCAGCGCCCGCACGTCCTCGGCCGTGATCGATTCGGCGAGCGAGCAGCCGGCTTCAGGATCGGGGATCAGCACGGTCTTTTCCGGATTGAGCAGCTTGGCGGTCTCGGCCATGAAATGCACGCCCGCCATCACGATCGCGCGCGCGTCGACTTTCGCCGCTTCGCGCGCCAGGGCGAGGCTGTCGCCGACGAAATCGGCGACGCAGTGGAAGATTTCCGGCGTCTGGTAGTTATGCGCGAGGATCACCGCGTCGCGGCGCTTCTTCAGCGCCTCGATGGCCTCGATGTCGGCGGCGAACGCCGGCCATTCCATCGGCGGAATCACCCGCGCGACGCGTTCGTAAAGCCGGCTGACCCCGGCGGGCGTTTCCACGTGCACGGTCATGTTTTATACTCACGTTGAGCATATCCGAGATATACTTATCATGAGTATATTTGGCGTCAAGCCCTCGCGAGCGGCAATTTCGTGCCGGCCAGCGCCCGCTCCTCGCGCACCGCGGTGCGGAACCGATAGAGCTTGGCGGGCCGGCCGCCCGTATCGGCGGCGGTTTCGCCGGTCTCCTCGACCAGATCTTGCTGCTCGATCAGCCGGCGGAAATTCGGCTTGTGGACGAGCAGGCCGGCCAGCGCCTCGACGCAGCGCTGCAACTGCGACAGCGTGAAGGTCGCGGGCAGCAGCTCGAACACCACCGGGTTGTATTTGATCTTGGCGCGCAGCCGCGCGATGCCGGTGGCGAGAATGCGCCGGTGATCGCCGTTCATCGCGCGACCCGTCGCCGCAGGGGCGCGGGCGCGCGATTCGCGGCGCGACTCCGCGACCAGGCCCGCCTCGAACAGCAGCTCGTAGCGCTGCAACACCAGCTCCTCGTTCCAGCGGCAGCCCTCGAGGCCGAAGGCGACGGCAGCGCGCCGCCAGCGGCCGCGTTGCGTCGCCGCATCGGGCGCGCTTTCCCCCCAGGCGCGTAAGTTCGGCGCGAGGGCCGCGTCGACGAGGCGCGGCGCGCCGGCGCGATGATCCTCCCAGGGGAAATAATCGTACCAGTCGCGCCAGCCGGCGTGCGGCGCGGCGGCGTCCTCGGCGCGCGTCAAGCCGAGATAGCTGATCGAGATCGCCCGCGCCTCGTCGGCGCCGCCGCGCCGGTCGCGATCGGCGAAGGTGTAGAGCTGCTCGACATAGCCGATGGGATGGCGGGTCTGCCGCTCCACCCAGGCGCGCAGGCCCGACTGCAGCGAGCGGTGCCCGACCTCGAACGGTCCCGACGGCAGCGCCAGGCCGTCGTCGATCGTCATCACCTTCGGTCGCCCGTCGACGACGGCGACCAAAACGGCGATGAGCTCGACGGCGATCGGCGGCGCCAGTTCATCCGCCACTCCGCCCTCGGCCCGCCCCGCCATCGTCCGCCCCTCGCCAAGCCCGCGCGAACGCAGGATTAGCGTGAATTCGCCGCGCCGCAAGGGGCGCCGCGGGCGCGCAGGCGCCGTCTCCCCCGAAGAAATTCACGGCGACCCCAGAGGCGACGGGCCCGGCGAAGGCGCGCCGGCGCGGGGCGGACCGTAAAGGAAGCGGGCCCCGAAGCGGCGATTTGCAAATTCGCCGAAGCTGGGCAAATGTGCGGCCGAGCCTCGCCTGTCGCGAGGACATCCGTCGGCAGGGGGCAAACTATGCTTCATCATCCCAATCGCGCGAGCGCTCGCGCCCGCTTGTTCGCCTTCGCCCTGGCCGCGGGGGCGTCGATCGTTCCGGCTTCCCTGGTCTTCGCCTGGCCGTTCGGCGGCGGCGGCGACGTCACGATCGAAAACTTCACCGCCCATGAGCAGGACGGCAGCGCTCTCGTCATCGCGCGCGCGGACTTCGTCAACGCCAATCTGAGCAAAGACGAAATCGTCAAAATGCTGACGCCGGACACGCCCGAAGCCGACGAACGCGTCCTGGTGCAGAAGTTCAAGGCCGACAAGATTTCGATTCCCTCGATCGACATCGCCACGAAGGAAGGCGGCAAGATCCATATTCACGACGTCGCCGCCAACCATATCGACGCCGGCAAGGTGGGCGATCTCGGGTTCGCGGCGATGGAGGCGTCGGGAACCGACAACGGCGGCGCGTACTCGCTCAAGTCGGGCGCGCTTCGCCTGGAGGGCCTGGATCTCGCCGACGCCTTGAAGGCGGTCGGCGCCCCGCAGGAGGCCGCCCAGAAGGGGCGCCTGGGCCACCTGACCTGGCAGTCGCTGGACATCGTCGCCCCGGACGCCGAGAGCGGCCCGGGCAAGACGATCCACATTGCGCTCGCCTCGGCCGAGGTTCGCTCCAGCTACGACGGCGATATCCTCAAGCACGGCGACACCAAACTCACCGGGCTCATCGTCGAGCCGTCGCCCGACTCGGAGTTCGGCAAGAACCTCGCCGAGCTCGGCTATTCCAAGCTCGAGATGGCGCTGGTCATCGGCGCCGATTACCAGCCCGCCGCCAAGACGTTTACGCTCGACGAACTGACGATCGAGGGCGCGCAGATGGGCTCGATCCGCCTCACGGCGAATTTCGGCGACATCGACCCCGCGCTGTTCAGCCCCGACAACAGCGCCCGCCTGGCGGCCTTGCTCGGATGCAGCATCTCGTCGCTGGAAATCAAGGTCGTCAATTCCGGCCTGTTCGAAAAGGCGCTCGCCTTCACCGCCAAGCAGCAGGGCGCGAGCGCCGACGCGCTCAAGCAGCAATGGTCGGCGATGACCGGGCAGATGGCGCCGATGCTGCTCGGCGGCGACCCGTCGGCGTTGAAAGTCGCCGCCGAGGCGCAGAAATTCATCGAGGCGCCGAAGAACCTCACCATCTCGATCAAGGCCAAGAGCGGCGGGCTGAAGGCCGCGGATTTCGAGGCGATCGACGACCCCGCCGCTTTCGTCAGCAAGCTCGACATCGCCGCGGCCGCCAACCAATAGGGCCGACGGGGCCGGCTCTTGCGGCCGACCCCGGGTTCGCCCGTTTCGTCACGCGTCTCTCTCTTCCTCGTCCGCCGCGTCCTGCGGCGGGCTCCTCTATCGTCTCAAAGCCGACCCACGGAGAATTGACCATGAAGCGCTTTGTCTTGCTCGCCACCCTGGCGTTGGGCCTCGCCGGCGCCGCGGCGAACGCGGCGACCTTTCCGATCCCCGACGAAAATCCGATCGCCACGGTCAGCATTCCCGATTCCTGGGGGCCCAAGACCTACGACGGAGGCGTCGAGGCGACTTCCGACGACGGCGGGATTTATGTCGCGATCGAAGCGGTCGCGGCGGAGGACGTGAAGTCGGCGCTCGAGGAAGGCCTGAAGTTCTTCGTCAAGAGCGGCGTCGAAATCAATTCCGAGTCGGGGAAGACCCAAGACGCCAAGATCAACGGGCTCGACGCGTTCGACGTGGCTTTCACCGGCAAGGACAAGGACGGTCCGGCCAACATCAGCCTGACGCTGGTCAAGACGAACGCCAAAGCCAAGTTCCTCATGCTCTACTACTGGGGATCTCCCGCCGGCGAGAAGGCCAACGCCAGCGATCTCGAGGCGATCGCGGACAGCATTCAGGCGACGAAATAGCGCGACGCGTCGCGCCGTCGTTCCCTATCTTCAGTTCGAGCGGAACCTTCGCATGCGCTACGAAATTTCCGGCACGGTGATGCAGACGGTGGCGATCGATCTCGCGCCGGGCGAGACGGTCTACAGCCAGACCAACACCATGGCCTGGATGAACGACCAGGTGACGATGGACACCCACACCGGCGGCGGCCTCTTCGCCGGCCTGAAGCGCTCGTTCGGCGGCGGATCGTTCTTCATCACCGACTTCACCGCCGGCGGCGCCGGCCATGTCGCCTTCGCGCCGCGCTTTCCCGGCGCCATCGTCCCCGCGCTGTTGCAACCCGGCCAGTCGCTGATCTGCCGCAAGGAGACGTTCCTGGTGGCGCAGAAATCGGTGACCCTGGAGCTCGCCTGGCAGAAGCGCCTGGGCGCCGGCTTCTTCGGCGGCGAGGGCTTCATCCTGCAAAAGGTCACCGGCCCCGGCGTCGTTTGGCTCGATCTCTCGGGCGAGCTGGTCGAGCGCGACCTCGCGCCCGGCGAACGGCTGCTGGTGCACGCCGGCCATGTCGGCGTGTTCGAGCCGAGCGTCGGCTTCGACATTCAGATGGTGAGCGGCTTCAAGAACATCCTGTTCGGCGGCGAGGGCCTCTTTCTCGCCACGCTGACCGGCCCCGGCCACATCTGGCTGCAGAGCATGCCGATCCTCAACCTCGCCGAGGAGATCGGCCGCTACCTGCCGCGCGCCGGCGCCGACGCGGGCGCCAACTCCGCCGCTGGCGGCATCGCCGCGGGCGCGGCCCTGGGCGCCGCCGGCGGCCTGCTCGGCAGCCTCTTCGGAGGAAAGGATTCTTCGTAAGAGATCCCGCTTCGGCGCGGCGCCGCTCAGGCGGCGACCCTGAGGACGCGCCCCTCGATCATCGGCTTGACCGGGCGCCGGAAAGCCGGGAACGGCATGCGATCGTTGGCGGCGCGTCCCTGTTCGATGATCGCCGCCTTGAAGGCCTCGAGCGCGTCCTTCAAGGCGACGATGTCTTTGTCCAGGCCGACGAGGAGATCGCCGCCGCCCGAGGCGCCGGCCGATTCCCAAAGCCGCAGGCTGGCGTGAGCGGTCGTGACCGCCGCGATCGTGCGCGCCAGCGCGGGCGACAGCGTCGGGAAATAGAATCCGACGAGCATCTTGGCGTTGACCAATTTCATTCCCGCCCGCTGCAAGGCGTCCTCGCCGGAGGTCGCGCTCGGCCGGCCGGATCCGGTGATCGAATAGCGGTCGCCGAAGAACCGCGACAGTTCGCGGTCGATGGACTCGGCGGAACAGTATAATTCTTCCGCCTTCTTGCCGATGAAGCAGTGGCTTTCTCTCGACTCGTTTATCTTGTACGTGACCAGCCCCGCCATCACGGCGCTGACGATCACGGTGATAAGCATAAACGCCAGTTCCATGGAAATCTCCACGACCGCATCGGTATTGGTTCCTGAATAAGTTGCACGAGATAATTTAATTTTCTTCTAAGTTAATATTAATCGTTAGCTAATACCACAATCTACGATGTCAGGACGAGATATCGGCGGACGAAGGGCGACCGCAGGCGCCTCGCCAGGCCGCGGGCGGCTCGGCGCGTGGCCGCGCCCGCCTCACTGCAGATCGATGGGTTGATAATGCCCGTTCTCGTCGAGCTCGGTGCCCCACACCTTGTGGGAGCCCTGATGGTCGTTCGGGCTGAAACTCAGCACCGTTCCCAGTCCCATGTCGAAATCGCGCATCCGTTCGAGTTCGTCGACCAGTTTTTCGGTGTCGATTTGCGAGCCGACGCGCTTGACGGCCTCGGCCAGTATGGTCGCGTCGATGTAACCCTCGAGCGAGACGTAATCCGGCGCTTCGCCGGGAAAATATTTATCCAGCGCCGCCTTGTATTTGAGGATGATCGACGCGTAGCTGTTCACCGCCGGCACGACCTGGGTCACCACCGCGCCTTTGGCGTATCGCGGCCCCAGCAGCGTCAGCTCGTCGGCCAGCGCCGTGCTGCCGACGAAAGAGACATTGGTGTAGATCAAGGCGGGGTACATATCCCGCGTCTTTTCGATGAACTTCGCCGCCGCGCGGTACGAGGCCACCATGACCACCGCCTTGATTTGCCCCTTGAACGCGTGCAATTGCGCCACGGCGTTCTGCACGTCGACCGTATTGCGCTTGTAACCGACGCGAACGATGTCGGGGTTGTCGCCCGGCAGCGCGCGCACCGCCTTCGCCACGCCCGCGTAGCCCGAATCGCCATACGAATCGTCCTGGGCGAACACCAAGATCTGATTCGGCTGGATCCGCCTCACTTTCACGAGATAGCGCACCACGGCGTCCGTCTCTTCGGCGTAGCTGGCGCGATAGTTGAAGACGTAGCGGTCGGGCGGATCGCGCCGAAGAAGGCCAGCGCCGGTGAACGCCCCGAAGAACAGCATGTGGTGATCGAGCGCAAACGGCAGCGCGACCGCCGCCGGCGGCGTTCCCACATTGCCGATGAAGCCGAAGACCTGGTCCTTGCCGTAGAGCTGCTGCATGGCGCCGACCGTGCGGGTGGGTTCGTAGCCGTCGTCGGCCGCCGCCAACCGCAGGCGCCGCCCGTTCACGCCCCCCGCGTCGTCGACCTGGTCGAACGCCGCCTCGACGCCGATCTTCATCTGGCGGCCGAGTTCGCGCGACGCTCCGCTGAACGCCGCCGCCATCCCGAACACGATTTCCTTGTCGCTCACGCCGCGCACGGCCTCCCCCGCGGCGGCCGGCGCCGGCGCCGGCGAAGCGGCGTTGACCTGCGCGACCTGCGCCGGCGCCGCCTCGCCGGTCGAATTCGTCGCCGCGTCCGCGGACATGGCGAGCGCCGTGGCCGCGAACTGCAAATGCGCCGCACGGCTCGACCAATCCGCGGGCGACGCCTCGGCGTCGTCGCTGTTCGCGGCCGGCTGATCGACGCTGGAGGCCTGCGCCGAGGGGATCGCTTGCAGCGCGAGAAGGCGATCCGGCCCATCATGGAGCGGCGTGTTCGCGCCGACCGTCAACGCGACCGCGACGGAGACGGCGGCGAGCGCGACCATCCAGCGCCGCCCGAGCCCCGGCCAGGAGCCCGCGGACCGCTGCTCGGCGGTCGGCGCGTCGGAATCCGCCAGCGGCGGAAGAAGGCCGAACGGGCGCCGCCGATCGGCGGGCTCGGCCGCGGCGACCGTCGCCGCGTCGTCTTGCGCCTCGGATCCGGTCTCGGCGTCGCCGCCCTCGCCGCCAGCGTCCCGTCGATAGAGTTGGGAGGCCCTGGGGAGGGCGATCGCGCTGTCGGGTCGGCTGGGCGATTCTTGATGAGAGTTTGACGAACTGGCGGCCTCAGACGGGTTTCCCTGCGCACTGGACATCGACGCTCTCTCTATCGTTACGCTCGAAGGACTCGAACTCTGCACATTCCTTTTAGTCAATTCTTAGCAATATACTAAAAACCTTCGGGTAGATCCCCTACGGGCGCCCGGGTTGACATTCGTTGAACAAGAAAGAGCAATTTTGTCGAATCGAAGCCCAAAAGTGGGCGAAGTTCGGCGGCAGAAATAACAATATTTTCAAGCGGATCGTAGGCGGCGGCGATGAGAGCCGAATCGCGCGCCCGCCGCGCCGCCGCCCGCCGCGGCGCCAGCCGCCGAAAGTCTTTCGCCCGGCGCGGAAATCGCGCGCCGGGGCGGCTAAAACGGTCCGCTTACCGGAAAAAAGCGGTATTCGTCAATTTTGCGAAGTCGTCAACCGGACCAAGAGCCGCAGGCGAGGCGAACATTATTGTCATGATCAAGTATAAGCCGTTTGGGCGACCGTAGGAGCCCGGGTTCCCCGCCTCTGCGGCGAAATCGACCGCCGCCGCCTCGCCGACGACTGCGTCGCGCGCCGCTTCGCCGTAACCACGTGTCGTTCACAACCAACGTTCGCCCGCCTCGGCGGGGGCGTGGCGGAGAGTCGATGCTCAAATTCGCGATTGCGCTCATGACGACGCTCGCCCTCGGCGCCGGAGCGCTCGCCCAGACGGCGCCGTCGAGCCCGGGGTCCGCCGCGTTCGCTTGCCCCAAGACGCCGACGCTCAACTGCATGCCGATCGTGCCCGCGGAGCGCCGCGCGCTGTGCAGCAAGGACTTTCGCGACTGGGCGGCCGAGCACTGCCCCGGCCTGCAAATCGTCTACTGATTCCGGCCGCGGACGGGTTTGCTACTCCGCCTGAACTGGGCGCGTTTCGCGCGCGCCGACGCCGCGCGCGACCAGCGGTCGCGTCGGCAAGACCGCCGCCTCACTCGCCGAGCGCGCTCGACAACGACCCGGCGCCGCATACGCCGCAGCAGTCGGTGCAGGAGTTCGAGTTGTTGTAGCCGACGCCCCAGATGCGCGCATGGGTCTGGTAGACGAAGGCGCCGTAGCAGATCTTTTCGCCCGTGTGGCAACGCAGCGTGAACGTGTGCGCGCCGTGGTCGAAGAGATCCCAGGACCGTCCGCCGCCGGGCCACTCGGCCGCCCGGTCTTGCGAATAGAAACTGACCTGCGCCGCATAGGTCGATCGATTGGTGACCGTCCAGGTGAGCGTGCCGGCCGACGCCGGAAGAACGCCGGCCGCCGCGATCAGCAGGCATAGAGCGAGACTTCCGATCCCCTGACGCATTTGGCCCCCCGTCGCTTTGCCGGCGCAAGGGCGCTCGCGCTCTTGCGGCGGCGGCTATGTCCAATGCTTACGTAAGGAATATTACAGATTTTCGGGCGAAAAGCCAAAAACCGCCGTCGCCCACAAACCTTTCGGCGAAGGCGCGCCGGTCGCGCCTGGGCGGCGCCCCCTCGCGCGGGAAGGATCGCTTCGAATGGGCGGTTAAGCGTCGCCCGGGTTTCGAGTCCTCTCTTGATCCGGCCCGCCGAACTTAAAGGCGACGAGCGTGAATGAGGCGCGCTCCCTCATGCCTCTTCGCACGTTTGCGGCGGTTGCGGCTTGCCGGGACGCGAAGCGCCGCGAATGTTCATTCGCTTCAGCGATGAGCTCGGACGCCGCCTGCCCATAAATTGTCGTGCTGGTGATCGCGTCCGGGTCGCCAGCGCAACCGATTTGACGTTAGCGTCCAAATTCCTGCGCCTTTGCCCTGAGGTCACCGATCGTAAGCAGGAAGGCATCCGTGCGCCACTCGCCGTGCCAGTTCGCGATCACCGGAACCTCGTCAGGAAGCGCAAACAAGTCGGTCGCGCGCCGCGTGACGATCACTTCGTCATCCGTTATGGCGACGAAGTTCGCGGCGGCAGCGTTCCCCGGCTTGCCGATAAAGCAGAACTCCTTCCCGTCTCGGAGAGACTCGCCCGTTACTCGCATTGAAACTTCTCCCTGACCGTCGGCGAACAGAGGCAAGGCGCGCGCGTCGCGGAGCCGCTCTGCTCGGCGGCCGCCTCTCCTTTCGAGCCCGCGACTGGCGGCGGTCACAATCGCCAAAGTCCAGTTGTTCGTTCAGTGCGCTGGCGCCTGAGCGCGCGAGCCCAGGACTCTTGGCGATCAAAGGCGTTGCGGGGCCGCGCGCCGAGATGAATCATCGCAATTTCAGTTGCTGATTGCAGAGATTGTGCATGCGATGTTTTCTGCGTGCTTGTCGGAATCTTTCATGTCCTCGTGATTCGACATTCTCTTATCTTCAAAGAATTTGTGTCCGGGGTTCAGTTTATATTGAATTATTGCCGTGCATGAGTCAATACCATTTGTGGTTATTCTCAATGAGAATGAATACGATTCAGATAAATTTGTATGAACGATCGCGCCATTTACGATATTCCAGCGACTAACATAAGTAAATCCGGCGAACGTCGTAAATCTGTAAGGCTTACCGAGCTCGATAACAGCACTCCCCGTATGACCGCCCCAACCATAGTCAAATTCTGATTTTAATTTGTGATCGCTCGTAAGAATTATTGTGCTAGTCCTGGCAACGCTATGCTCTGCAACATGTGGCTCTACTTCATGTTCGATATCAGTAAAACTGACAATTATCTTGACATCCGCGTTTGCTTTGGCGTTGAAAAACAGGCACGAAGCAATGACAATCAAGAGCATTGCCGTGAGATTTGGTCGAGCGCGCTTTCCCCGAATAGGCGACATTTGAGCAGCCCTTCCCCTGATAGAAGACATTTGAGCTGGCCCGCCCCCGGTGAGGGACCCCCGCAGCGAGGCCACTTCTGGCCGCGGCCAATTTGGATGCCCGTCTGCTGATTGTCCTTTTTACCACTCCATCAACGGTTTTGTCTGTCTTTGTATGGCTACAGGCTCTGCGCGCTATATCTTCGCGCCAAACGGCCCCCGGCGCGAGGCAGGCGAGCGCCCGGTGAAGGCGGCGCTCATTGTAGAAGGCGAAGTCACGCCGGGTCGACACGGGCAGAACGACGTGTGACGCCAAGAAATGACCGCGGGCAGCGACTACGCAAGCCCGCGTTTGCGCAGCAGCGCGTCGGGCTCGGGATCGCGGCCGCGGAAGGCGCGGTAGGCGGCGCCGGGCTCGCGAAGATTGCCGGCGGCGTAAACGAAGCGCTCGAGCCTCTCCGCCAGCGCGGGGTCGAACACGTCGCCGCTTTCCTCGAACGCCTCGAAGCCGTCGGCGTCGAGGATTTCCGACCAGAGATAGCTGTAGTAGCCGGCCGCATAGCCTTCGCCGGAGAAGACGTGCTGGAAATGCGGCGCCGAGTGGCGAGGCGCGACCGCCGCGGGCATGCCGATGCCGGCGAGTTCGCTAGCCTCGAAGGCGGCGACGTCGATTTCGCCGGGATCGCCTTGCAGGTGCAGCTCCATGTCGACGAGCGCCGACGCCGCGTATTCGACGGTGGCGAAGCCCTGGTTGAAGCGCCGCGCCGCATGCAGGCGCTCGATCAGCGCCTCGGGCATGGGCTCGCCGGTCACGCAATGGCGCGCGAAGCGGCGCAACGTCTCGGGGCGCGTGAGCCAGTGCTCGTAGAGCTGCGAGGGGAATTCGACGAAGTCGGTCGCCACATGGGTTCCCGCCAGCAAGGGGTACGTGACGTCGGACAGCATACCGTGCAGCGCGTGGCCGAATTCGTGGAACAACGTGTGCGCCTCGTCGATGCTCAGCAGGCACGCTTGGCCCGCTCCGCCTCGCGCGAAATTCGTCACGTTGACGACGATCGGCAGAATTTTGCCGTCGAGCTTCTGCTGATCGCGCAGCGCGCTCATCCAGGCGCCGCTGCGCTTGGCGGGCCTGGCGAAATAATCGCCGATGAACAGCGCGATCGGCTCGCCGCTCCGGCCCAGAACCGTCCAGGCGCGCGCGTCGGCGTGATAGAGCGCAATGTCCCGGCGCTCGACGAAGGAAAGGCCGAACAGGCGATGGGCGACGTCGAACGCCGCCGCGATCATCGCCTCCAGCGGCAGATAGGGTTTCAATTCGCCCTCGTCGAAGTCGTAGAGCGTCTTGCGGCGCTTTTCCGCGTAGTAGCGCCAGTCCCACGGCGCGAGCGCGAAATTGCCGCCCTCGGCGGCGATCATGTCTTGCAGCGCCGCCGCCTCGCGCCGGGCTTGCTCGCGCGCCGGCGCCCAGACGCGCCTGAGCAGGCCGAGCGCCGCCTCCGGCGTCTTGGCCATCGTGTCGGCGAGGCGGAAGTGGGCGTAAGAGGGAAAGCCCATCAACGCCGCGCGCTCGGCGCGCAGCCGCACGGTCTCGCTCATGATCGCGCCGTTGTCGTGCGCGCCTCCCTTGGCGCCGCGCGCGACGAAGGCGCGGAAGACTTTCTCGCGCAGTTCGCGCCGCGCCGAGAACTGCAGGAACGGCTCGACCGAGGAGCGCGAAAGCGTCAGCGCGTGCCTGCCGGGAGCCCCGCGCTCCGCCGCCGTGCGCGCCGCGGAGGCGAGGAAGCTCTCGGGCAGCCCAACGAGATCGTCGGGACCTTCGAGGATCATCGCGAAGGCCCTTTCGTCGGCGAGCACGTTCTGTCCGAATTCGACCCCGAGCGTCGCCAGCCGCTCGCCGATGGCGGCGAGCCGCGCCTTCTTTTCCGGCGCGAGCCCGGCGCCGGCGCGCACGAAAGCCGTATGATGACGATCGAGAACGCGCGCGGCCTCCGCGTCGAGCGCCAGAGCCGCTCGCCCCCGGTGGAGCGCGTCGATGCGCGCGAACAGCGCATCGTCGAGGAGAATCGCGTCGCGCTCGCGCGCCAGGATCGGCGCCATTTCGCGCTCGATCTGCTCCAGCGCGTCGTTGCTGTCGGCGCCCGCCAGATGGAAGAACACGCGGCCGACGCGACGCAGCGCCGCGCCGCTGCGCTCCAGCGCGCCAATCGTGTTGTCGAAGGTCGGCGGCTCGGGGTTGGCGGCGATGGACGCGATCTCGGCGCGCCTTTCAGCCAGCGCCGCGTCGAAGGCCGGACGGAAATGCTCGGGACGCAGGCGCTCGAACGGCGGCGCGCCGAAGGGGCCGCTCCACGGTTGGAGAAGCGGGTTGCTCAAGGCGGCGGGGGACGAGTCCACGGGACTTCCTGCGATTGGATTGCGCGTCGCGCGAACTGGCAGCATTTCGCTCGCCTCGGGTCAACCGCGACGGGCCGACTCGCGCGGCCGCGACGCCCGCTCCTTCACGCAAGGATATGCCGCTCGATTTCCCGAACGGGATGCTTGGTGAGGTCCTTGTCGATCTCGCCGACGATGCGCGCTTTCACGTCGGCGTGAAGCGCATGCCTGATGTCGGCGAGCGCGCGTGGCGGCGCGACGATGACCAGCGCCGGCGCGGCGCGCTCGCGAACCAGACCCTCCAGCGCGGCGGACACGCGCTGGGCGAACCGATGCTCCTCGATTTCATGCCAATCGGTCGTCTCCATGGCGCCGCGGTTGGTCGCGTGGGCGCTCATGAAGGTGCGGCCGGGGCTGTCGGTTCCCTGCTCATGCGTCGGCGGGTTGTCGTCGTCGACGAAGACGCGCTCGGTCACCAAGTTCGGAAACTTCTCGTCGCCGGCGTTGCGCAGGAAGAGCGCCTTGCGGCCGTCGCCGACGAAGACGAACGCGTCGTGCGGAATGGCGAGCTTGGTCATATCGGGCTCCTGACAAACGAAGCGATGCGCGGCCGCGCCGCGCCAACCCGCTTCCCAACTGAAAGACGCGGAATTCCTCCGCATCCTTTCTATAACGCAGGCCGAGGCCCGCCACAGGGAACTCGAGTTCGAATCGCCGAGCCCCCGTAACCTCGACGGTGCGCACGACTTGCATGAACCCGGCTCACAAAACCGCGTTTGAGCGGAATCAATCCGTCCCCGATCGGGCCGAGATATATTTATAGTCGAATAGGATTTTAGCCATGAACGAAACTCAGGTGGCGTCGCTGGACCATACGATTCAGCAAACGAACGTCTGGCTGAAGAAGCTGGCGGACGATCATCATTTCAGCGATCGGCATCACGCTTATCTTGCGCTTCGCGCCGTGCTGCATGTCTTGCGCGACCGCCTCACGCCGGAACAGGCTTTGCACTTGGGGGCGCAACTGCCGACCCTCGTGCGAGGGATCTATTACGAGGGCTGGCGTCTTACCGGCAAACCGGCAAACGAACGACAGCCGGAGGAATTCGCCGCCCTGGTCGCGGCCCAACTGCCGCCGCAGTTTCCGCGCGACGGATTGAGCGTGACAAAGGCTGTCTTCGACCTGCTGCGCAAGGAGCTCGATCCAGGCGAGACGGCGAAAGTCGTCGATACGCTGCCGCTTCCGCTGCGCGGCCTGTGGCCCGCCCCCGTCGGTCACTGATTCCCGCGTCCGACGGTCGCACGGGAGAACAAGATGCCGATCGACGCGACTGAATTCGGCTCGATCACGGTCGACGGAAAGACCTACGACCACGACGTGATCATTCGCCTCTCCGGCAAGGTCGAAAAGCGGCGAAAGCGGCTTTCGAAACAACAGTACGGGACCTCCCACGTCATATCCAAAGAGGAAGCCAAGTTCGTCTTCGAGGACGGTTGCGATCTGTTGATCGTGGGAGCGGGCCAAGAGGGTAACGTGCGCCTCTCCCCCGAGGCCAGCGCATATTTCGACAAGAAACGCTGCCATGTGCTGCTGGAGCCGACGCCGGAGGCCATTCGAACGTTCAACCGATCGTCGGAGAGAAAAGTCGCGCTCATGCACGTAACCTGCTGAGGCGCCGAGGCGTAGGCGAAAACGGCGGCGAGGACGCCGCCGCCGCCTGCCTGGGTCAGACTGGGTGATGCTTGCCGATCAGGCGGACCGTGCTCGCCTGCGGGCCCTTGTCGCCCGCCTCCTCGACGAAGCGCACCTCGGAGCCGATGGTCAAGCGGTCGAAGGCCCGGTCGAGAACCGCGTTGCGGTGAAAGTAGATTTCGCGGCCGTCCGGAGTTTCGATGAAGCCGCAATCTTGCCCGGCGAGGAACTTCGTCACCCGGCCATGATCCGGCGCCGCGTGTCCCTTGACCTGGCCGCGCATGTCGCGCGTCGCGTCTTCGATCTGCCGCACCGCCGCGTCGAAAGCCTCCCGGATCGCCACCAGAGGATGCTCGCGCTCGGCCGCTTCGCCGTGCGCCCGGCCGACGATCACGTCCTTGTGCTCGGGCATGGCGATACGAAGATCGATCTCATAGAGTCCGCCGAGCCGATGTCGGGTCTGCGGCCCCGTGACCACCACGCGACAGCTCGTGATCCGGTCGCTGAACTTTTCCAGGCGCTGCGCCTGCTTGGCGATCGCGGCGCGAATCTCCTCCGAGGGCTCGCAGTGCTGAAACGCGATTTCGATTGGCTCTTGCATAGGGCGGCCCTTTCCTTATTCGAACCGCTTCGACGCCCCACACGATATTCGCTGTCGCCCGTGCGACGTTGATGGAAATCAATAGGGCGCGCCGACCCTCTATTCCGGCGAATCCTGGGACGCGTCCGCCGGGTCCGCCGTCTTCGCGCCGCCCTGGCCCGGCCGCACCACGCGATCGGGCGGCGCGCGCTTGGGCGCGGGCGACCACGGGCGGTCCATGAGGGCGGAGCGGTCGGCGCTGACGAGGAAGCGCGCGCCGTCCCAGACGAGCCCGACGGCGCCGGTCAGCGCGAGACGCCGTTCGTCGAAGACCTCCGCCTGACAGTCGGGCGGCGCGGTTAGCGCGCTGACGAGGACGGCGGCGCGCGCGCAATCCTCCTCGAACGCGGCGCGATCGGTCGCCACGCTCAGCGACTGGCCTTCGGGCAGCGCGGCGATGCAGCCGACCCGGTCGCAGGGCGCGTCGGGATCGCGCGCGGCGGCCGGATCGCGATCGTCGCCGTCGGCGGTCAGCCATTGCTCGGCGTCGAAGGCGTTGAAGCGCTTGCCGACGACCTGGAGCCGGCCGTCGGCGTCGCGCACCGCGGCGAGATCCCCCGAGGGCGCGATAATCGCGTCGTAGCGCGGACCGCTCATGGCGCCGACGAGGCCGAGCGCGAGAAAGGGAATGGCGGTGGCGCGAAACAGCCAGGAGCGCCACAAAATCGCGCTCAACACCGCAAGGCTCAGGCAAGGCAGCGCGAACGGCGCGAAGGCGCGCAGATGCAGCGTCGAGCCGGGAGCGACGGCGATGAAGCGCGCGACCCAGAGAATAAACTTGATGCCGGCGCCGACGTAGAGCCAGACCGGCGCGTCGAGGCCGAGGGGGTAGAGCGCCGTCCCGAGCAACGCGCCGGGCACGGCGAAGAATTCGATGACCGTCAGCGTCAGCGGGTTGCCGATCAGCACGTAGGGGCTGAGGTCGTGGAAATGATAGGCCATGAAGGAGGCGGTGGCGCTGGTCGCGCACAGCGTCGCCAGCATCAGCCCGAGCGGCTTGTCGACGAAATGGCTGAGGAACGCGCCGCGCCGCGGCGGGCGAATCCGCGTGGGTAAGAAGGGATCGGCGCCCTGGTCGACGCGCGCGAACCGCGCCTCCATCACCGCGACCAGCGCGCCGACCGCGGCGAAGGAGAGCTGGAAGCTGACGCCGAGGATCGCCTCCGGCTCCAGCGCTACGATCGCCAGCACCGCGAGCGCGAGATTGCGCATGGTCAGCGCGCGCCGGTCGAGGATGACGGCGCCGAGCACGATCAGCGTCATGATGAGGGCGCGCTCGGTGCCGACGCGCGAGCCGGTGACGACGTCGTAGCCGAGAGAGCCGAGCATGGCGACGCCGGCCGCCCATTTCTTGATGGGGTAGCTCAAGGCCAGCGTCGGCGAAAGCGCCAGAAGCCGCCGCGCGACGAAGAAGAAGATGCCGGCGACCAGCGTCATCTGCACGCCGGAGATGGTGATGATGTGGAAGATGCCGGCCTCGCGGATCAGGTCCTTGGCGTCGTTGGAGAGGAAATCGCGCTTGCCCGTGACCATCGCCGCGGCGATGGCGCCCTCGTCGCCGCCGATGATCGCATCGACGCGCAGGGCGAGGCGGTTGCGCGCCTGATCGATCGTCGCGAAAAAGCGCTGGCGCCACGAGGCCTCGCGCGGCGGCGGCAGAATCTTGATCGCCCCGAGCGTCGATCCGACCGCGCCGACGCCGGAAAAATAGGCGTCGCGCGAGAAATCGTAGCCGCCGGGCAGCACCGCGCGCGAGGGCGGCAACAGCCGCGCCTGAAGCGCGACGTAGTCGCCGGCGGAGACGCCCGGCGCCTTGCGCGTCGTCACGCGCACGCGGCGCGGCGCGAGGCTCTTGGGCATGTCGCCGGCGTCGACGACGCTCAGGACGAGCCGCGCGCCGACGGGGCGGATGTCGACTTCCTCGACGAAGCCCTGCAATTTGACGATGCGAATGTGATCGAGCACCGGCGTCTCGACGCGCGCGGTGCGCAGGCCCATCGAGAGGAAGCCGGCGAAAAGCGCCGCCAGGGCGACCCAGACGCCGAGCGCGACGGGCCGCGCGCGTGAGAGGAAGGCGAGCGCGGCGAAGACGGCGGTCAACAGCGCCGGCAGCCACAGCACGGGCTCGCGATCGGCCGCCAGATTGAGCGCGACGCCGCCCATCGCCGCGACGGGAACCCACAGGAAGAAGCGCCGCTCGTCGACTTCCTTCGCCAGCGCCCCGGCGAACAGCGCGCGCCAATCCGGCGCCAACGCCGCCGCGCGCGCGCGGCCGGCGACGGCGAGAACGCCGGAGCGCGCGGGGGTCGTCATGGACGGCCATGTAAACACGTTCCGACGATGGGCGAAAGCGGGCCGTTCGGCGTCCGATCGCACGACGCCGTCGCTGCGCCGCGCCGCCGGCGCGCGGGCGCGATCTACGCAATTCGTATGGGGTGGCGCAGTTTTGCCGAAATGCGGCGCCGCCTCGACGCGACGCCCCGCCCGGAGGGTCCGGCCTCGAGTCCTTCGCAGTCATGAAAAATCAACCGATACAATCGGTTAAGCGCAGCGCGCGGTCCGGGCGGAGGACCGCGGGCGGGAGCGCCGAGAATTTGCGCTGCATCAAATCCGAAATCGTCCGAGGGGGTAGTTGTCCTCGCAATTGACGGAAACCGTCGCTTCCGAAGGGGCGCAAGATCAATGGTCGAAACGAATCAAGGGACGGGTTTCCGAATTCTGGCGCGCGAAGACTACTCCGACGTCACCTACTCGTTGGTCATACGGCATCCGATGATGGCGAAGGCCGCCAAGCCCGGCCAGTTCGTCATCGTCATGTCGCACGAGTCCGGCGAGCGCATCCCGCTGACCATCGCGGATTTCGACCGCGAAAAAGGCACCGTCACGCTGGTGGTGCAGGCGGTGGGAAAGACGACCAAGGAAATGCAGCAGACCTGCAAGGCCGGAACGACGCTCTACGCGCTGGTCGGCCCCATGGGCGTGCCGAGTTCGCTGGGGCACGCGCGCAAGGTCGTCTGCGTCGGCGGCGGGCTGGGCGTCGCCCCGGTCTTTCCGCAGGCCCGCGGCTTCAAGGAGCAGGGCGCGTATGTGATCGGCATCCTCGGGTTTCGCACCGAAAAGTTGATTTTCTGGCGCGACAAGTTCGCCGCCTGCTGCGACGAATTGATCATGTGCACGGACGACGGCTCCGCCGGAATCAAGGGCTTCGTCAGCAACGGCATCGAGCTGGCGATCAGCAAACACCCCGACATCGACGAAGTGGTGGCGATCGGCCCTCCCATGATGATGAAGGCTTGCGTCGAGACGACGCGGCCGCACAAGATCAAGACGACCGTGAGCCTCAATCCGATCATGGTCGACGGAACCGGGATGTGCGGCGGCTGCCGCGTGAAGCTCGGCGACGAAGTCAAGTTCGCCTGCGTCGACGGCCCCGACTTCGACGGCCACAAGGTCGACTTCGGCGATCTCATGACGCGCCTGCGGCGCTACGCCGACAAGGAAAAAACCGCCGTGCAGCGGTGGTCCGAGACTTGCCGCATGAGGGATCAGGCCGCCTTCGGCGCCCGCGACCCGGCGCCGCCGGCCGCGTCGAGCGAAACGCCGGAGCTCGACCTCGCGCGGGCGAAAATGCGGGCGCGGCGGCAGGCGCCGCCCGGCGCGACGGGCCAATTGCCCGAGCTTCCCGATCCCATCGACGACGTGCTGGGCGGCTAGCGCGCATCGAGGCGAGTGTTGCAGTTGCGAGATTCCAGCAAGTCTGCCGCTGTCGCAGACGGTCGAATAGACGGATGAGGCGCCCGGCATGGCTAAGAAGAGGACGATACGCACGATTCCCCAACAGCGCACGCCCATGCCCGAGCAACCGGCGCACGAGCGGGTGAAGAATTTCGCCGAAGTGGCGTGCGGTTTCGGCGCCGAGGAGGCGCTGCGCGAGTCGCAACGCTGTCTGCTGTGCCCGGAGCAGCCGTGCATCGAAGGCTGCCCGGTCGGCGTCGACATCCCCGGATTCATCCGCAAGATCGGCGAGAAGGATTTTCGCGGCGCCTACGACGCCCTGACCGGGACCAACCTCCTGCCCGCCATCTGCGGCCGGGTGTGCCCGCAGGAAAACCAGTGCGAAGGGGTTTGCACGGTCGGCGATTCGCTCGAGCCGGTGGCGATCGGGCGCCTCGAACGCTTTGTCGGCGACACCGCCATCGCGGAGGGCTGGGTCAACGTCCCCTATATCGAGCCCAATCGATTCAAGGTCGGCATCGTCGGCTCCGGCCCCGCAGGCGTCGCCTGCGCCGCCGACATGGCCAAGGCCGGATGCGAGGTCGTGGTCTACGAGGCGTTCCACCGGCCGGGCGGCGTCCTGTGCTACGGCATCCCCGATTTCCGTCTGCCCAACGTGGTGATCGACGCCGAGATCGACAAGCTGCGCAAACTCGGCGTCAAGTTCGAGTGCAACACGCTGGTCGGGCGCCTGTTCACCATCGAGCAGATGGTCGAAGAGATGGGCTTCGACGCGGTCTTCGTCGGCACCGGCGCCGGCTATCCGACGTTGCCGGGAATTCCCGGCGATTCGCTCAACGGGGTTCTGTCGGCCAACGAGTTGCTGACGCGCTGCAACCTGATGCGCGCCAAGGAATTCCCGAACTTCGACACGCCGATGCCGATCGAGAAGCGCGTCGCGGTGATCGGCGCCGGCAACACCGCGATGGACGCGATGCGGGTCTGCCTCAGGCTGGGCGCGGAGAAGGTCTACTGCATCTACCGCCGGTCGCGCACGGAATGCCCGGCGCGAGCCGAGGAAGTCCATCACGCCGAGGAGGAAGGCGTCGAGTTTCATTGGCTCACCAACCCGGTCGAGATTCTCGACGACGGCGCCGGCGGGGTCCGCGGCATGCGGTGCATCCGCATGGAGCTCGGCGAGCCCGACGAGTCGGGCCGACGGCGCCCCGTCCCCGTGCCGGGCAGCGAGCTGGACATCGAGATTGATCTGGTGGTTTTCGCGATCGGCACCAACGCCAACCCGATCATCGGCCAGACGTCGAAGCTCAAGCTCAACAAGCGCGGCTACATCGAGACCGACCAGAATCTCGCGACTTCGATGGCCGGCGTCTACGCCGGCGGCGATATCGTCACGGGCGCCGCGACCGTCATCGAGGCCATGGGCGCCGGCCGCCGAGCGGCGCGCAGCATGAAGGACTATCTGAGGATCCGTGGCCGCGACGTCGGGCTTTCCGGCGAAGCGCCGCCCTCCGCCGCGAGACTCTTCGGGATCGATCTGAGGGAGCGGAACTTTGCGCGCATCCGCGTCGCCTAGGCCTTGAGGGCCGCGGCGCCCCGCGACGGCATTCCAGCAACACGAGACGGACCAGCCCATGAACGCGAACGCAATGTTGAGAGCCGCGGTCGAGACCCCTGTCAAGGTCGGCGCGGCTTCCGGCGAGAAGCCGGTCGTCACCCTGACGCAGCACGTCGTCGAGATCGTCAGCGATTCGGGCGAAGGCGCCCAGAGATGCGGCCAGTCCTTCGGGGCGATCGCCGCCAGGATGGGCAACGGGGTGTGGACCGAGGAGATCATCCCGGCCGAGATCCGCCCGCCGGCGCGTAGCGTGGCGGGCGGCAGCGGCAACCGCATCCGCCTGGGATCGCGCCGCGTCACCAACGGCGGCGACGGCACCGACCTCGTCGTCGCCTTCAACGAACAGGTGCTGCTCGGGCGCGTGCGGGACGGCGAACTCAGGTCCGATTGCATCATCCTGCTGGAGAACATGTGGCGGGAGGATCGCGATCCCCAGATCGCGGCGGCCTACGCCGAGACCCACGACCGGCTGGTGACGGCCGGCTACCGGGTCTACGAAATTCCGATGGAGCGCGAGTGCCTGAAGGTCGTCGCCGACGCGCGGCGCGGCAAGAACATGTTCGCGCTCGGCATGCTGTGTCGGCTCTATAGCCTCGATCTGCAGCTCGGCCGCGACCAGATCGCGCTCGCTTTCGGCAAGAAGGACGCGAAGGTCGTCAAGTCGAACGTCAGCCTGCTCGAGGCCGGCTACGCCTGGGCCGGCGAGAACCTCGACTTCGGATTCCGCATCCCCGCCGAGCGCGCCACCGAAGCTCAAATCGTCGTCAACGGCAACACCGCGCTGGCGCTCGGCGTCCTGGCCTCGGGGATGGACATCTGCGCGATGTATCCGATCACGCCGGCCACCTCGGTGTCGCATTATCTCAGCGAGGTGTTCGACAAGGTGGGCGGCATCGTCCATCAGGCGGAGGACGAGATCGCCGCCTGCGCGTTCGCGATCGGGGCCTCGTACGCCGGCAAATGCACGGTCACCGTCACCTCCGGACCCGGCTATTCGCTCAAGCAGGAGGCGATCGGGCTGGCGGTCATGGGCGAGATCCCGTTGGTCGTCATCAACGTGCAGCGAGGCGGGCCGAGCACCGGCCAGCCGACCAAGGCCGAGCAGGGCGACCTGCTCACCGCGATGTTCGGCAGCCACGGCGACGCGCCCAAGGTGGTCATGGCGCCGAGCACGATCGAAGACTGCTTCTATTCGGTCATCACCGCGCGCAAGATCGCCGAGACGTTCAACATGGTGGTGGTGATCCTCTCCGACGCCAGCCTCGCCAGCTCGCAGCAGCCGTTCCCGCGGCCGCAATTCAGCGAAGCCTGGGTGGCGCCGCCGATCGACCAGAGCCAAGTGCCGGAAGGACTGAAACCTTACGACTGGAACCCCGAGACCGGTCTTGCCCGCCGCTTCATTCCGGGCCAGCCGGGCGGCATGCACACCCTGACCGGACTCGCGCACGACGTCGCGAGCCACGTCGCCTACGAGCCCTCGATCAACCACCAGAGCCTGCGGGCCCGCAGCCTGAAGCTCGCCGCGCTGCAGAAGTCGCTCAAGGCGCCGCAGGTGTTCGGCCAGGAGAGCGGCGACTTGCTGGTGATCGGCTGGGGCAGCACCAGGGGCGCGATCGAGGAGGCGGTGGACGACCTGGCGGCGGAAGGCCACAAGGTCTCGTCGCTGCATCTGACCTTCCTTCAGCCGATGGCGCCGGGGATCAAGGAGATCATGCAGCGGTTCGGCAAGGTCATGACGATCGAGACGAACTGGTCCGACAGCCCGACCGACAAGATCATCGACGAGACGAACCGCCGCTACTCGGCCGTCGCGATGCTGCTGCGCTCGCGCTATCTCGTCGACGTCGACTGCTGGAGCGAAGTGCGCGGCCAGCCGATCAAGCCCGGCGCGATCCGCCGGGTGCTGTTGGACAAGCTGCAAAAGGATTGAGAGGGCACGAACATGACGATCGCCGCCACGGAATGCCTGCTCCGCATGTACGACGAGCACCACGACCTCGAGGACTACCAGGGCGGCGTGCCGCGCTGGTGCACCGGCTGCGGCGACAACGCCATCCTGGCGGCGGTGCAGCGGCTTTGCCGCGACGAAAACCTTCGGCCGGAGAAGACGGTGTTCGTCTCGGGCATCGGCTGCTCGAGCCGGTTCCCTCACTACATGGGGACCTACGGGTTCCACGGGATTCACGGCCGGGCGCTTCCGGTCGCCGAAGGCGTCAAGATGGCGCGGCCGGATCTTACCGTGTTCGTCAACACCGGGGACGGCGACTGCTGCTCGATCGGCGCCGCCCACTGGATCCATGCGATCCGCTACAACATGAACATGACGGTGATGCTGCACGACAACGAGATCTACGGCCTGACCAAGAAGCAGGCCTCGCCGACCTCGCCGCGCGGCCTGAAGAGCAACACCACGCCGCACGGCGCCTATCTCGAGGCGTTGCAGCCGCTCGCGGTCACGCTGGGGGTCCAGAACGTTTCCTTCGTCGCCCAGGCGGTCGATTGGATTCCCGAGGTGCTCTACGACATCCTTTCGGCGGCCTACCACCACAAGGGCTTCTCGTTCGTCCGCATCGTCCAGCGCTGCCCCGAATGGCTGCCGAAAATGTTCGACCCCTTCTTGCAGGACCCGCAGAAAATCCTGCTGCTCGGCCACGAGCGCGGCCTCAAGATCAGTCCCGCCGTCGCCAAGGTCTACAAGAATCAGGAGCAGCACGACCCGAGCAACATCAACCGGGCGCGCGAGATCGCCTCGATCCTCGATCCGATTCCGGTCGGCATTCTCTATCACAACCCGGACGTCCCCCGCTACGAAGAGCTGCGAAACGCCGGGCAGACGCGCTCGACGGCGAAGATCAAGGCGGGACTCGAAGCCGAGTTCGACAAGTTCACGGTCTGGCCGCAAGACCCGAGCGAACGGCCGCAGCCGGCGGCTTGAGGCGCGAGGGGCCCGAGGACGAAGCGGCGGCAAGCTAACCAGGACGATCGAGCATGCAATCGGAACTTCAAGCGGCTATCGCCTTTCATAGGATCGGGAAGCGGCCGGGCGGCGAGCCCGACACGGCCCAAGCGATCGACCTGCGTCCGGCGCTGCTCGCCGAATACCGCGATCTCAGCGCGCTTCGTTACGATTTTCCGCTGGCCCTGGTTCGCAACGCCGAGGGCGCCGCGTCGGTGCAGTCGCTCAGCGGCCTGATCGACGGCGTCCTGAAGGACGTCGCCGGCGGCGCCGACGGCGAGCGGCTGCGCGCGCACGCCTTCCGCCTCGAACGGGAGGTCCGCACGCTGGTCGTGGAGGGCGCTTCGCAGTCGTTGTCGGATCTGCTCGACAGCGCCGCAAACCGGTTGGCGACGCAGACGGACGCGGCGCTCGCCGACAGCCTGAAGCGCATTCGCGCCGCGCTCAAGGCCGACGGCGACGTCGTCGACTGCGACCGGGCCATGCCGTTCCGCCTCGTCCGCCACCTCTGGAAGACGGCGCACGAGGCGAAGGCGCGCGCGTTCCGCAACGAAGTCGACGCGCTCGTCATGAAGCTCTCCGACATCCTCAGGGCCGATTTCGTCCGCTCGGAGGAAGGGCTGAGCCCGGAAAGGCTCGCGGCCTCGTTCGGAACCTCGCAACGCGGCGGCTTCGACTTCGCCGTTCTGTCGCGAATGCTCGCCGAGACGGCGACGAACGCCTCGCTGCCCGAGTCGAGGCGGCGGCGGGTTCGCTGGCTGCTCTCGACGCTCAAGGCGCAGCGCTTCTATCCGGCCGTCGGCGAAGGCGACAAGCGGCTCGGCGTCGCCGAGCCCTACGCCTTCGTCTTCGACAACTGCGCCGACGCCGTCGCGGCCCATCGCGAGCGGCTGCCGAAAATGACCGAGGTCGCCAAGGCGATCGCGATGGCCAAGTTGGAGGTCGACGGCACGTACAACGAATCGCGCCACGACGCCTTCTTCGAGGATTTCGGCGTCAACGGCCTCGACCCGGACGACGCGGCGCGCTTCCCCGACAGTCTGATCTGCGTGCGCGCGGGGACCAAGGAGGCGGCCGAAAACGATTCGATTCTGCGCGCGCTCGCCGCCGGCCTGCCGGCCAAGATCGTGGTTCAGACCGACGACCTCGTGGAGCCCTCGCCGCTCGGCGACGGAGCGCCGGCGTTCGGCTTGCGCAGCCGGCAGCTCGTCAGCACGGCGATCGGCCTGACGACGGTCTGCGTCGTGCAATCGGCGAGCTCCAACCTCTACCAGTTCCGCGACCGTATTCTCGCCGCGATGGCCTACGCCGGGCCGGCGCTGATCAGCGTGTTTTCCGGCGCCGCCGGAAACGCGGGGCTTCCGCCCTACCTGGCGGCCGCGGCGGCGATGGAGGGGCGGGCGTTTCCCGCGTTGAGCTACGATCCGGCGGCCGGGCCGGGCTGGGCCTCGCGCTTCTCGCTCGAGGGCAATCCGCAGCCCGATCGCGACTGGCCGGTGCAGAGCCTCGCCTACGAGGACGAGGCGCACCAGCGCCACAGCGAAGACCTCGCCTTCACGCTCGTCGATTTCGCGGCCTGCGACCGGCGCTTCGCCACGCATTTCGCCAGGGTTCCGCGCGCGAAATGGAGCGAGAACCTGGCGCCGGTCGCCGAGTTCGCCGCGGCCGAGCCGGACGGCGCGTCGACGACCGTGCCGTGCCTGACGATGGTCGACCGCGACGACCGGCTGCAGAAAGTGATCGTCGACGACAGGATGATCCGAGAGGCGCGCCGGTGCGTCGCGATGTGGCGCAGCCTGCAGGAACTCGCCGGCATCCATAATTCGCACGCGGCCAAGCTGCTCGCGCGCGAGCGCGAGGTCTGGGCGGAGGAGCGCCGCCGCGAGGCCGAGTCGCGGGCGGCGCAGCCGGCCGCCCCTGCCGCGGCGCCCATCGCGGCCCCCGCCGCTCCGGCGGCGGCGCCCGCGGCCGCGCCGATCGAGGCGGCGCCCGAGAAGCGGTCGGACGATCCCTACATCGAGACGTCGCGCTGCACCTCCTGCAACGAGTGCACCCAGATCAACGACAAGATGTTCGGCTACGACGCCAACAAGCAGGCGTCGATCGTCAACCCCGACGCGGGGACCTATCGCCAGCTCGTCGAGGCGGCCGAAAACTGCCAGGTCTCGATCATCCATCCCGGCAAGCCGCGCAATCCCAACGAACCGGGGCTGGAGGAGCTGATCGCACGCGCCGAACCGTTCCTGTAAGGCGCGCGGCGGGAGCGTAGGCGGCGATCCTCTGTCCGCGCGCCGGCTGCGGTATGCCCACAAGTCAAAGGCGGGGCGCGCCCACTCGCCTTGCGGCGCGACCCTTCGTCCCAGGGCGAATGCGGAGCGTGCGTCCGCGGGCGCGCGCCTTCATGAGGCGAATCTGTGCAATGTGCGACGGGAACACGACCTGTGCGCATTCCGTGGCGCAGGCAGGAAAGACTTCGCGGCGCGCGGCTTCGCTTCACGGCGGAAAATACGGATTGCTCAATGGCAACATCCATGCAAGCTTCGAAAATGTCCCAATCGCGATCGGGGCATTTGGGGGCGAGCGATGACGCGAATCGATTGGCGTTTCAAAGCGCGTTCTCACGCGACGGCGATTGCGTTCGCGGCGATTTGCCTCATGGCGGCGCTCGGCATTGGGTCGGCCTGCGCGGCGGACGCGGTCGTCGTCGCCCTGGGAGCAAGCCAGACCTATGGCAAAGGCGTCGCACGCGGAGAAGACTATCCCGCGCAACTCGAACTCATGTTGCGAGCGAAGGGCCGTCGCGTGACGGTGGTCAATGCGGGAGTCAACGGCGACACGACCTACGGCATGCTCTCGCGGCTCGACGGCTCGACGCCTGACGGAACAAGAGTGGTTATCCTGCAGCCGGGCGGCAACGACGCTCGTAATGGAATCGCCTCCGAACGAGCCGGGAACGTTGACCAAATTAAGAAACGGCTCGCCGCGCGTGGAATCAAGCTCATCATGCTGGAAAATAGCTATTTTGGTGGCGTAGAACGCGGACCTGATGGGCAGCACCTGACTGGCGAAGAATACCATGCTCTCGCCGAGCATCTACTGCCGCAAGTGCTAAGGGCGTTACAAAGTAACTAGTTGCCGGCACGCCCAATTGTCACCGCCGTCGCCTTTGGCGGAGCGATCCGCGCGCGCCCCGAGCACGTTGGAGAACTCTGCTGGTTCGCGTGCCCGATGTCTTGAGCGTCGCCCAGGACTTTTGCAAAGATCTCGCCAACGTCGTGAGAAATCGCGCTATCTGCCGTACGCGGGCTCTCTTGCGCAGCGAGTTCCTCGTACGCCCGCCACAATTCTCCATGCTCTCAAATCCAAAATGCAAAAGACTCAAGGCGTAAGCGTCCTCGCGACCCGGAAACCCGTCCCGCCGCTCAGGAACACGGAGGGGTGCCTGCTGCGGGCGGCCGAGCGGATGCCCACAGGGGCGATGTTCCACGCACCGCCGCGGACGACACGGCGAATGCAATTTCCGGTGGTCCACGCCGAGCCGTCAACGGGCGCTCCGTTATAGTTGACATGATAGCAATCCTGCACCCACTGCGAGAGGTTGCCTGCCATATCGTAGAGGCCGAACCTATTGGGATTGAACGATCCGACTGGCGCGGGCTCGCGGTAATCCCAAGCGCTGCCGCACCCGTTACAATTGGCGTTCCCTTTGCCGATATCGTCGCCCCAGAAATATGCCGTCGCGGCGCCGGCGCGAGCCGCATATTCCCATTCGGCCTCCGTGAGCAGACGGTACGGCTGCCCGGTCATCATGGAGAACCACGCCACATATTGCTGGGCATGGTCCCAACTGACGTTGTTTACAGGCTTTGTGCCGCTCGGGAGACTTTGGTCGCCGACGAAACCGCCATCGCCGACGTTAGGGCACCCGCCTGCCGAGACGCAGGCCTGCCAGTCCGCGAAAGTCACATCGAATTTGGACACGGCGAACGGCTTTGCGATCGTGACTTTGCGCTGCGGACCTTCGTCGTCAAAGCGGCCATTCTCAGTCGCGGGCGATCCCATCGTGTATTCGCCCGCCGGCACGACGATCATCTCGGGACAGTCCTTGGCGCACTCACGGAAACTGGCCAGCGGCTTCAGCGCACGCTCCGCCTCCGCTGTGAGTACGTAAGGACGAATATTCGCGAGCATGTACGGACGCATGGTCATGAACCAGTTCATCTGCTCCTTGACGTAGGACTGATTGATCCAGCCGACCAGACCGACGATAATGCCGACGAACAGCGTGTAAATGAGCGCCTGCACGCGCCGCGCCCAGATCTTTGCCGTCGCCTCCTTATTCCGGCATGCGGCGAGATACTCGCGATCCGTCGGCTCGAGGTTCGCGGCCAGATCGGGCCGCGCGTCGAGCGCCAGCGCTTCGGCGAGCCGCTGGCCCTGGTGCGCGAGCCAGCCTTCGGCCTTCGCATTGGCCTCCCAGTCCCGCGCGGCGCGCTTGACCCCCTCCAGCGTCGCCAGCAGCCCAAAGTCCTCTTCCAGCCAGCCCTGCAACAAACCCCATTGCCGCAGCAGCGCCTCGTGCGCCGGCTCGATGGTGACGATGCGGGTCTCCGCGCCCGCGGCATCCTTCGTCGCTGCGGTGTCGGTCGCCAGCAGCCGCTCCTCGACCAGCAAGTCGATCAACGGCGCCGCCTCTTCCGGAATGTCGGCGCGCCGCGCGATGTTGCGGCGCGGGCTCTTCGAGTCGGGATCGACGCCGGCGAGCCACGGGATCAGCCCGCGCCGCAGCAGCGCCTCGCGCGCCTTGCGCTCCCTGGGGACGCGCGGGTCGGCGTCGGCGCGCGCGAAGGCGCGCTCGACCGCGGCGTCGATCGCGCCCTTGAGGCCGCCGAAATCCTCGTAGTTTTGCAGCCGCAGCGCGCCCGAGCGGCGGTAGTCGAGGAACAATTGTTCCAGCGTGAAGGCGAGCAGGGGCAGCGCGTCGCTGCCGGCGCCCTTGTCGATGTCCTCGAGCAGGCGCTCGGTCAGTTGCGGCTCGATGGTCAGCGCATTGCCGGCCTCCGCGTAGCGCCGCGCCGGCCCCTCGATCACGTCCTTGAAGGCGCCGCGCGGCATCGGCAGCAGCGGCAGCGTCGCCTGCCCTAAGCCTTCGAGCGGCTTGGCATGCTCCAACACGTCGTAGGAATCGGAGCGGATGGCGAAGATCGCGATGACGGCTGGCGCGTCCTCAGCCACGAGATCGCGGATGATCTCCAACAACGCGCCGCCCTCGTCCGCGCCTTCTGGGCGGAACAACTCCTCCGCCTGATCGATCGCCAGCACGATCGTCGGAGGCTTGGCGCCGTCCGGCGCGCCGGATGCGCCCTTCAAGCTCGCGGCCACGAGTTCGGCGAGCAAGGGCCGCACGCCCGCCGCGCCCGCCTGGATCTCCGCGCGGATTTCGGCGCGCGTGCGGCTCGGCAGAGCCGCGTCGAGCGCGTGAAGCAAGCCGTTCTCGCCGGTGAGCGCGGCCCGCTCGGGCCGGATCGCCGGCAGCGCGAGAAAATTGCGCTCGTCGCGCGCGAGGCGCGGCAAGAGCCCCGCGCGCAGGAACGACGACTTGCCGGCGCCCGAGGCGCCGAGGATCACCAGCAGGCGCGGCGGCGCGGCGGATTTGAGGCCGCGCAGCCGGTCGCCCGCCTCGACGATCGGCGCCTCGCGGCCGAAGAAGATGCCGGCGTCGACGCCCTCGAGCGGCTTCAGGCCGCGATAGGGCGCGCGCTCGCGATCCGCCTCGGGCGGCCAGGCGAAGAATTTCGGATCGAGCCCAGCTTTCTCCAGGCCGCGCTTCAGCCGCCTCAGGCCCTCCTTGGAAAAGACGACGTGCTTTTCTTCATGCGAGCCGGGCGCTGAAACGCGCATCAATTGCCCGTCCTGCCCGCCGGCGAGATCGACGACGACGGCGAACAGCTTCTTATTGAGCGCGCGCGCGAGGGCGTACTCCCTCAGGCACCAGCCCGATGCGAGCCAGTTGCCGGAGACGAGGAAGACGACCGCTTCGCAGCGCGTCGCCGCCTCGTGCAGCGCCCGCTCCCAGCGCTCGCCCGCCGCGATGCCGCGCTCGGGGTCGAGATCGAGGAAGACGTCGTCCCAACCCTCGGCCGCCAGCCAATCGCGCAGCGCCACCGCCTCGAAATTGTCGGCGCTGGAATGGCTGAGGAAGATGCTCGACATCGAGGAAGCCGCCGCTCGCCGGAGGGGTGCTACGAGAAGCTAACGCGGATTGCGCAGAGGCGCCATGGCGCGGCGTCAGAAAGCGCGAATCGTCCGACGACGCCGCCTCGCGGAATTGAGCCCACCGCCCTTTGTCCCCGCGCCGCGTTTCTGATACAGCGGCGCGCCGGGTCGGCCCGCATGGGCCGCCCTTTCCCTGACAAGAAGACCGTCGACCGCCTATGACCCAAGTCGTGACGCGTTTCGCGCCCTCCCCGACCGGATTCCTGCACATCGGCGGCGCGCGAACAGCGATGTTCAACTGGCTCTACGCCAAGCGCTTCGGCGGGCGGTTCCTGCTGCGCATCGAGGACACCGACCGCGAGCGCTCGACCAAGCCCGCGGTCGACGCGATCATCGACGGCCTCGCCTGGCTCGGGCTGAAATGGGACGGCGAGGCGATCAGCCAGTTCGAGCGCGCCGAACGCCATCGCGAAGTCGCCGAGCGCTTGCTCGCCTCGGGCGGCGCCTATCGCTGCTACGCCAGCCAAGAGGAATTGGAGGCGATGCGCGCCCAAGCGCGCCTCGAAGGCAAGCCGATGCGCTACGACGGGCGCTGGCGCGACCGCGACCCCAGCGAGGCGCCGCCCGGCGTCAAGCCCGTCATCCGCCTGCGCGCGCGCCAGGACGGCGAGACCATCGTCGAGGACAAGGTGCAGGGCAAGGTCACCTTCGCCAACAAGGACCTCGACGATCTCGTGCTCCTGCGCTCGAACGGCGACCCGACCTACATGCTCGCGGTCGTCGTCGACGACCACGACATGGGCGTCACCCACATCATCCGCGGCGACGACCATCTGACCAACGCCGCGCGGCAGATGCAGATTTACGCCGCGCTCGGCTGGGACGTGCCTGTGATGGCGCATATCCCGCTCATCCACGGGCCGGACGGCGCCAAGCTCTCCAAACGTCACGGCGCGCTCGGCGTCGAGGCCTATCGCGAGAAGGGTTATCTGCCGGCCGCGCTGCGCAATTACCTGGTTCGCCTCGGCTGGAGTCAAGGCGACCGCGAATTCTTCTCCACCGAGGAACTGATCGCGGCGTTCGATCTCTCGGCCATCGGCCGCTCGCCCTCACGGTTCGATTTCGCAAAACTGGAGAATATGAACGGCCATTATATGCGCGCAATGCCTGACGCTGAGCTACTGGCAGCGCTGATTAAGGACATGCGTTATCTTCAGGGTGGCTCGGACATGGAGAAAATGCTCGAAGAAAAGGCCGTCTATGATAGCCTTGCTGCTGCAATTCCGGGATTGAAGCAACGCGCGAAGACCCTTCTTGAACTGCTCGATGGCGCACGATCTCTGCTAATGCCGCAGGATATGACAACTGAGGCGTCAGCTATCATTAGCAAAGGCGGCAACATATACTTAACCGAGTTGACACCACTTCTACAGAACGATTCGCGCGAATGGAACGCGACGAGCAACACGGAAGTAATAAGCAATTATGCGACTGTACATGGCATGAAACTTGGACAAATAGCTCAGCCATTGCGAGCGGCGTTGACAGGTCGATTGACGTCACCCGGTATTTTTGACGTTATGGATGTCGTTGGAAAAGAAGAGACCTTGCGTAGACTCGCTGCGCATGCACTTCCGCAGGTCTTCCGTAGCTTAGGCTCGGATGCGACGGACAAGCTTGAGCGGCATATCGAAGAGAGCACCAAACCAAACAACTTGGAAGAGGATCAAGCTGTCAGAGAGCGGATAAACGCGGCGTTGTCTCAACAAGGCTCACACGAGTACATTACCCCATCCGGTGCTACACTAACCCTGCTGACCGAGTTGGCCCGAGAGGGAAAACTTGCCGCAATGTCGCAGGCTTACAACGCCCTCAAGGTCAAATATCCGGAGAACGCGCAGTATGTCGCGAGCAGCGTACCAGCAAAATTGACTAATGGTTACTTTATTAAGTTCTTGAATTTGGACGTACTGCGTGTTGTGCAGTGGGAGCAAAAGAATCCTTCTTGGGCTCAACAATCCATTACGGCTTTGGATAACTCAGAAACATTCGCGTCAGAAATTGCCCAGATGGCGCGCCGTATCGCAGACAACATACAATAGTAGACAGAGCGGCGCTCTCGTTGTGCAACCTAACCCCCCTCTATGATCCGCGAACCGAGGGATGAGAAGGATCTCACTGCTGGCTAGAAAGAGAATATAGCGACGACGGAGGCGGCGGTGCGCGACTACGCCGCCGAGCAAGGCGCCAAGCTCGGCGTGATCGCCCAGCCCTTGCGCGCCGCCGTGACCGGGCGCGTGACTTCGCCGGGCATTTTCGACGTGCTCGCGACCCTCGGACGCGAGGAGAGCCTGGGACGGCTCGAGGATCAAGCCTCGCGCTGAGCCCGGCCGACGCGCCGCTGCCGCGCGGCGTGTCGGGCCCGCCTCGGCGAGTGTCGTCTTGCTGTCACATTCGCCCGGCATGGCATACCGGCCTCGCCGGCCGTATCGGTCATCTTCGGACGCTAACGAGGCGCCGCACGGCGATATTTTCGTTTGCCTTGGCGCCCGCGAATGTGATTTTCCATGCGCGCGCTTCTTAGTTCGCCTGATTCCTCGAACGCCGCCCCGCCCCACGCTCCAGCCGGATCGATCTGATGGCGAAAATCTATAGCATCGCGTCGGTGAGCCGTCGGCTTCTGCCGAACCATTGGGACCTGATCGCGCTCGCCGTGATCATGGCGGGTCTCGCCGCGGTTGCGCGCGCCTATCACGGCATCGCCGCGCCGCTGCCGCCGGCGAACGAGGCGGTGGTCTCGCTCGACTATGGCGAGCTGCCGTATTACGCGCTGCGCACGGCGCTGCGCATGTTCGCCGCGCTGGCGGCCTCGTTCGTGTTCACCTTCACCTACGCGACGCTGGCGGCCAAGAGCCGGCGGGCGGAAATGGTGCTGATCCCGGTTCTCGACATCCTGCAATCGGTGCCGATTCTCGGCTTCCTGTCGTTCACCGTGACGTTCTTCCTCGGGCTGTTCCCCGGCAACGTGCTCGGCGCGGAATGCGCGGCGATCTTTGCGGTCTTCACCAGCCAGGCCTGGAACATGGCCTTCTCGTTCTATCAGTCGCTGCGCACCGTGCCGCGCGATCTCGACGAGGTCGCGCGCGGCCTGCGCCTCACCGGCTGGCAAAAGTTCTGGCAGTTGGAGGCGCCCTTCGCGGTGCCCGGCCTCATCTGGAACACGATGATGTCGATGTCGGGCGGCTGGTTCTTCGTCGTCGCTTCCGAAGCGATCACCGTCGGCGACACCACGATCACCTTGCCGGGCGTCGGCTCCTATATCGCCACGGCCAATAGCGCGGGACGGTGGGACGCCATTCTCGCCGCCGTGGTGACCATGGCGATCGTCATTCTGCTCTACGATCAGTTGCTGTTCCGCCCGATCATCGCCTGGGCCGCGAAGTTCCGCGTCGAGCTGTCGGTCGGCCAGCAGGTCGAACGCTCCTGGGTGCTCGACCTTCTGCAGCGGACGCACTGGATCCGATTGGGTTTCCGCCCGATCTTCGCGGCGCTGCGCTCGGTGACCTTCTGGCGCCTGAGGTTTCCCAAATTTTTCCGCGCCGACGCGGTCGCGCCGACGCCGGCGGCCTCGCGCATTCTCGACGTCGCCTGGATCGTCATCGTCGTCGCCATGGCGCTGTGGGCGCTGTGGAGCGTCGTCGCCTATGTCGGCACGGAACTCGGATGGCCCGACGTCGTCGACGCCACGCTTCTCACCGTCTACACGCTGTTGCGCGTCGTCGTCCTGATGGCCGTGGCGACCATCTTCTGGGTGCCGATCAGCGTATGGATCGGCCTCCGGCCGCGCTGGGCGGAGGTGATTCAGCCGATCGCGCAGTTTCTCGCGGCGTTTCCGGTCAATCTGCTGTTCGGCGCCGCGGTCAGCCTGATATTGATGTTCAATCTCAATCCCGACATCTGGCTGAGCGTCCTCATCGTGTTCGGCACGCAATGGTACATCGTGTTCAACACCATCGGCGGCGCGGCGGCGTTTCCCAACGACCTGCGCGAGGCGGCGACGAACTTTCGCGTCCGCGGCTGGGACTGGTGGCGGCAGGTGATCCTGCCCGGCATCATGCCCTATTACATCACCGGCGCGATCACCGCCTCGGGCGGTTCGTGGAACGCCTCGATCGTCGCGGAATTGGTCAAATGGAAGGATCAAACGGTCACCGCCCACGGCGTCGGCGCCTATATCGCCGAGGCGACCGACAAGGGCGACTTCCCCAAGATCATCCTCGGCGTCGCGATCATGTCGATCTTCGTCACCCTGTTCAACCGACTGTTCTGGCGCCAGCTCTACGCTTACGCCGAGCGGCGGCTGCGGCTGTAACGCCCGATTTTCGAGAGGACAACGCCATGCTCGACCCCGCTTCTACGGTGCTGCTCGACGTCAGCAATGTCTGCCAGACCTTCACCAAGGGCTCCGGCGAAATCGGCGCGCCGGTGCTGCAGGACGTTTCGCTGAGCCTCAAGACCGGCGAAATCGTCGCTCTGCTTGGCCGTTCCGGCTGCGGCAAGTCGACCCTGCTGCGCATCATCTCCGGGCTGGCGCCCCCGACCTCGGGAAAGGTCAAGATCGCCGGCAAGCCGGTCGACGGTCCCGCCGAAGGCGTCGCGATGGTGTTCCAGAGCTTCGCGCTGTTCCCCTGGCTTTCCGTGCTCGACAACGTCGAGATCGGGCTCAGGGCGCAGGGCGTTCCGCCCGACGAAACGCGCAAGCGCGCCTTGCAGGCGATCGACGTCATCGGCCTCGACGGCTTCGAATCCGCCTATCCGAAGGAGCTTTCGGGCGGCATGCGCCAGCGCGTCGGCTTCGCCCGCGCGCTGGTGGTGCAGCCGCAAATCCTGCTGATGGACGAGCCGTTCTCGGCGCTCGACGTGCTGACCGCGGAAACCTTGCGCACCGACCTGCTCGACCTCTGGCAGGAAGGGCGCATCCCGATCAAATCGATCCTGATGGTCACGCACAACATCGAGGAAGCGGTGCTGATGTGCGACCGCGTGCTGGTGCTGTCGTCGAACCCCGGGCGGATCGCGGCGGAAATCGCGATACCGCTTCCTCAGCCGCGCGACCGGCTCGATCCGGAGTTTCGCCAGCTCGTCGACAAAATCTACGCGCTGATGACGCAGCGCCCCGAGCCGATGCCGGCCGGCAGGGAAGCCGCCGCGCAAGCCGTCGGGCTCGGCCTGGCGCTGCCGCTGGTCTCCACCAACTCGCTCGCCGGCATGCTGGAGGAAATCGCCGGCCCGCCGTACAACGGCCAGGCCGACCTGCCGCATCTGGCCGACTCGCTGCAGCTCGAGATCGACGATCTCTTCCCGCTCGGCGAAACCTTGCAGCTGCTGCATCTGGCCGAATTCGCCGACGCCGACATCAAGCTCACCGCCGCCGGCAAGCGCTTCGTCGACATGGACGTCGATCAGCGCAAGAAGCTGTTCGGCGACCAGTTGCTCGCCAACATCCCCCTCGCCTCGCACATCAAGCGGGTGCTCGACGAGCGGCCGAGCCATCGCGCGCCGGCGACGCGCTTCCGCGAGGAGCTCGAGGACTACATGTCCGAGGACTACGCCGAGCGCACCCTGCGCGCGATCATCAACCTCAGCCGCTACGGCGAGCTCTTCGCTTACGACGAAAACGCGAACACTTTCAGCTACGAGAACCCGCAATAGCGGGGTGAGGCGCGCGCCCCCTGCGTCTTTTTAATAGCTTGTCGCGTCGACCGCGATCCGGTAGCGTTTTGCGTTGCACAATCGCGCGTTCGGCGACGCGCGCCGGGGGAGAAGATCGATGACCATAACGTCCGCAAGCCTCAAAATCGGCGAAAGCAACGTCGACTTGTCGGTCAAGGCGGGAACCATCGGTCCCGCGGTGGTGGACATCGGCAAGCTCTACGGCCAGACTGGCATGTTCACCTTCGATCCGGGCTTCACTTCGACGGCGAGCACCGAATCGAAAATCACCTACATCGACGGCGACGCGGGCGTGCTGCTCCATCGCGGTTATCCCATCGAACAGGTCGCCGAGCACGGCGATTTCCTCGAGACCTGCTATCTCCTCCTCTACGGCGAATTGCCGACCGCCTCGCAAAAGTCCGACTTCGACTATCGCGTCTCGCGCCACACCATGGTGCACGAACAGATGGCGCGGTTTTTCCAGGGCTTCCGCCGCGACGCGCACCCGATGTCGGTGATGGTGGCGTGCGTCGGCGCGCTCGCCGCGTTCTACAACGACTCCACCGACATCACCGACGAACGCCAGCGGATGGTCGCCTCGATTCGCATGATCGCGAAGGTGCCGACCCTCGCCGCCATGGCGTACAAGTATTCGATCGGCCAGCCCTTCGTTTATCCGAAGAACGAGCTCGACTACGCCTCGAATTTCCTGCGCATGTGCTTCGCTGTGCCGTGCGAGGACTACAAGGTCAACAAGGTTCTGGCGCGCGCGCTGGACCGCATCTTCATCCTGCACGCCGACCACGAACAGAACGCCTCCACCTCGACGGTGCGCCTGGCCGGCTCGTCGGGCGCCAATCCGTTCGCCTGCATCGCCGCCGGCATCGCCTGCCTGTGGGGCCCCGCGCACGGCGGCGCCAACGAAGCGGCGCTGAAGATGCTCGGCGAGATCGGCTCGGTCGCCAACATCCCCAAGTACATCGCCAAGGCCAAGGACAAGAACGATCCGTTCCGCCTCATGGGCTTCGGCCATCGCGTCTACAAGAACTACGATCCGCGCGCCAAGATCATGCAGCGGACCGCGCACGACGTGCTCGCCGAGGTCGGCGCCAAGGACGATCCGTTGCTCGACGTCGCGATGGAGCTGGAGCGCATCGCGCTGCACGACGAGTATTTCATCGAGAAGAAGCTCTATCCGAACATCGACTTCTATTCGGGCATCACGCTGAAGGCGATGGGCTTCCCGACTGCCATGTTCACTGTGTTGTTCGCGGTGGCGCGCACCGTCGGCTGGATCGCCCAATGGAAGGAAATGATCGAGGACCCGCACCAGAAGATCGGTCGCCCGCGCCAGCTCTACACCGGCGCCCAGCGCCGCGAATACAAGCCGATGGGCAACCGCTGACGAACGCCCTCGAGGCGAAGCCTACCCCACTCGCGCCCCAATCGTCGCCAGCACTTCGCGCGCCGCGCGCGCGCTCGGGGCGCCGTCGGCGGCGCCGAGCATCAGCGCGTCGAGCCTGGCGAGCGCGGCGAGTTGCCCCTGGCGGGCCGCCCCGTCGCGCAGGAGGCCGGCGAGCGCCCCGGCCAGGTTTTGCGGCGTGCAATCCCCTTGCAGAATTTCCGGGATCGCGCGCTCGCCGAGGATGAGGTTGGGCAGCAGGATCGACGACGGCAGCTTGATGAAATACTTGAGCTGCTCCTCGAGGCGCGACACCTTGTAGGCGCCGACCATCGGCACGCCGGCGAGCGCCAGCTCCAGCGTCACCGTCCCCGAAGCGGCCAGCGCGGCGTGCGCGACGCGAAAGGCGGCGAGCTTGGCGGCCTCGCCGACCTCGACGCGCGGCGCGACCGGCCACTTCGCGGCGCGCGCGCGCACTTCGCTCTCGACGTGCGGCAGGGTCGGCAGGACGATCTCCAACGGGCCGTGATCGCGCGCCAGAAGCGCCAGCGCGCCGCCGAAATCGTCCATCATCCGCGCGATCACCGAGCGGCGCGAGCCCGGCAGCGCGACCAGGAGCGGCGGCTCGGCGGCGCGGCGTCGCGCCTCTTCGGCGCCGGGGCGCAATTCGCCTAGGCGCTCGATCAGGGGATGGCCGACGTAGACGCAGCGCGGCCCGCCGAGCCGCGCGTGCGCGGCGGGCTCGAAGGGCAGCAGCGCCAGCACGCAATCGACATAGGCGCGCATCGCCCGGGCGCGCCGCGGCCGCCACGCCCAAACCGAAGGGCTGACGTAGTCGATGACCGGCAGATCGGGCAGGACGCGCCGCACGCGCCGCGCCACGCGATGGGTGAAGTCGGGGCTGTCGATGATGACGAGCGCGTCGGGGCGCTCGGCGACGACCGCTTCGGCGGTCTGGCGAATCCTCGCCAGCACGGTCGGCAGTCTCGCCAGGACCGGCAGGAAACCCATCACCGCGATGTCGCCGAGCGGAAACAGGCTCTTAAGCCCTTCGGCCTCCATCGCCTCGCCGCCGACGCCGCTGAATTCGATCGCTCCGCCGGTCGCCTCGCGCAACGCCCGCATCAGCTTGAAGCCGAGCTGGTCGCCCGAATGCTCGCCCACGATCAGCGCGAGGCGCAGGGCTCGCGTCGGCGCGCTCATGGCGCGATGCCGAAGACGAACAGGCCGGCCTCGTCGGCGGCGCGCGAGAACGCCTGGCGCTCGGCGACGAGAACCTGGCCCGCGGCGAGCGCGACGCCCTGCAACTGCGCGCGGCGCGCCGCTTCGATGGTCTTCGGGCCGACGGCCGGCATGTCGAGGCGCAAGTCCTGACCGCGCTTGGGCGCCTTGACGAAGACGCCCGCCGGCCCGTGGAAGCGCAGGCGCCGCGAGGCCCTGAGGTCCGCGACGCGCGCCAACATCGCGTCGGTGCCCTCGGCAGCCTCGATGGCGATGACGCGCGCGTTGGCGACGACGACGCCCTGCCCGGCGTCGAAAGGCGACAGGGCGGCGATGAGAGCGGCGCCGACGCGCGCGTCGGCTTCGGCCTCGCGCGAGGCGGCGCGGGCGCCGATCGGCCCCATGGGCGCCAACAGTTGCGGCGCGACTTCATGCGCGCCGACGACGCGCAGGCCCTCGCGCTCGAAGATCGCGGCGACGCCGACGAGCAGACGGTTGTCGCCGCCGCGAAACAACTGCGCGAGCTCCGGCGCGCGCTTCACCGCGCCCCAGTCGAAACGCAAGTCGGCGAATTCCGGACGGGTCATCGCGCCGACGACGGCGATGTCGGCGATCGCGCGCTCCTTGAGCGCGCCGAACAGCTTGCCGATCTGGCCCATATGCACCCAGACATGCGCGAACGCCTCGATCCCCGGATCGGAGGCGCCGACGATTCCGACGAGGAAGGGCGCGCGGCCGCCCGCCTGCGCGGCGCGCGCGACCTCGAGGGGAAAACCGCCGCCGCCGCAGAGAATGGCGAGCGGGCGCGCTTCGCCCCGCCCGTTCAAGCCTCGTCTTCCCGGCCCGCGCGCGGCACGCAGATCGCGCGCTCGCCGCCCTCCCGCAGGAACGCGACGATCTGCTGCACGGCCTTCGCATGCGGAAAGGCTGCGGCGACGTCTTCGGCGCGCTCCTTGAGCGTGCCCTTGAGCGCGAACAACTGCTTGTAGGCGCGGCGCAGGTCGTGGATCGCCTCGTGCGAAAAGCCGCGGCGTTTGAGGCCGACGAAATTGAGCCCGGCGAGCGCGGCGCGATTGCCGAGCGCGATGCCGAAGGGAATGATGTCGTTTTCGACACCCGCGAGGCCGCCGACGAAGGCGTGCGCGCCGATGCGCACGAACTGGTGCGCCGCCGATCCGCCGCTCAGAATGGCGAAATCTCCGACCTGGCAGTGCCCGCCGAGCATGACGTTGTTGGAGAGGATGACGTCCTCGCCGATGCGGCAGTCGTGCGCGACGTGCGCGTTGGCGAGAAAGACGCAGCGCGCCCCGACGATGGTGCGCGAGCCGCCGCCGGCAGTGCCCGGATTCATCGTCACGCCTTCGCGGATGACGCAGTCCTCGCCGATCGTCAGGCTCACCCGTTCGCCGCGGTACTTGAGATCCTGCGGTTCGTGGCCGATCGAGGCGAAGGGGAAGACGCGGGTGCGCGCGCCGATCTCGGTGACGCCCGCCACGCTCACGTGCGAGATCAATCGCACGCCCTCGCCGAGCGTCGCCTCGGGGCCGACGTGGCAAAACGGGCCGACGCGAACGCCGGCGCCGAGGCGCGCGCCCGGTTCGACGCAGGCGCTGGTATGAACGACGACGTCCCGCGGCGCGGCGTCGCTTGCTGCCACGCTCATTCGTCCACCAGCATCGCGGAAACGTTGGCTTCGCAGACCAGCGTTCCCTCGACCCTGGCCTCGCCGCGGAACCACCACATGTTTCGGCGCTTGGCGGTTCGCGTCATCTGGTACTTGACTTGATCGCCCGGCTGGACGGGCTTGCGGAACTTGGCCTTGTCGACCGTCATGAGATAGACGAGGCTCGGTTTGGCGAGAGCCGGCCGGCTCGCTATGCACAAAGCGCCCGCCGTCTGCGCCATGCCCTCGATCAGCAGAACCCCGGGCATGATCGGCCGCCCGGGGAAATGACCCTGGAAATGCGGCTCGTTGAACGTCACGTTCTTGATCCCGACGCCGTACTCGTCGCCACGCGCCTCGACGATGCGATCGACGAGCAAGAACGGATAGCGATGCGGCAGGTGGGCGAGCAGCCGCTGGATATCGTAAGCCTCTAGGGTTCGCCCCGAAGCATCGTTCATTACGCCCTCCATTCGCGCCAGCGAGGGCCAATGCCCGGTCCCCGGCCCTTCGTCAACCCTTGCGCGGCTCTCGCACGCCCAAAGAGCGTCGGGAACATGCGAAAATCGGTTTTCCCGGAAGAAAAGAGAAGCCGCCGATGGGCTTCGCGCGGCCGCCGGCCGCCCCTCGCCGCGCCCGCCCTAACCCGCTCCGGGCTCGCGCGAGTTGGAGCCGCCGGCCAGCTTCCTGACCGCCGCCACTTCGCGGAAGAACTCGCGCAACGGTCGGGCCGGCGCGCCGCTCCATCGCTCGCCGGCGGGAACGTCGCTCATGACGCCGGCTTGCGCCGCGATCTGCGCCCCGGCGCCGATTTCGAGGTGGCCCGTCAGGCCGGCCTGACCGCCGAGGGCGGCGAAGTCGCCGATCACGGTCGAACCCGAAACGCCGGACTGCGCGACGAGAACGCAATGGCGCCCGACGACGACGTTGTGGCCGATCTGCACGAGGTTGTCGATCTTGGTTCCCTCGCCGATGATCGTGTCGCGATTGGCGCCGCGGTCGATCGTCGCGCCCGCGCCGATCTCGACGTCGTCCTGGATGATCACGCGGCCGACCTGCGGCACCTTGAGATGCCCGCCGGGACTCATCGCGAAGCCGAAGCCGTCCTGGCCGATGCGCGCGCCGGGATGGATGATCACGCGATCGCCGACGAGCGCGCAGACGATCGACGCGAGCGCGCCCACGACGCTGTCGCGTCCGATGCGCACCTGCGGGCCGATCACCGCGTTGGCGCCGATCACGGCGCGCGCGCCGATCTCGGCGCCCGGCCCGATCACCGCGCCGGGGTCGACGATCACCCCGGGCTCGAGCCGGGCCGTGGAATGAACGCTGGCGGCGGGCGAAACGCCGACTTCGCCGAACGTCGAGCGCGGCCGCACCGCTTGCGGGTAGAGCCGCGCCATCACTGCGGCCATCGCGCGATAGGGCTGGGGCGTCGTCAGCGCAGCGCAGCCGGCCGGCGCCTCGGCGGCGTAGCGCGGCGCGACCAGGACCGCCGCGGCGCGCGTCGCCTTGAAGTCGTCGAGGTAGCGGGGATTGTCGAGAAAGGCGAGGTCGTCGGGGCCGGCCTCGTCGAGCGCGGCGACGTCGCGAACGATCCGGCCGGCGTCGGCGCCCTCGCTCAGGGCCGCGCCGGTCCATTGCGCGACCTCACGAAGCGTCGGCGCGGCCGCCAGCGGGAAAAAGCTGATTTTCGCCAAGGCCGGATGTCTTTTCCTAGAACCGCAGGTGTCTATGTCGGTGCGCACCCTCTTCCCCCCTCGCGGGGGAAGGTGTCATTGCGAAGCAATGACGGATGAGGGGGCGCGCAGCAAGCGCGACTGCCCGGCGCCTTCACGACGGCCCCAACCGACGAACGCACGGACTCACAACGTAGTGACAGTGCGGGAGGCGCCCGAAGAAGCCGTCGCGCTTCGCGCGATCCCCCTCATCCGTCACGCTACGCGTGACACCTTCCCCCGCGAGGGGGGGAAGGAGCGCGCCGCAATTTGGCTAAGCCGAGCCACTAGAAGCTCGCGCCTCCGGTGAAGTTGAACGCCTGAAGCTGGTCGTACTTGCCCTTCGTGACCGCGTAGGCGTAATCGATGCGGATCGGCCCGAGCGGCGAAGCCCAGATCAAGCTCGCGCCCACCGACGAGCGGATGACATTCTCGTCGTCGACCTGAATGCAGCTCTGCTGCCACAAGAGGCCGCCCTGGGTCTTAATCTGCGCCGGCGACAGGCAGGAGGTGTAACCGAGCAACGACGAGAAGTCGGTCTGCCCGTGGTATCCGAACAGCGTTCCCGCGTCGGCGAAGATCGCGCCCTTCAGCCCGATTTCCTTCGGCAGTCCGAAGATCGGGAACTGGACTTCCGCGGTGCCGCCGAAATAGGTGGTGCCGCCCAGGCCGTTGCCTGCGATGTTGTTGGGATCGGAAATGTCGCGCGGGCCGAGGCCGCCGGGCGCGAAGCCGCGCACCAGGCTCGGGCCGAGATTGAAGTCGTTCATCAGCGGCAGCGTGCCGCTGCCGATCTGATTGATCTCTCCGCCCTGCAGCCTGAGCAGGCCGATGAGATCGTCGGTGAGCGGATAGTAGTACTTGCCGTCGAAGGTTTCGCGCACGAAGTGCGAGTCGCCGCCGAGCCCGGCGACATCCTGATGGAAGTTCAGGAAGGCGCCGGAGGTCGGGTTCTTGCGGTCGTCGATATTGTCCCACATCAGGGAGTAGCCGACGAGCGAGGTCAGCACCGGCCCCATCGCCGCCGCCTGCTTGAGCGCCACCGACGCCTGGCCGTTGGTCAGGCAGTTGGTGCTCAACGTAGGCGTCTCGTACCCTACCCCCGGCAGGTAATATTTTGATCCGGTGGGATTAGAGACGATGGTGCTCGGGTTGGTGGGATTGTTGCAATCGGCGTACGGCTGCGACGACGTATTGGGGATTTTGATCGCCGACTCGTAGATCGAGTAGTTCGGCTGGAAGGTGAACTCGTCGGTGATGGGAACGCCCAGGCGCAAGTTCACGCCGGTGGTCCACGTCTGATAGAGCGCCCACATGTTCTGGTCCTGCTCCTTGTGGAACAGGTCGAACCCGGCCGCGAGGCGCTGCTCGAGGAAATAGGGTTCGGTGAACGTCAGGCCCCAGCCTCGGCTGTATTGGCCTTCGGAAGCGCTGACCCTCACGTATTGGCCGCGGCCGAGGAAGTTGGTCTCGGTGAAGGCGACTTCGGCGAGGAAGCCCGCGGTGGTCGAGTAGCCGCCGCTGAGGCTCACCGAGCCCGTCGGCTGATCCTCGACCTCGACGGTCACGATCACCCGGTCGGGCGTCGAGCCGGGCCGCGTCGAAATATGCACCTTCTTGAAATAGCCGAGCCGGTTCAGGCGGCGTTCGGCGCGTTCGATCAGCGCGTGGTTGTAGGGGTCGCCTTCGCCGATGTCGAACTCCCGGCGGATGACGTAATCGCGCGTGCGCGAGTTGCCGGCGACGTCGATGCGCTCGATGTAGACTTTCGGACCCTCGTCGACGGTGAAGGCGAGCGCGATCTGGTGCGTCGCTTCGTCGCGCTCGCCGTGCGGGCGGACGTCCGCGAAGGCGTAACCGAGCCGCGCCATCTCGCGCGTAAGGGAATCGACCGTCTTCTCGACCGCGCTCGCGTTATAGACGTCGCCGGCGCGCATCGCGACGAAGCGATCGAGCGACTGGCTGTCGATCCTGGCGATCTTCGAGGTCACGTTGACGCCGGACACGTGAAACTGCTCGCCCTCGTCCATCGTGATCGTGATGACGTAACCGGCGGGATTGTCGTGATAGGCGACGTCGGTGTTCGTGATGCGGAAGTCGGCGTAGCCGTACCTCATATAATACTTGCGGATCGCCTCCTGGTCGGACGCGAGGCGATCGGGATCGTAGACGTCGCTGTTCTTGAACCAGGAGAGCCAATTCATCTCCGTCGTCTGCATCAGCGAATGCAGGCGATAGCCCGAAATCGCCTTGTTGCCGACGAACTTGATTTCGCGCACGCCGGTCTTGTCGCCTTCGTCGACCTTGAAGACGAGATCGACGCGGCCGTTGGGCAGTTGCACCAGGCGGTAGGTGACCGTCGTGGCGCTGCGGCCGATCTTCTTGTAAGCGCCCTTGATGCGATCGATGTCGGCGTCGGCCTTCGCTTTGTCGAAGCCGGTGCGCGCCTTGGACTGGACTTCGACCGAGAGCTGGTCGCCCTTGAGCTTGCTGTTGCCCTCGAACGCCACGCGATTGATGATCTGCGCGCTTTCGTCGACCGTGACGATCACCTTGCCGTCGACGATCTTCGCGCTCACTTTCGAAAACATGCCGGTCGCCGAGAGGTCCGCGACGGCGCGATTGACGCTCGCCTGGTCGGCGCCGGTGAAATACGAACGAATCATCGCCGCGTCGGTATGGCTTCCGCCCTCGACGACGATGTTCTGAGCGGAAACCTGCGCCGCCGCCGGCGGGCAAACCCAAAGGGAGCTCCAAGCCAGGGCGACCGCGACGAGGAGCGCGCTAAAATATCCGCGAAAGAAATGCATTTGGCTCGTTGTCCCCGTGTCGCAACCGGGCCAAACGGCCTCGGTCTTTGGCGCGCGCGCCTTGCGGCGCGACGCGTTTGGCCGATTCACGCCACACGCCGCTGCCGGCGCGCTTGCCCGCTGCCGGGCGAGCAACGTGTTAATCCGCTTTTACCTGTTTTGCGCGCCCATGCAAACTCGAATTCGCCGCACCCTAGCGCAATTCGCCGCAGCGTTGCCGAGAGGCCACGATTCATGGTCGACTAAGGGTTAATTGCCGCCGCCGACGAGCCGCAAAATGTCGTGGGACGTGGTGAAAATGACCAAGAGGGCGACAAAGGCGATGCCGACGCGCAAGCCGATCTGCTGGACGCGTTCGCTCAAGGGGCGGCCGCGCGCGGCTTCGAACGCGTAGGACAACAGGTGGCCGCCGTCGAGCGGGGGAATCGGCAGCAAGTTCATCAGGCCGACCGAGACCGAGAACAGCGCGGCGAGGCTGAACAACTGCCACAGGCTGACCTTGGCCATTTCGCCGGCGATTTGCGACACGCCGATCGGTCCGGAAAGGCTGTCCGCCGATTCGCGGCCGGCGAACAGCCCACCCGCGTAGGCGCCCGTCGCCCTGACGATGAACCAGATCTGCTGCGCGCCCCAGACGGCGCAGGTCGGCGCCGCGCAATGCTCGAACTTCACGTCGGCCGGATCGCGCGAGGAGATGAGCCCGAGATGCCCCATCCGGCGCTTGCCGAGCGGGCCCTGATCGACCACCGCGATCTGCGGCGTGGCCGTCAGGGTCTTCTCCGCTCCGCTGCGCTCGACGACGAACGACATCGGCAGCCCGGTGCTCAGCATCGTGGCCTGCTGCAAGTCCTGAAACGTCGAGACCGGCTGGCCGTTGATCGCGGCGACGAGATCGCCCGCCTGGAATCCGGCCTGCGCGGCCGGCGATCCGGGCTCGACCGCGCCGATCCGGGCGCTGTGCTCGAATCGCCCGAAGACCATGAAGAGCGCGGTGAAGATCACGAAGGCGAGCACGAAGTTGGCGATCGGCCCGGCCGCGACGATCGCGGCGCGATTGCGCACCGGCTGGCCGGCCAGGGTCTGCGCCCGCTCGCCGGGCGCCATCGCCTCCAGGCCCGCGAGGTCCGGAGCGCTCGCCGCGTTCGCGTCGCCGTGAAACTTCACGTATCCGCCGAGAGGAATTGCGGCGAGCCGCCATCGCGTGCCCGCTTTGTCGACGCGGGCGTACAACTCCGGGCCGAAACCGAGAGAGAAGGCGTCGATTTTCACGCCGCACCAGCGTCCGACGAGGTAATGGCCGAGTTCATGAAAGAAAACGATCACGCTCATGACGAAAATGAACGGCAGCACGTACCAGCCCATCCATTCGATGACTGCGCGCAGTTCGTTCAACAGGGCCATACGATAGCCTCCACCGTCCGATCGGGCGCGAAGCGCGCGCGAGCGTCTTGGTTACCAATTCGTTTACAATGACGTATGGGCGGCCCTAGGCCAAGAGGGCGGGCGCCCTATCTCGCGCGATATGGTGAATCGCCAGCGCCTGCGCAACCGTTGCAGGCGCCGGCGTCTCGCCGGCGGCGAATTCGGGCCTGGGCGGGCGACGACCTCGGTCACGCTTTCGCCATGGCGGCTTTCACCATCGGAAGAGACCGCCCGCGATCCAATCGCCGCTGGCGCGCCACCAGCCGATGAGCGCCGCGAACGTCGCCGCGGCGACGAACCCGTCGAGGCGGTCCATCATGCCGCCGTGGCCGGGAATGAGATGGCTGGAATCCTTCACGTGGAACCGCCGCTTGACCGCGGATTCGAAGAGATCGCCGAACTGCGCGACGATCGAGGCGGCCAGGCCGAGAAGCAGAATGGGGATCAGACGGGCGCCCGAAGGCGCGGCGAAGAAGCCGACGGCGCCGCCGCACAGCGCGCCCGTCGCCGCGCCGGCCAGAGCGCCGGACCATGTCTTGCCGGGCGAAACGCGCCGCCACAACTTGGGGCCGCCGATCAGCCGGCCGCCGACATACGCCATGATGTCCGTTCCCCAGACGACCGCGAACAACCAGAGGACCGCGAGCAGGCCGTGAGCGGGGCTCGCGCGCAGCAGGACCGGGCTCGCCATGATCGCCCCGGCGTAGACGACGCCGGCGCCCGACCAGAGGCGCGCGCGCGGATCGGCGCCCGCGACGAACCCCGTCAGCACCGCGCCGAGGGCGAGCGCGGCGAGCGCGCTCTTGGCCGAACCGTGCAGGGCGAGAGGCGAAGCCGCCACAAGCGTCAGCGCGCCCAGCGCGACCCGCGCCAGCAGCCGATCGGCGCCGATCAGCTTCTGCCATTCCCACAGCACCAGCGCCGAGGCGACGAGCCAGAACGCCAGAAACGGGAAGCCGCCCGCCCAGGCCGCGATCAGCGCGGCGACCATCAGGATCGCGCCGGCCGCCGCGCGCACCGGCAAGTCGCCGCCGAAGAGGCTGCGCGTCTGGCCCGCGCCGGTCGGAGGACTTTGCGCGGGGTCCGGCATCGCGGCCCTCACGAAGCCGACTTGACCGGCGTCGGAGCGCTCGCGCCGCCGTAGCGCCTTTCGCGCGCCGCGAATTGGGCGAGCGCGGACGCGAAGGCGGCGTGGTCGAAATCCGGCCAATGAATCGGCAGGAAGACCAATTCGGCATACGCGGCTTGCCAAAGCAGAAAATTCGACAGACGCTGCTCCCCAGAGGTGCGGATGATGAGGTCGGGGTCGGGGATGCCCGCCGCGCCGAGCCGCATCGCGAAGAGATCGGCGTCGATCGCCGCCGGATCGAGCTTGCCCTCGGCCGCCTGACGCGCCAGGCTGCGCGCCGCCTCGACGATCTCCTGCCGCGCGCCGTAGTTGAAGGCGACGACGAGCGTGAGGCCGCGATTGCCCGCGGTCAGCGCCTCCGCCTCGTCGAGCAGCGCCGCGATGTCGGCGGGAAGCCCGGAGCGCTGGCCGATGACGCGCACCCTGACGTCGCTGCGATGAAGATCGGCCAGATCGTTGCGGATGTAGCGTTTGAGAAGCCCCATCAGCATGGCGACCTCTTCGGCCGGCCGGCTCCAGTTCTCCGACGAGAAACTGAATATGGTCAGGAAGGGGATGCCGAAGTCGATGGCCGAGCGCACCGTGCGGCGCACCGCCTCGACGCCGCGCCGATGGCCCTCGAAACGCGGCAGGCCGCGCGCCTGCGCCCACCGCCCATTGCCGTCCATGATGATGGCGACGTGCTCGGGTTCGCGGCGATCGGAAGAAAAGCGGGACGTTTCGGTCGGGGACGACGACATGCGATGGCCTCGGCGGGGGACGCGGCGCGACTAGACCTGCATGATTTCCCTTTCTTTTGTCGCGAGCAAGACGTCGATTTCGCCGATCGCCTGATCGGTCGCCTTCTGCACCTCGGCCTCGTGGCGCTTCTCGTCGTCCTCGGCGATCGCGTGCTCCTTGAGCAGTTTCTTGAGCTGGTCGAGGCCGTCGCGGCGCACGTGGCGCACGGCGATGCGCGCGTCCTCGCTGTACTTGTGCGCGACCTTGACCATCTCCTTGCGGCGCTGCTCGTTGAGTTCGGGAATGCGGATGCGCAGCGTCGTGCCCTCGACCGTCGGGCTGAGGCCGAGATTGGCGTCGCGAATCGCCTTGTCGACCGCATGGACCATCGCCTTGTCCCAGACCGAGACGGACAAGGCGCGCGGCTCGGGCACGCTGATCGTCGCCACCTGATTGAGCGGCATGCGCTGCCCGTAGGCCTCGACATGGACGGGCTCGAGCAGGCTGGGGCTCGCCCGGCCGGTGCGCAGGCCCCCCAGTTCGTGCTGGAGCGTCGCGTACGCGCCCTGCATACGGCGCTTGAGGTCGGCAAGATCGAATTTCGGCAAGGGCGCCATCGGTGGACCTATATCTTCGGTTGGACGGGCAGGAACGTTCGCGCAGCCGCCGCAGCGGCCGATTCGGCGCTCGCCGGAGGCGCGCGCAACGCAATTGATAGCATAGGTTGAGCCGTGTGACAGCGGGGCGCGGGCGCGCCGGCCGGGAACGCCAGGCGCGACCGAGAGCGCCGCATCACGGATTTTGCGCCGCGCTCGCGCCGATCGCCGCCTTTTCGCGCCGCGCCGCCTGGGCCATCGCCGCGAGCGCGGCCTGGCCCTCGGGCTGGATCAGCCCGGCCGACATGATCAGCTTGGCCGCGTCGTCGGGCGTCATCGGCAACTCGATGACGTCGGCGGTCGGCACGAAGAAGTAAAAACCCGTCGTCGGATTGGGCGTGCACGGCAGGAACACGGAGGTCATGCCGCCGGTCGGCAGGACGTCGGCGACGGCTTTGGTGGGATCGGAGGAAATGAACACGATCGACCACGAACCTTTCAGCGGAAATTCGACCAGCCCCACTTTACGAAAGTGCGTGCCGCCCTGGCTGAACAGCGTCTCGAATATCTGCTTCACGCTCTTATAGATGCCGCGCACCACCGGCGTGCGATCGACCATCGCCTCGCCGACGTTCACCAACGTGCGGCCGGCGATGTTGGCGGCGAGGAACCCGAGCAGGGTGAGGCCGATGACCACGATGACGACGCCGAAGCCGGGGACGTGGAACGGCAGGTAGGAATCGGGCCACAGGCTCGCCGGCGCCAGCGGTTTGACCCAATTGTCGACGGTGTCGACGAACCACCAGGCGATATAGGCCGTGACCGCGACCGGGCCGAAAATCACCACCCCGGTGAAGAACCAGGATCGCAGGCGCGCGGCGAGCGAGCGGTGGAACGCTCCGCCGGGCTTGGGCTCGAAAGTCATCGTCGCTCTCGGCAGGAAGGGGCGAGGCGAACATGGCCGCTCGAGCCGGCAAATGCAAGGCGCGAGCGCGCCGCCGGCCTATTCCACCGTGACGGATTTGGCCAGATTGCGCGGCTGGTCGGCGTCCTTTCCCATGATGACGGCGGTGTGATAGGCGAGCATCTGCACCGGCGCGGCGTAGACGATCGGCGCGAAGGCGGCGCCCATGTCGGGCATCGCAAGGAAGCTTTCGAGCTCGAGCGCCGCCTCCTCCGCGGCGTGACGTTCGCCGATCAGGATGATGCGCCCGCCGCGCGCGGCGACCTCCTGCATGTTGGAGACGGTCTTTTCGAACACCGCGTCTCTGGGCGCGATGACGATCACCGGCATGTCCTCGTCGATCAAGGCGATCGGCCCGTGCTTCAGTTCGCCCGCCGCGTAGCCCTCGGCGTGGATGTAGCTGAGCTCCTTGAGCTTGAGCGCGCCTTCGAGGGCTATCGGGTAGGAGGTTCCGCGGCCGAGATAGAGAACGTCGCGGGCGCGCGCGAGCTTGTGGGCGATCTGTTCGAGCAGAGGCTCGAGCTTCAGCGCCTCGGCCAGCAGGCCGGGCGTGGCGATCAGTTCGCCGACGAGCGCGGCTTCTTGCCTTTCGCCGAGCGCGCCGCGCTCGCGCGCGAGGCCGAGCGCCAGGCACGCCATCGCCGCGAGCTGACAGGTGAAGGCCTTGGTCGAGGCGACGCCGATCTCCGGGCCGGCCAGCGTCGGAGCGGCGGCGTCGGCGAGCCGCGCGATGCTGGAGGTGGCGACGTTGACGACGCCGACGGTCTTTGACCCCTGCTCCTTGGCGTAGCGCAGGCAGGCGAGCGTGTCGGCGGTTTCGCCCGATTGCGAAACGAAGATCGTCAGGCCGCCCTTCTCGACCGGCGCCTCGCGATAGCGATATTCCGAGGCGACGTCGATCTCGACCGGCAGGCGGGCGAAGCGCTCGATCCAGTATTTGCCGACGAGGCCCGCCATGTAGGCGGTGCCGCAGCCGACGATCGAAACGCGCGAAATAGCCCTGGGGTCGACGGGCCAGGCGAAGGGGCGCAGCCGCTGCGCGCCCATGTCGAGGTAATGGGCGAGCGTGTGCCCGACGACTTCCGGCTGCTCGTGAATCTCCTTGGCCATGAAGTGGCGATAATTGCCCTTTTCCGCCAGCAGGCCGCCCGCCTGGCTGCGCACGAGGCGGCGCGAGACGATACGGTCCGAGGAATCGTGGAACTCGGCGCCGCGGCGCGTCACGGCGACCCAATCGCCATCCTCGAGATAGACGATGCGGTCGGTGAAGGGCGCGAGCGCCAGCGCGTCCGAGCCCAGATACATTTCGCCCTCGCCGTAGCCGACCGCCAGCGGCGCGCCCCGGCGCGCGCCGATCAGGAGATCGTCCTCGCCGTCGAAGAGATAGACGAGCGCGAAGGCGCCGCGCAGCCGCTTCAGCGCCGCCCCGACCGCCTCCGCCGGGCGCTTGCCCGCCGCCATTTCGTCTTCGACCAGGAAGGCCGCGACCTCCGAATCGGTCTCGGTGGCCAAACGATGGCCCTTGGCGATCAGTTCCTCGCGCAAGGCCTTGAAGTTCTCGATGATGCCGTTGTGGACGACGGCGACGCGGGGGCTGGCGTGCGGGTGGGCGTTGGCTTCCGTCGGCTTGCCGTGCGTCGCCCAGCGCGTGTGGCCGATGCCGATCGCGCCCCCGAGCGGGGAAGCCTCCAGGCGCGCCTCGAGATTCTTCAGCTTGCCCTCGGCGCGCAGCCGCGTCAGCCTGCCGCCTTCGAGCGTCGCGATTCCCGCCGAATCGTAGCCGCGGTATTCGAGCCGCTTCAAGGCGGCGAGGATGTCCCCCGCCACCGGCCCAGCGCCGAGAATGCCTACGATCCCGCACATGTTTCCGTCCGTTTTTGGCGCCCTGAATTGAATTCCAGCAAGCGTTAGGCCATTGCGAGGGGGGCGCTCAAGTCACGTTGGGTGACGGAATGTGAAGGAGAAAGGCGAAGCCGAGCGTTCGACGCGCCTCACAGCCCCAGCACCTTGCGCAGGCTTTCCTCAAAGACGCTCAATTCGGGCCGCGTCAGCGCGCCGACCTTCTTGCCGATTCGGCGCTTGTCGACAGCGACGATCTGGTCGCAGACGGCCTTGCTGTTCTTTCCCAACGAGGCGATGGGGATGACGATCGGCGGCGCGTCCCGCGACCCGTGGGTGAGCGGAACGACGACGACGGTCCTGCGAATTTCGTTCACTCCCGTGAGCGAGACGATCACGCAGGGGCGCGACTTTTCGATCTCGGACCCGCTGGGATCGCGTTGGGGCAATTCGACCCAATGGACGTCGCCGCGCCGGATCGTCATCGCTCAGGATCGCGCGAGAAGGTCGACCGCTTGCGCGTCGGTCCATTGCGAAATCTCGCGATATTCCGCGAACGCCGGATCGGTCTCCAGCAGTTTCGCCGCCGCGACGACCTCGGCCTCGCGCTCGTCGATCGCCTGGGCCATGAGCCTTTCGATCACACGGCTGCGGTCGCGGCCCTTGAACGTCGCGTTGAACCGAGCGGCAACTTCGGAATCGACGCTGTAGAGAACGCGCTTGGTCGCGGGCATGGGGCGTTTCGATCCTTGCTGCAGTGATCACGTGATCACTTGAATCACTGTACACTTCCTCGACCGCGTATCCAAGTCCATGCCGAACCGCTGACAGGCCTGCCGCGCTTTACCGGCTTCCGGCCCTCCAAGCTTTTCCAAATCCACGCCAAACATTTCCAAATTTTTGGCCTTTTTCTCCAAACATTTCCAACGATTCCTTTGGCGGTTTTGTTTGATTTCAAGGGGTTGCAAGCGAGGCAAATGAGATTTCGTTTTGCTTCAAATTTTTGCGCCGCTCTCCGCCCGCGGACCTCTCCCGCCGGCACGGCGTTTACAAGGATCGACCTAAACGCATCGTAGCGCGATTTGCCTTTTTCCGAAACGAAATGTCGGGTCAGAAGGAAGTTCACTATCGAGCGCCCCGCAGGCGGCGGCGCTCCCATCGACGGGAAGCCACAACGTCAGCCAAACTGAACGCGAACCCCTTCCCCCCTCGCGGGGGAAGGTGGCCGGCGGAGCCAGCCGGATGAGGGGGGTCGAGCGAAGCGAGACGGCTTCGTCACAACCTGTTCACTCCGCCAACGCGCCGCGAATCCGCGCAACCGCCAATTCCGTCGAGCCGATCACGAGTTCGTTCGGCAAACGCAAGATGCGAAATCCTTGGCCGAAAAGCCAGGCGTCGCGCGCGGCGTCGGCTGTCTTTCGTTCGTCGCTTCATGCCTCGGCCCGTCGATTTCGACGACGAGGCGCCCGTTCAATTTGGCTTACGCGGTCGCGGGCGATCCTCGCCTACCCCTTCTTCTTCCTCGCCCGGAACGCCTTCGCCCAGCCCGGCTTGGTCATCTGATGGCCGCGCGCCACGGCGAGCGCGTCCGCTTCGACGTCCTTGGTCACCACCGAGCCCGAGCCGACGTAGGCGCCGTCGCCGATCGTCACCGGCGCGACCAGCGCCGAGTTGGAGCCGATGAAGGCGCCGGCGCCGATGTCGGTCTTGTATTTGTCGAAGCCGTCGTAATTGCAGGTGATCGTTCCCGCGCCGACGTTGGCGCCCGCGCCGACGCGCGCGTCGCCGATGTAGCTCAGGTGATTGACCTTGGCGCCGGCCTCGATCGTCGACGCCTTCACCTCGACGAAGTTGCCTATCCTTGCCTTCTGCCCGACGTCGGCGCCCGGGCGCAGGCGCGCGTACGGCCCGATCGACGCGAACGAAGCGACGCGGGCGCCTTCGAGGTGGGAGAAGGCGTGGATCGTCGCGCCGTCCTCGATGGTCACGCCCTTGCCGATGACGACGTGCGGCTCGATCGTGACGTCGCGGCCGATTTTCGTATCCATCGACAGGAACACCGTCTCGGGCGCGATCAGCGTCGCGCCCTCGATCATCGCCCGCTCGCGCAAGGCGCGCTGCATCGCGGCTTCCGCGCGCGCGAGCTGGACGCGGTCGTTGACCCCCATGACTTCCTCTTCGCTCGCCAGCCGCGCCTCGGCGCGAAGGCCGCGCGAGCGCGCGATCTCGACGAGATCGGTGAGGTAGTGCTCGCCTTGCGCGTTGTCGGCGCCGATCGTCTCGAGCATGGCGAGCGCCTGCGCCCCCGCGAAGGCCATCGGCCCGGCGTTGCAGCGGGAAATCGCGCGCTCGTCAGCGCTCGCGTCCTTGTGCTCGCGGATCGCGGTGAGAACCCCCTCGCTTTCGATCAGTCGGCCGTAGCCGGTCGGATCACGCGCCTCGAAGCCGAGAACGACGAGGCCGGCGCCGCGCGCGAGCCCTTCGCGCAAGGCGCCGAGCGTTTGCGCGGAGAGCAGCGGAATGTCGGCGTAGGTGACGAGGATGTCGTCGAAGCTGCGCGCGATCGCGGCGCGCGCCGCGAGCGTCGCATGGGCGGTGCCCTTGCGTTCGTTCTGCACGAAGATTTCCGCGTTCGGCGCGCATTTCAGCGCCGCGGCGGCGACGTCGCCGCCGTTCGGCCCGACGACGACCGCGATTCGCTGCGCGCCGGCGCCGGCGAGCGCCTCCAGCGCATGGGCGAGCATCGCCCGCCCGGCGATCTCGTGCAGCGCCTTGGGCCGCGCCGAGCGCATGCGCACGCCTTGCCCCGCCGCCAGGGCTATTCCCAGACAGGTCCGGCGCGGCGGCGCGCCCGTCGGAAGCTTTGCGTTCATCGACCCTTCCTCTCGAGCGTCGGCTCGAATCGGGCGCCCGCGGCGGCGGCGCGGGCGCCGCGGCTTCGCCCGGCAAGCGCTTATCAGGGTTTCGTAAATCAGTCGAAAAAGCGGCTCGCGAGCGCGCCGGAATAGGCTATAGAGAGAATGCCGCGCGACGCCCGTTCTACGCCCAGCTTGCGCATGAATGTCGTTAAGCGATTGACATTTTACGTTGTTTTATAATGCGAAGCGCCCTATCGCCGACGGATTCGCCAGGCGCGCGGCGCGCCCTGCCAAGCGCGAGCGAAGAGGTCATGGCAACCAGCCCGAGACGGGATTTCCTCAAGCTGGCCCTCGGCGGCGCGCTCGCCGCGGCGAGCGCCGCGCTGACCAGCGCGCGCGCGAGCGCCCAGTCGTTGGGGCCGCCGAGTCCCTTCGCGCCCGACAACGTGCTGGACCTCGCCCGCGAGCTCGCCAAGTCGCCCTTCAAGGCCGCCAAGTCGACGCTGCCCGACGTCTTCTCCGACCTCAATTTCGAGCAATATTCCAGCATCCGGCGCACGGCGGCCTCGTCGATGTGGAGCGACGAAAAGTTCGGCTTCGCGCTCGAACCGCTGCACCGCGGCTTCATTTTCACGACGCCGGTGCAACTGAACATCGTCGAAAACGGTCAGCAGCGGCGACTGATCTACGACCGCGCCGATTACGACTTCGGCAAACTGCGGCCGCCGGCCGACTTGCCCGATCTCGGCTTTTCCGGCGTGCGGGTGCTCAAGACGACGGCTGGCCAAGGCTGGCAGGACCTGGCGATCTTCCAGGGTGCGACATTTTTTCGCAGCCTGGCGCGCGGCCAGACCTACGGCGTCGAGGCGCGCGGCCTGTCGATACGCGCCGGCGACGCGCAGGGCGAGGAATTCCCGCTGTTCCGCGAGCTGTGGATCGAGAAGCCGAGCCCCGCCTCCGGCGCCCTGACCATCCACGCGCTGCTCGATTCGGCGAGCCTGACCGGGGCCTTTCATTTCACGCTGCGCCCCGGCGACGCCACGATCATCGACACCGAGCTGACGCTGGTGACGCGCGTCGAGGTCGACCACCTCGGCCTCGGCGTGATGACGGCGCTCTATTTCTTCGGCGCGCTCGATCATCGCCACGCCGACGACGTGCGCCCCGCCGTCTACGACGTCGGGGGATTGCAGATCCTCACCGGCGCCGGCGAATGGTTGTGGCGCCCGATCGCCAGCCGCGACACATTGCAGATTTCCGCCTTCGGCGACATGAACCCGCGCGGCTTCGGCCTTCTTCAGCGCTCGCGCGTCTTCGACGACTTCGACGACGACGACGCCCATTGGGAACTTCGCCCTTCGCTGTGGATCGAGCCGATCGGCGACTGGGGCGAAGGCGAGGTGATTCTGCTCGAGATCCCTTCCGATTCCGAGAACAACGACAACGTCGTCGCGCAATGGCGGCCCAAGGCGGGCCTCGCCCAGGGCGCGACGGTCTCGTTCGCCTACCGCCAGTTCTGGTGCTGGACGCCGCCCGCGCGCCCCGCCCTGGCGACGGTGATGAGTTCGCGCGCCGGCAAGGTCGGCAAACGGCGGCGCTTCATCGTCGAATTCGTCGGCGACCTCTTCGCCGACCCGCAGAAGGCGGCTCAGGTGAGCGCCGCGGTCGAGGCCGGGCCGGGCCAGATCGTCGCCACCCGCCTCTACGCGTACAAGGAGCGGCGTTCCGTTCGCGTCGTCTTCGATCTCGATCCGGGGTCGGAATCCTACTCCGAACTGCGCCTCGTCCTCAAGGCGGCCGATCAACCCGTCAGCGAGACATGGCTCTATCGATGGACAGCCTGACGACGCCGATCCTCCCGGCGCCCGCGACGCCGCGCGAGGCGCCCTTGGCGATGCCGGTGCAATCGCTGCGGCGATTCGGCCGCGACGAGCGGCGCGCCTGGGCGGCGCCGCGCCTCGCCCGGACGCCCTGGCCGGCGCGGCTGTTCATCTTCGGCGGCGCGTTCGCGCTCACCTTCTACGGCGCACGGGAAATGTATGGCGTCGTCGAGGTCGGCGTGGTGACGCCGCTCGAATGGGCGCTGGTGGTTCTCTTCGTCTTGACGTTCTCCTGGATCGCCCTCGCCTTCACCTCGAGCCTGGTCGGCTTCGCCTGGCTCGTCGCCTGGGCGCCGCGCGCGGGGCCGCTGCCCCAGCGCCTGGAGGCGAAGACGGCGGTCGTCATGCCGATCTACAACGAGGCGCCCTCGCGGGTCTTCTCGGCGATGCAGGCGATCTACGAAGACGTCGCGGCGACCGGGCTCGGCGACGCCTTCGACTATTTCTTCCTCTCCGACACCACCGATCCCGACATCTGGATCGCCGAGGAGCGGGCGCTGCTGGCGATGCGCCAGCGCTTGCCCGGCGCCCGGATCTATTACCGGCGCCGTCGCAAGAACGTCGCCCGCAAGGCCGGCAATATCGCCGATTTCGTCATGCGCTGGGGCGCCGCCTATCCGCAGATGGTGGTGCTCGACGCCGACAGCCTGATGACCGCCGACGCGATCGTGCGCCTCGCCGCGGCGATGGAGGCCGATCCCGACGCGGGAATCTTTCAGAGCCTGCCGCTGATCGTCAACCGCAACACGCTGTTCGCCAGGGTTCAACAATTCGCCGCGCGCATCGCCGGCCCGATCATCGCGGCGGGGCTGGCCGCCTGGATGGGGCGCGACGGCAACTACTGGGGCCACAACGCGATCATCCGCACGCGCGCCTTCGCCGACCATTGCGGCCTGCCGGAGCTGACGGGACGTCCGCCGTTGGGCGGCCACATCCTCAGTCACGACTTCGTCGAAGCGGCGCTGATGCGCCGGGCCGGCTGGGCCGTCACCATGTTGCCCACTCTGGGCGGCTCGTTCGAGGAGAGCCCGCCGTCGCTGATCGACCTGGCCGCGCGCGACCGGCGCTGGTGCCAGGGCAACCTGCAGCACATCCGCATCATCGGGAGCAAAGGCTTCGTGCTCCCGAGCCGCCAGCACTTTCTCACCGGGATCATGGGCTACCTCGCCTCGCCCTTGTGGATGGCGCAACTGCTCGTCGGCATCGTGCTGGTGCTGCAATCCAAATACATCCGGCCGGAATATTTCACCGCCGATTTCTCGCTCTTTCCGACCTGGCCGCGCTTCGACTACGAGCGCGCGCTAGCCCTCTTCGAACTGACGATCGCGGTGCTGCTCGCGCCCAAGATTCTCGGGTTGGTCGCGGCCCTGATCGACGGGCCGACCCGGCGCGGTTGCGGCGGGGCGATCCGGCTCGTCCTCTCCTCGCTGATCGAGATCGTCATTTCCGCGGCGCTGGCGCCGATCATGATGCTGTTCCAATCGAGCGCGGTGGCGCAGATTCTCTCCGGGCGCGACACCGGCTGGAATCCGCAGAGGCGCGACGACGGCTCGATCCCGTTCTCCAGCATCGTTCGCCGCCACGCCGCTCACACCGCGCTGGGGCTCGTCACCTTGTTCGCCGCCGGCCTGATTTCGCCCTCGCTGGTCATCTGGATGTCGCCGACGATCGCCGGCCTGATCCTGTCGATCCCGCTCTCCTGGGCGAGCGGCCAGATGTGGATCGGCGTCGGGCTGCGCCGCCTCGGCCTGCTGACGACGCCCGAGGAGACGCACAGGCCGCCGATCGTCGCGCGGGCCAATGCGCTGGCCGACGAACTCGCGCTCGCCGGCGGCGACGACGACGACGGGCTGCGCGTCGTCGCCTCCGACGCCGCCTTTCGCCAGAGTCACGAGATGTTCCTGCCCGACGCCGGTCGGCGCCGTCGCGGCGAGATCGGCGTCGAGGAAGCGGTCGCGACGGCCAAGCTCAACGACGCGCGCTCGATCGAGGAAGCCTGCGCCTGGCTGAAGCCCAAGGAGCGGCTCGCGGTTCTGGGCGACCGCGCCCTGATCGCCATGCTCGCGCGCCTGCCCGCCCGATCCGAGCCGCTCGCCGAAGCGGACGTCGGCGTCGTGAAGGCGCTTCATCCGCCGATCGCAGCGCCGAAGGCGGGCGTTCAAGGCGCCTGACGGCGCAACGGACGATCGAACAGCGGAAACGCCAGCAGCCCCACGACGAAGCCGCCGACATGGGCGATCCAGGCGACCGGCGCCTGCGACGCGCCGAGCGCCTGCGCGCCCGCGCCGAAGACCAAATTGAGGACCATCCAGATCGCGATGAAGATGACGGCGCGCCGTTCTTGCAACAATTCGCGCAGGCTCGGCGCAGGCCGCTCGTCGCCGGCCTCGATCGCCAACCCGGAGAAATCCCTGGGGTCGCCGAGCGGCGCGCCGGGCTGGAAAATGAACCGCGCCGCCGCGGCCATCAGCCCGGAATCCGCCGCCGAGGCGCCGATCAGCGGCGAGAAATCCATCGGGTCGGACGCCCAGTGCGCGAGCGCGCCCGCTACGGCCGTCAACGCGAAGAACGCAAGAAACCGGCCCGAGCCGAAGCGGCGCGCAACCGGCGGCCCGAAGGCGATCAACCAGATCGAATTGAGGATGACATGGCCCCACGAGCCGTGCAGCAGGGCATAGGTGAAGAGGGTCCAGACTTTCGCGCCGCCTTCCAGCGGCTCGCCGCCGAGCCGATCCGGCCAGATCCAAAGCGTCAGCCGCGCCGGCATGAAGGCCAGCTCGCGCATCGCGGCGTCCTGCGTGCCCGCGCTCGACAGCGTCAGAACGGCGTGAACGGCGAGCAGCGCCGCGACGAGCGCGACGACGACGAACGGAACGAAAAAAATCGGCTCGCGTCGTCTCGCGCCGTCGGAAAAGGGAGATTCGGTCATCGACGGCGAACTCGCGCGTTGGGCGTCGCTTGGTTAGCACTGTCGCGCTGATCTGGCGATGAGAAAGGCCGGCCGCAGCCGCGAGAGGCGCAAATGGAAAGGGAGGGCCCGGAGCGAGGCCCTCCCTGATCCTTTCGATCGTGCGCGCCGCAGCCGTTGCGCGGCGACGCCCGGTCCGGCCCCCTGTGCGACCCCGTCGCGGTCGGCGGGGGAGCGGCCCGCCGAGCCATCGGAGCTGACGCAATCGTTGCGAAGCGCGACGCTCGGGCCAATGCGGCCAACTCGCCGCTTCGTCAACGCCGACACTATGCCCGCCGGCCCCTCCCGACGCAACGACGACCTTAGCTTATTGTTAATCCAAAAGTTAAGTCATCGTTAACGGCCAACCGGCCCTCGCCGCGGCGCCTCGAGCCCCGGCTGGCACGCCGCCTGCAAGCACCCCGTGCATTCGCGAAAGGACGGCTCGCGGCGTGCCGTTTTCGCACAAACGCCGCGGGGCGTCGAAGGGGGTCCGCAGTGAAACTGGCCGCCAGTCAACAGCTCTACGCCTATTGGGACGAATTGCGCGGCGCCCGCAGCGCGCCGGAGCGCAACGATATCGAGCCCGGCGCCATTCGAGGCATTCTCGCGGACACGTTCATTCTCGAGTTCGACGGGCGGCGCGATTTTCCCATGCGCGTGGTCGGCACGCGCACGAGCGCCCTCTTCCTCAGGGAATTGCGCGGCGCGCCGTTTCTCGACCTGTGGCGCGGGCAGGACAGGGACGAGACGCGGGCGATTCTTTCCAGCGTCGCCGACGAGGCCCAGCCGTTCCTGATCGGCGCGATCGGAACGCCGCTCGGCTTCGCGCCGATCGAAGTCGAGGCGCTGCTGCTGCCGCTGCGCCATCACGGCGACACGCACGCGCGCGTCCTGGGCTGCTGCGCGCCCGCTGCGGTCCCGCATTGGCTCGGCTTGGTCGCCGTCGCGTCGCTGGCGCTGCTGACGCTGCGCGCGCTCGGACGCGGCGAGCCCGGCTCGCGAGAGCCGCCTCGCTGCGGCGACGGTTCGCGCGAATTCGCACGCGCGCCGCACATTGATCGTCGCGGGCATCTGTTTCTTCACTCCTCGCGCCGCTGACGCCGTCCGAGGGCCGGCGATTCGTCGCGGGGTAATCGTCCGTTAACCGCGTCGGCATTACAATTGAGAAGTTGCATCGACGGGCGACCAGCAACCACTTAGTGTGAGCCGTTCTTCATGGGCGATTTGGCGGAATGCGGGAGTACGCCGGCGTGAGAACGGCCGCAGCATACGCGATCGACGCCGGGCGCCGCGAACGACGGCGCCATCAGCGCGTCAAAGTGCGCCTGACCGGCCAATTCATGCGCCAGGACCGACAAGAATTCCCCTGCGCGACGATCGACATATCGCCCGGCGGCATCGCCTTCGAGGCCGAAGCCAGCGGCGAGATCGGCGAGCGAATCATCGCCTATCTCAATCAGATCGGCCGCGTCGAGGGAACGGTCGCGCGTCATTTCTACGGCGGCTTCGCGATCCAGATGAAGCTGCCGCCGCTCAAGCGCGAGAAGCTCGCGGATCAACTGACCTGGCTGGCGAATCGGCAAGTCCTCGGCATGCCCGAGGATCGGCGCCACGAACGCATCGCGCCGCGCAACCGCAACACCACCCTGACCCTGCCGGGCGGGCGCGAGCATCTGGCCCGAATCATCGACGTCTCGCGTTCCGGCGCGGCGCTCACCGTCGACGCGAACCCGCCGATCGGCACGCCGGTCACCGTGGGCGCGCGGCCGGCGCAAGTCGTGCGCCAGTTCAACGGCGGCGTCGCGGTCGAATTCAACCGGCTGATTCCCACCGAAATGTTCGACGAGGAAATCAGGCTCTGATCGCCGCGCGCCGAGGGAAGGCTTCGCGTCTCGCCGGCGCCGGCGCGGCGTTCGGAAGCGTCGCCGCCGTTCGCTAGAATTGTGCGATTTTCCTTTGCTCGGCGGCAGGACGGTTTCGCTATCGTCATCCTCGACAGACGAACGACAACGATGGCGTGGCGTTCCTGGACCTCACGATCGAGGCGGGCGAACGCAAAGTTTCGAAGCCGAACCCGTCCCCCGGTTCCGCTTCGTCTCGAGGCCGGCCTCGCCCCAGGCCGGCCTCCTTTTTTTCAGCCGATCGCGACCAGCCCGGCGGCGAAGCGCCGCCAATTGGCGACGTAATTGGCGCCCGATCGCCGCAACCCGGCGATCGTCGCCTCGTCGAGCGTGCGCACGGCCTTCGCCGGCGCGCCGACGATCAGAGAATGGTCGGGAAATTCCTTGCCCTCGGTGATGAGCGCGCGGGCGCCGACCAGGCAGCCCCGGCCGATCCTCGCGCCGTTGAGAACGACCGCGCCCATGCCGACGAGTGAGCCGGCTCCGATCGCGCAGCCGTGCAGGATTGCATTGTGGCCGATCGTGCAATCCTCGCCGACTTCGAGGGGAAATCCCGGGTCGGTGTGCAGGGTCGCGCCGTCCTGGATGTTGCTGCGTGCGCCGACCGCAATCCTTTCTCTGTCGCCGCGCAGCGTCGCGCCGAACCACACGCCGCAGTCTTCGCCCAGGACGACGTCGCCGATGACGCAGGCGTTGGGCGCGATCCAGAACCGGCCCGCGGCGGGCAAGACGGGTTTGCGATCCTCGAGGGCGTAGACGGGCATCGCGGCGGGCTCCTGCGGTGAAGAATTCGCGTATAGCGCACCGCGCGCGGATCGCCTATCCCGAGCGCGCCGCGGTCGGCCGCCGCGGCTGAATACGAGGGAGGTCTTGGTTGCGTCTCGGCTCGTCGGCCCTTCTCATCGGGCTCGGCGCGCTCGCGCTGGCGGGCGCCGTCGCGCTGAATGTCGCGCCGCGGTTCGGCGCGCACGAGCCGCCGCGCCCCGTCGTCGTCACGCTCGGCGCGCAGCGGCTCACGATTTTGAGCGCATATTTGCGCCCCGAGGCGCGCCAGGGCGGCGCGAGAGCCGCGCTGGACCTCGCCGCCTTGTTTCCGGATTTTTCGCCGGCCGGCGACGTCGGCGACGTGAACGCGCGAACCGACCTCGCCGAGCGCTTCGCGCGCACCGTGTTCGTGACGGTCGCGCCGGCCGATTCGAGCCTCGACCCGGCCGAGCGTCCCGCCAAGCTCTACCAACGCTTCCTCGAGGAGAACTCCTGGAGCCATCCGGGCGGGCTCGTCGCGCGGGCGTTCGCAGCGGGCAGCCCGTTCGAAGGCGACGAACTCTACTACGTGGCGCCCGACGGGCGCGAATTCGCCGCCCGCTGCCTGCGGCCCGACGCCGAGCGCAAGACGCCGAACACCTGCATCTACGACGCCCGGCTCGGCGACCTCGACGTCGAGATGCGCTTTTCGGCGGCGCTGCTCTCCCAGTGGGCCAGGCTCAAGGCGGGCGCGCTCGGCCTGATCGAGGCGGCGCGCCGCTGACGTCGCGACGCGGCGCCGTTCACAAATCCTCGAGATCGAAATCGAGAATCGCCATTTGCAGCGTGAAGGTCTTGCCGGCGGGATCGTCGGCGGAAACGATCCCGAGGAAATCGTCGCCGTTGTTGAGCTCGACCGAATCGGTCTTCTTCAGGCGTCCGACGACCCTGAGCTTGTCGTTCTCGAACAGGCGGCGCAAATAGTCCTGGATCACCGGACGCTCGACCGGAATCTTCATCTCGAACGCGAACGAGCGGTCGCCGTCTTCGTCGTCCACCGTGATCGAGCCGACCTTGCGTTCGCCCAGCGACACGTCCGCCGCGTCGCGTCCCCTCGAGCTCGGGACGACCGCGAGGGTCGGCGAGCCGAAGGATCGGCGCAGATGCGCCCGTAACTTGAGAATTTCTTGCTTGTCCATTGGCGCGCCTCGATCGTCTGGCCGGGGCGAGCCTTTGCCATGGATGGCCCCTCGCCCGCAAGCGCGGCGCGCGCCGACGCGCCGAACTGGCAGGGAACGACGCGTCGCCCCATGCGAGACTCGGCGTTACCCGTCGATCGCCTTGTCCGCGAGAATCTGGTTCATGTCGCGCGCCGGCTCGGCGCAGCCCGCCTCGCCGACGATGCGCGCGGGCACGCCCGCCACCGTCTTGTTGTGCGGCACCGGCGCGAGCACCACCGAGCCCGCCGCGACGCGCGCGCAATGGCCGACCTCGATGTTGCCGAGGATTTTCGCGCCCGCTCCGATCAGCACGCCCCAGCGGATCTTGGGGTGGCGGTCGCCGGTCTCCTTGCCGGTGCCGCCGAGCGTGACGCCCTGCAGAATCGAGACGTCGTCCTCGATGACGGTCGTCTCGCCGACCACCAGACCCGTGGCGTGATCGAGGAAGACGCCCTTGCCGATGCGCGCCGCCGGATTGATGTCGACGCCGAACACCGCCGAGGCGCGGCTCTGCAGATAGAGCGCGAAATCGCGCCGGCCCGAGCGCAACAGAGCGTGGGCGAGCCGATAGGTCTGCAAGGCGTGGAAGCCCTTGAAATAGAGCAGCGGCTCCATCAGCCTGAGGCAGGCGGGGTCGCGGTCCAGCACCGCGATGAGGTCGGCGCGAAACGCCTCGCCGAACGAGGCGTCGCGCGAAACGACGTCCTCATAGGCCTGGCGGACCAGCGCGCTCGGCGCGTCGGAGTGATCGAGCCGCTCGGCGACGCGATGGATGACCGCGCCTTCGAGCGCGTCGTGGTTGAGGATCGCCGTCATCAGGAACGACGCCAACGCCGGATCGTTGCGCGCCGCCGCCTCCGCCTCGATGCGAATGCGCGCGAACAACGGATCGTTGCGGCCGAGCCCGACGAGACGGGCGGTGGAACCATGCGCCATGGGAGCCTCCAAGGCTGCAAAAAAATATTTTAGCACAGAAACGCCCGAGCTCGAAATGCGGCGCCGGCGCCGGCTTCAGCCCCCCTCGCCTCGCCCCGCCAGCGCAGCGCGGTCCGGCCACATGCGCGCGAAGATTTCGTCGCGCTTGACCCAGGCGTGCCAGGCGGCCGCCGCCAGATGCAGGGCGAGAAACGCGCCGATCGTCCAGGCGAGCCAGAAATGCGCCTGACCGCCGAGATGCGCCAGCGCCTTGTCGCGCGGAAAGAAACTGGGCCAGACGAACAGGCCGAACCACGGGATCTCATGGCCGCCGGCCGCCGAATTGACGTAACCGCTGACGGGAAGCGCGATCATCAGCGCGTAGAGGGCGAAATGCGCGGCGTGCGCGCTCGCGCGGGTCAACGGCGTCAGCGTCGCGGCGTAGGCCGGCGCGCCGGCGATGGCGCGATAGGCGAGACGCAGGAGGGCCAGGACCAGCACGCTCATGCCCAGCGACTTGTGCGCGAACAGCAATTCGACGCGCGGCGACTTGTGCTCCGGCAGCAACGCGGCGACGACGCCGATCGCGATGGCCAGGAAGATCAACGCCGCCATGATCCAGTGAAACGCGCGCTGCGCGCCGTCGTAGGAGTGAGGAATCGGCCGCGCGGCCATAGACATGCTCCGTCGTTGGCGGCGCCGAGCGGCCGCGCTCCCGTCTCGCCCGATAGCGCGCGATCTCGACGAGAATGCGACGGCCCGGCGCGGCGAGACGCTCAATCCTCGAGGATGGCGACCGCGCGCGTCCAGCCGGCGGAGGCGCGTTCGATCTTGACGGGAAAGCATGAAACCGTGAATCCGGTCGCCGGCAGCGCCTCGAGATTGTGCAGCTTCTCGAGATGGCAGTAGCCGATATGGCGCCCGGCCTTGTGGCCCTCCCAGATCAGCGACGCGTCGTGCGTCTGAGCGTAGCGCTTGGCGGTGTGGACGAACGGCGCGTCCCAACTCCAGCCGTCGATGCCGGTCACGCGCACGCCGCGCTCCAAGAGATAGAGCGTCGCTTCCGCTCCCACGCCGCAGCCCGAGGCGACGTAGTCCGGGCGCCCGTATTTCGCGCCGGCGCTGGTGTTGACCAGCACGATGTCGAGCGGCTTCAGCGCATGGCCGATGCGCGCGAGTTCCTCTTCGACGTCGGCGGCGGTGGCGACGTAGCCGTCGGGGAAGCGGCGGAAGTCGAGCTTCACGCCGCTCTGAAAACACCATTCGAGCGGCACTTCGTCGATCGTGGCCGAACGCTCGCCCTCGTTCATGGTGGGATGAAAGTGCCAGGGCGCGTCGAGATGCGTGCCGTTGTGGGTCGAGAGCTGAACACGCTCGACCGCCCAGCCCTGCCCGTCCGGCAGGTCTTCGGCCTTCAATCCGGCGAAGAACGGCAGAATCTGCGGCAGGCTCTGCTGGTGATCGATGTACTCGATCTTCGGCCCGTGGCCGGGCGGATCGGCGGGCACGTCGTTTTGCAGCGGCGCGGAAATGTCGATCAGACGACGCGTCATTCGTTCCTCCCTCGGCCGGCGGCGCGCTTTTCAGCGCGAACTCCGCCGCACCACCTTGTTGCGCAGAACGCCGATTTTTTCCACCTCGAGTTCGATCGTGTCGCCGCTTTCGAGAAAGCGGCCGATTTCGAGCCCGCAGCATCCGCCCACTGTCCCCGAACCGAAGAATTCGCCGGCGTGGATCGTCTCGTCCTGCGAGGCGTAGGCCAGAATCTCCTCGAAGGAAAACAGCATGCCGCCGGTGTCGGCGGCCGCGCGCGTCTCGCCGTTGACGCGCACGGCGACGCGCAGCGCCTGCGGATCGCGGATCTCATCGGGCGTGACGATGAACGGACCGAGAACGTTGCCGCCGTCGAAGCTCTTGCCCTTGGCGGGTCCGAGCCGGCCCTGCATCTCCAGCCCCTGCCGGTCGCGCGCGGAAAAATCGTTGAAGATGGTGTAGCCGAAAATATGGCCGCCCGCTTCGCCGACCGGGATATTGGCGCGCGTGCGCCGCGTCACGACGCCGAACTCGAGTTCGTAGTCCATGACCTCGCTGTAACGCGGCCACGTCACCGTCGCGTCGGGTCCGACCACGGTGAAGCGGTTGGTGATGTAGAAGATCGGAATCGTGCGATAGACTTCGGCCAACTCGCCGAGCGGCGCCTGCATCGCCGCGCGATAGGCCGCCTCGCCGCCCTCGCGAAGCGCCTGCATCGCCTGCGCGCCGCGCGCCGACTGGCGGATATGGGTCGCGAACGACATCGCGTCGCGCATCTGCCGCGGCTCGGGCAGCGGCGCGAGAAGCTCGACCGATTGCCTCGCGACGGAAAGATCGTCCTCGCCGCCGCGCTTGTCGAACAGGCGCCGGGCGAGATCGAGCCCCGCCTCGTCGGTGTCGATCAGCGCCAGCATCGACGCGAAGGGCGCCGCCGACGCCCCCTCGCGGCGCGCGGCGGCCTCGAGATCGAACAGTTTCGCATCGCCCGGATGAGCCAGGCCGACACGCGGCGCGCCGCCCTGCCGATAAGTCGTCAGCTTCACCGCCGTCCTCCCCCTTGCCATGCGTCAAAATATATACGATACTATTTTTTATCGATAATCAAGAGCGACGTGTCGAACGCGCTCGACGGCGGGGAGGAATGAGGCATGACGACGCAATTCGGCTTTGGCGACGCCAAGGGGCGCCCTGCGCGCCAAACCGCCGCCCATTGGCTGGGAACGGGACTTTTCGGCGCGGCGTTGGCTCTTTGCGCCGCGGGCGGCGCCGCGGCGGACGGCGTCAAGGTGCATATCGCCTGCACTGCGACGTCCGACTGCGCTTCGGCGATGGTGGCGCGCGACGAGGGCGTCTTCGCCAAGCACGGCCTCGACGTCGACATGACGCTGATCGGCATCAACACCAACATCCCGCCGGCGATCGTCTCCAATTCGATCCAGATCGGCGGCCCGACAGCGACGGTGTTCCTGCAAGCCGTCGACGGCGGCCTGGATCTCGTCGCCATCGACGGCGCTTCGGCAATGGACCCCGTCGCCAACGGCCTGATCGCCGCCTTCGCCCGCAACGGCGTGACGATCAAGGAAGCCAAGGACTTCGTCGGCAAGAAGGTCGGCGCTCCCGGCATCGGCGCGTTCCTGGACGTGCTGTTCCGCAAATGGCTGATGGAGCACGGCGTCGATCCCAAACAGGTGAACTTCATCGAAATCACCTTCCCGACCCAGAACGACGCGCTGAAATCGGGCGCCGTCGACGCCGTGCTGACCGCCGAGCCCTTCATTTCGCGCATGACGGCGGCGGGGACGGGTTCGGTCGCGGTGCGCTACGCGGCCGAACTCGCGCGCACCGAGCCGATCATTTCCTATGTCTCGACGCGCAGCTACGCCGAACAGAATCCCGATGTCGTCAAGGCGTTCCGCGACTCGATCGGGGAAGCGGCGACCATCGTCAATTCCGATCGCGAAAAGGCGAGCGCGGCGATTGCGAAGTTCACCAAGTTGCCGATCGAGATCGTCAGGATGAATCGCCCCAGTCTGGCGACGCCGCAGTTGAAGGCGAGCGACTTCGCCTGGTGGATCGAGGTGATGAAACAGCAGGACATGCTGCAATCCCAGATCGATCCGGCCAAACTCGTCTTCCCGTGACGCGAAGCGCGGCGGTCGCGGCGATGGTTCGCGCCGACACACTTAGCGAGCGCGCTGCGGCGCTCGTCGAGGCCGACATCGTTTCCGGCGCCCTGGCGCCGGGAGCGCGGCTCGGCATCGCCGAACAAGCGGCTCGTTACGGCATCGGCGCGACGCCGCTGCGCGAGGGGCTGTCGCGGCTCGTCGCGCGCGGCCTCGTCGACGCGATCGGACAGCGCGGCTTCCGCGTCAAAGAAATCTCGCGCGAGGATCTCGCCGACATCGTGCGCATTCGCTCGCTGATCGAATGCGAGGCGTTGCGCCTCAGCATGGCGGCCGGGCGAGGCGAATGGGAAGGCGCGATCGTCGCCGCGCTGCACCGCCTCAAGCTCTATGTGCGCGACGCCGGCCGCGAATTCGGCGAAGGCAGAGCGGAGTTCGACGCGCTCCACAAGAGCTTTCACGCCGCGCTGATCGCCGCCTGCGGCTCGCCGCGCATGCTCGCCGCCCAATCCGATCTCTACGACCAGGCCTATCGCTATCGCCGCCTGATGATGGCCAAGCTCGCCGACCCCGAGGAATTCCTGCGCGAGCACGAAGCGATCGCCGATCTCGCCATCGCGCGCGATGGCGAGAAGGCGTGCGCCGGGCTCGCCGCGCATATCGCCACGACCCTGGCGCATGTCTACGGCGAGGGCGCCGGAGTCTCGACATGATCGACAAGTCCGCGCCCCTGATCGCCTTCCGCGACGTCGATCTCGCTTTCGGCGCGCACCTCGTGCTGGGCAAGCTGTCGCTCGAAATCCGCCGCGGCGAAATCGTCTGCATCGTCGGTCCCTCGGGGTGCGGCAAGACCACGGCGCTGCGCGTGGCGGCGGGACTGATCGAGCCGACCGGCGGCGGCGTCGCCTTCGACGGCGCGCCGATGAAAGGGCCGCGGCGCGACGTCGCGGTCGTCTTTCAGGACTACGCCAAAGCGCTGTTGCCGTGGCGGACCGCCGCGGGCAACGTCTCGCTGGCGCTCGAGGCGGCCGGCGCGCCGCGCCGCGAGCGGCCCCGGCGCATCGCCGCGCTGCTCGAGAAGGTCGGCCTGCCGAACCACGCCCACAAGTTCCCCACGCAATTGTCCGGCGGCATGCAGCAGCGCTTGCAGATCGCGCGCTGTCTCGCCCAGGAGCCCGCCGCGCTGCTGATGGACGAACCGTTCGGCGCCCTCGACGCGATGACCCGCCAGGGCCTGCAGGACGAGATGCTGGCGATCGCTCAGGCGAGCGGCGCGACCATTTTCTTCGTCACCCACGACCTCGAGGAGGCGATCTATCTGGGCGACCGCGTCGTCGGCCTCGCGCCGCATCCCGGCCGCATCGGCATCGAGCTCGAAATCAAGTTGCCGCGCCCGCGCGACCAGGTCGCGACGCGCGAAAGCGCCGAGTTCCTGCGCCTGAGGCGCGCGCTCTACGACTTCATCCGCTCCGCCGAGACCGGAGGCCCGCCGTGACGTCCTGGCGCGGGCTCGCCCTGCCGGCGGCGTTGCTCGTTCTGGCGGAAATCGGCGCCCGCGCGGCGGGCCCCAGCGACACGATCGCGCCGCCGTCCGCGGTGGCGGTCGCGCTCTTGGCGGGTCTCGCCGACGGCACGCTCATGGAGGCGACGCGCGATACGCTGGCGAGCGCCTTCGCCGGCCTGGCGATCGGCGCGGCGATCGGCATGACGCTCGGCGTCTTGTTCGGCAGCGTCAGGGCGATCGACCGGCTGATGGAGCTCGGCGTCGAATTGCTGCGGCCGATCCCTTCGGTCGCGGTGATCCCGATCGCGCTGGTGGCGCTGGGCTTCGGCTATCGCCTGGAGATCGCCATCGTCTCCTTCGCCTGCCTGTGGCCGCTGCTGGTGCTGTCGCGCGCCGCGGTGATCGGCGTCGAGCCGCGCCTGATCGAGGTGGCGCGCGCGCTGCGCCTGGGGCCCCTCGCGCGGGTCGTCAAGATCGTCGCGCCCGCCGCCCTGCCGCGCATCTTCGTCGCCTTCCGGCTCGCCGCCGGCATCGCGCTCGTCGTCGCGGTCACCGTCGAGATCGCCGTCAATCCGATGGGCCTGGGCTACGGCATCATGGTCGCCGGCCAGGCGCTGCGGCCCGACGTCATGCTCGCCTATCTCGTGTGGATCGGCGTCGTCGGTTTCGCGCTCAACGCCGCGCTCGTCTTCGCGCAGAACCGCCTTTTCGGCCACGCCGCGCGCGTCGCGGGGCCGCCATGAATTCGTCGGCCCGGCAAGCCTTCGCCTGGCGCTCAGGCAGCCTCGCCGTCGTCGCCGCCGCGATCCTCGGCTGGCGGGAGATCGTGGCCTTCAAGCTCGTTTCGCCCGTCTTCCTGCCCGCTCCCGATCGCGCTTTTGCGGCGCTTTGGCATGGCCTGGCGGCCTCGGACCTCGGCGAGAAACTCGCCGGCACGATCGAGCACATGCTCGGCGGCTGGCTCATCGCCTCGATCGTCGGAATTGCGCTGGGCGCCCTGATCGGCTCGTCGGCGGGCGTGCGTTCATACGTCGCCCCGAGCCTCGAATTCCTGCGGCCCCTGCCCGCCTCCGCGGTCATCCCGGTGGCGATCGCGATCTTCGGCTATTCCAGCGCGATGGCGCTCGGGGTGATCGGCTTCGGCGCGGTCTGGCCGATGCTGCTGGCGACGATGCACGGTTTTGGCGCCGTCGAGCCGCGCCTCAAGGAAGTCGCGCGCGCTTTGGGGCTTTCGGGATTCGAGACGGCGATCAAGATCTCCCTGCCCTCGGCGACGCCCGACATTCTCGCCGGGCTGCGCCTCGGCCTCACCGTCGCGCTGATTCTGGCGGTGGTGTGCGAAATGATCGCCGGCCTCGACGGCCTCGGCCAATGGGTGCTGCTGGCCGCGCGCGCCTATCGCTCGGCGGATTTGTTCGCCGGCGTCATCCTGCTCGGCGCCGTCGGCGTCGTCGCCAACGCGCTGCTGTCGCTGATCGAGGCGCGCGCGCTGCGCTGGCGCGGGCGCTGAGCGCGGCGAAGGCTTCAGAGCAGTTCGTTGTGGAATTCCAGCCGTTTCACGCCGGCGGCGCATTTCAACATCGAGTTTGCGGTGATCGATTTGTCGCACCGGGCAAGAGATTGCAGATTGACGATCTCTATCGACGCTCGCGCGCCGGGCGATTTCGCATCTCCGGCGCCGCTAATTTGAGCATTACAGACCAATTGCGCATGGCGGCGGTTTCGCAAAATGTCATCGGTTTTCTCGAAAGTCCGTTGTCGGAAACTGAAAAGCAGCGAGCCGTCACGTCTGCCGCGCGGGCCCGCGGCGCCTGGGAGAGGCTTAATCTTCTGAATGGCTTGACAAGGGAAGCCGGCAATTCGCGGCGGCCGCGGCGCGCGCTGCGAGCCGGCGCGAAAATTCGCCGGCTTCGCTCGGCGCCCGCCCGCGAACGCGATCGAGGCGCTGCGCAAGCGGCGCGAAAGCCGGCCCTGGCGCAGGATCGGCGCCGGTTCGGTTCGCCTTGACGATGTCTCGGCCCCGCCTTAACCGTCCAACGAGCAATCCTCTTGGGGGGCCGTCTCATGCGTAAGCGACTGTTGACCTCCGCGGCCGTGTTGGCGCTTTCCGCCGGCGCGGCGTTCGCGTCCGACCTTCCCACCCACAAGGCGCCGCCTCCCCCGCCGGCGCCGGCGCCCTTCTCGTGGACCGGATTTTATGTCGGCGTCGAAGGCGGCTATGGCTGGGGCGAGGAAAACGACAATTTCAGCACCCTGCCTATTGGCATTGCGGGCGACCATTTCGGCGTTTCCGGGCCGATCGGCGGCGTCGAGGCCGGTTACGACCAGCAATTCAATTCGTTGGTGCTCGGCGTCGTGGCCGACATCGAAGCCAGCGACCTTCACGGCTCGGCGTCCCACGCCTTCGGCGGCGAAGGCGTTTTCGTCGGCACGCTGTCGATGCGCAGCACATGGCAGGGCTCGCTGCGCGCGCGCGCCGGCGTCGCCTTCGACCGCCTGCTCATCTACGCGACCGGCGGTCTCGCCTTCGCGAACGATCAGGAATCCGCCTACGTCGATCCCGTTAGCGTTATCTGGTCGGGATCGCAGACGAATACGCTCTATGGATGGACGATCGGCGCCGGCGCCGAATACGCGATCGACAACCATTGGACCGCGAGCGCCGAGTTGCGTTACGCAAACTTTGGCAACGCGACCTATTCGATTGCCCTGCAGCCTTCTGGCCCTTCATATTATTATAAAGCTGGCTTCAACGAGACCCTGGCGCAGATCGGCTTGGGCTACAAGTTCTAGAAACGGACCGGCGACAAGCGAGAACCGACGGCTGGCGTCTCAACTCGGGCGCTCGCCGTCGTCCACAAGCGAGACAAACATTTCGTAGGCTTTGCCGGTTTTTATATTGTTTTCAATATTATCGACAATGACAACGCTTGTATTGTGATTTGGCAGACCGTTTTTCACGTGTTCTTGCAGGGCTCGCCATTGCTGCGCGCTCGGCGGATGCGGGACCACAATCTTCAGCATGATGTCGGTGAGGCTGGTCTGGACCAACTGCCACTCGCGATAGTCGAGGATAGCCTCCAAATCCCGAGCGAGAAAGGTCCTTGGAACAAAAAGGCTGCCGCCTGGCTGGCGAAGCAAATTGCGTTGGCGGCCGACGACCTCTTCGAGCCGACGCAGGCCCTTGGCCTCCTTGGCGTTGGCGTTCGAGAAGCGGACATAGTCGCCGGGCGCATAGCGGATCAACGGCGTGCCGAAGGCGTAGAACGGCGTGACGACGACGCGGATCAGCGCCTTTGGATCGACGGCCGCCGGGGGCCCTTCGAAAAACATGTTCTCCTCGTTGACGCGCAGACGCCCGTCTGGCCCCTCGGACGCGACGGGGCCGAGTTCGCTCGTCGAATAGAGATTGACGACTTTCACGTTGAGCTTCCGCTCGATCTTCGCCCGGACTTCCGGCCGCAGAATTTCGCCTGTGGCCATCACGGCGGTCAGATCCGGCAGGTCTTGCGGCGCTGCGACATCGGCCCACGCCGCGGCGATGCTTGGCGCTGCGATGACATGGGTCGTTCGGTTTCGCCGCAGCAGTTCGACCTGTTCGGCAAAGGCGAGCCCGGCCGGCACTTTCAGCATGTCCGGCGACGGGGCGCCGACCGCCGCCTTATAGGTGGAGGTGGCGATCCGTTGAATCGGCCATAGTCCGCGCCAGCGCAGGGCTCGGTTAACCAGAACTTCCGAGGCCACACGTTGCACCAAAGTCTGCCTAAATTTGAGCGGGGTTCCCGTCGAGCCCGAGGTCGAATGGGTTTCCAGGGCGCCCATGTCGGCGGGAACGCTGCGCGCCTGCAACGCCTCCTCGTGCTCCTTGGCGTCATTGCGCGTGAGGATCGGGACGTCGCTCCAGCCGGCGAAGTCGAAGGCGCCGTCGGCGCGGAACAGCGGTTTCAGCCGCTTGCTGTCGCGATAAAAAGGCACGTGCGCATCGGCGTGGCGCACCAGTCGCTCCAGCAAGGCGGTCTGGCGCCCGCGGACCTCGTGACGGGAAAAGTCCTGGCTCGCCGCAAAAGCTTGCGTTAGCTGCTGGAAAATAATTTCGGCGGGCAACGCGGGCATCGGGGATGCGATCTCGTTCACAAAAATACACTGGATTTTGGCGATGCGGGATCGCCAAACGTTTCACTCGGCTCCGTCTTCGCGCCGCGAGAAAAAGTAGGCTCCAACCTCCCGGGCAAGCTCGCTTTGCGGATCGGTCCATCGCCACGCCCCGTTGCCGGCAATTTCGATATCTTTCGTCGGATCAAATCCATGACGCGAGAGAATGTCAAAGCGCCCGCGGTAGTTACGATTCGCGATGTCGCCATGCCACATGTGATATATCTTTTGTTCCAATGAGTCGATATTCGAGAATAAACCGACTGATTTCGCCTTTTGTTCCCACAGCATGGCGTCTAGTTTTTGTTTCTCCGTGTACGATCTAAGTGACCAGAAATCATTCAGCCTAGATAATGCAGAGAAAACGTGCATTGAGTCGCCGCCCCCAATGATATTTTTATCATAATGGCCGCATCGTTCGATGGTCGTACGAAGCGCTGACCAAGCCAATCCATAACTATTATGCCGATCGACCGCCCGGTAGTAACTACCGTCATCCAACGCGGCGCGAGACGCGCCAAATTTCACTTTATTTTCGTCAAAAATAGACGCTCTAATCGCACGAGCGACAGATACGCCAGTGAGAATCGGTACAGATTCTCTGCATAATTGCCGTGATAAAGAACGCGCGTCAACTTCTCTTGGCAGATGAATTGCTGTATCAAATAATTGCAACAGACCACCGTTTTTCTCTAACCGTGATTTTGCAATATCGACCCAATTCTCATCGTCGAAGATGACATCACAATCAACCCACGCCACATATTCGACGTGGCGGGGCAGTTCGGCGATGCCAATATTCAGCAAGCGCTCTTTTTGCCAGATGCCGTCCTCGCCGGTTAAGCTTAGAACGATGTCCCCTTCGTCTTCGCTCAATTGGTGTTGTCCAGCCTTGGCCAGTTCCACGACCATGAGGGGAGCATTCAGATGCCGGCGAAAGGCCTTGAAATTCTGCAGCCGGCGCTTGTACCCCGCAGGGTTGTAATATGAAGTCACAACCCAGAGCGGATCGAAAAACAAGGACATGAAACATCAACACTTTGTGGAGTGACCGGCCTCGCATCCACCGGCGTTTTAACCAGAATATCCAATAAAATCCTCTTTTCTGGTCAAATCTGCGACGGGCTGAAATTTCGCGCGAGCCGGCGAGCCCATGTGTGCTGGAAGATCATTTCGGCGGGCGGTGCGCTCATCGGGGTTGCGAACCTGCGGCTCGGGGTTTCGCGCGCCCCGCGCCGGCGCGACGCGCGCGGGGCGTGAGAACCATCACAGCAGTTCGTTGTGGAAGCCCAGCCGCTTCACGCTCTCGCCCCAGTCGATTGCGGCGACGGGCCTGACCTCGACGTCGAAATCGTCGCCGGCGTGCGACTTCATCAAGCGGATGAACGCCGCCGTCTCTGCGGCGGAGAGCGACTCCCGGCCGCCGATTTCGACCACCAGCTTCGCTTCCGCGGTCTGCCGGACGCGAAATTCGTCGAACGGCGCGATCGCCATCATTTCGCGAGCCCGAACAAAGAATTGCGACAAATGGCCGTCGCGATGCTTCAAGAGCGTCTTCGACCGCCCGACGACGTTCGACAGGGTCGGCCCGTCGCGCCCGCACGGACAACGATCCTCGAGCGTGGCGAGGTCGCCGACGTCGTAGCGAATGAACGGCGTCGCGTAGGAATGAAGGTGGGTCAGCAACACCTTGCCGACGCGCGCCTCGCCGATGCGGATGTCGTCGTCGGGGTCGACCTCGACGACGACGTTGCTCGTCGCGACGTGGTAGCGCCCGGGATGGCGCTCGCATTCCGCGCCGATTAGTCCGACCTCCTCGCACGAGTAGGTGTTGCGCGTAGGAATGCCGACCGCGGCAAACCGGCCTCGGACGCTCGCGTCGAGTTCCTCGGCGACGATGATCAGCATTGCGACGCCCGCGCGTTTGAACTCGTCGGGACCGACGTGCTGAAGCAGCGTTTCGATCGCGCGCGGCGCCACCGACAAATAACCGATGGGGTCGCGGCTCAGCTCGCGCCAAATCGACTGTGGCTCGGCCCGCCGAGTCGTGACGATCTTGGCGGCGCCGCCGCTGATGAAGGGCCCGAGAATTCCCAGCCAAGAGCCGGCGCGCTCGACGGAAATGCTCTGCGGCTGCGGCGTCCGGGCGTAATTCAACTGGGTTCGGTTGAGCGTCAGGTCGCGGCCTTCGAGAAAATACTGCGCGATCGAACGCATCACGTTGTAATTCGAATTCATTTCCGAGACGAAGAAGCGAACGGGCACGCCGGACGATCCCGACGTCGAATGGTCCGACACCGGGATTCGATCGCTCGGCTTCAACAGCGAACCTTCGCTGGCGACCTGCTCGCGCAATTCGCGTCGCGACAGGATCGGCAGGCGCGACAGTCGGGCGCCGCCGAGTCCGTCGCGGACGCCAATTCGACGCCGCCAAAATGGTGATCGATTGGCCGCACGCGCGAGAAGATTGCGAATCTGTAAGCTTTGCCACTGCTCGCGCGCCTTGCGATTCCCCGTTTCCAGCGCCGCCAATTCGACGATCGCAGAGAGGAAGCGCGTCACATCGGGCTCGCAAAACGTCATCGGCTTTGCCGAAAAAGCCTTGCCGGAAAACGGAAAATCGGAAAAGTCGAACCTCATCACGTCTCCAGCGCCGGCCAGCAAGACGACAACGATACCAAATATTTGACCGGTTCAACAGGCGACGACGGCCGTTTCCGCCGACGCCGGCGGCCGGCGCGGCCCGACGAGCCGAATCGCCGACGTCGCGCGACGCTCGTTCGAGGCCGTCCGCGAGGCGACGCGAAAAAGGGGCGAAAAGCGCGGTCCTGACGCAGGGCCGGAGCCGGATCGGCTCGGCTTGACGAAGTCTCCACCCCACCGTAAGCGTTCAGTAACGATTTTTCGGGGGCCGCTCTCATGCGCAAGCATCTATTGACTTCGGCAGCCGTGTTGGCGCTTTCCGCCGGCGCCGCGTTCGCATCCGACCTTCCCACCCACAAGGCGCCGCCTCCCCCGCCGCCGCCTCCGGTCTTCACTTGGACCGGCTGCTACGTCGGTCTTCACGCCGGCGGCGATTTCGGCCACTCGGATTGGACGTTCCCAAACGGCTATGAGATCGGCATGAACACCGAGGGGGCGATCGGCGGCGGACAGGTCGGCTGCAATTACCAGATGAACAACAACTTCGTCGTCGGCGGCGAGGGCGAAATCTGGGGTTCGGGGCTGGCGGGATCGACGTCCGTTGCAGACGGCGAAGGCGTCGATCGCTTTAAAACGCGAAGCGATTTTGCGGGCGATGTTGCGCTGCGCGGCGGCTATGCGCTCGACCGCTTGTTGTTTTTCGGCAAAGTCGGCCTGGCAATGGCTCAATATCAATACAAAACTACCTACACGGACGGGATCTTTTCCGAATCTTGGTCCGCCAACGCGACCCATACCGGCTTGCTGCTCGGCCTCGGCCTCGAATACGCGCTCGACATGCATTGGAGCATCAAGGGCGAGTACGACTACATAGACTGGGGTGACGGCTCATCCACGTTTACCGGGCCAAGCGGCGGCCCCGGCAACACCTCCTTCAAGAACGAGGAAAACATCCTCAAGGCCGGCGTGAACTATCGGTTCTGACGCGACCCTCGGCGGCTAACCGGCCGCGCCCGTCGCGCGCGGCCGCCCCCTCCCCTACGGCGCCTTCACAAACAGCCCGACCGTCAGCGCGGCGCCGATCGCGACCACGCCGACGCGCGGCGCCCTTTCGTCGACGCGTTGCAACGTCAGCGCGCCGTCACGCGAAATCGCGTGCCGCGCCGCGATGCTCGGCCATCAGCGCGGCGAGGTCGAGGCCGATGACAGCGCCGTCGACGACGCGCCACGCGCCCTTCACCATCACCCGGTCGGCGCGGTGCGCGCCGCAGAGAACCAGCGCGGCGAGCGGATCGTGGGCGCCGGAAAAACGCGGCTCGTCGAGCGTGTAGAGCGCGAGATCGGCCTGATAGCCCGGCGCGATGCGGCCGATGTCGTCGCGCCCCAGACAGCGCGCCGAGCCCTCGCTCGCCCAGCGCAGCACGTCGAGATGGCTCACTTTCGCCGCGCCGTAGCGCAGGCGGCCGATCATCAGCGCGTGGCGCAGCGCCTCCATCATGTTGGAGGAATCGTTGGAGGCCGAGCCGTCGACGCCGAGGCCGACCGGCGCGCCCGCCGCCTCGAGCTCGCAGGTCGGACAAATCCCCGAGGCGAGCACCATGTTGGACGTGGCGCAATGGCAGACGCCGACGCCGGCGCGCCCCAGCCGGCCGATCTCCTCGGGGTTGAAATGGACGCCGTGCGCGAGCCACGTCCGCTTCGACATCCAGCCGGTCTCCTCCAAGAGGTCGACCGGCCGCACGCCGTACATCTCCAGGCAGAAGCGCTCCTCGTCCTTCGTCTCGCAGAGATGGGTGTGCAACTGGCAATCCCAGCGCTCGGCGAGATCAGCGGTCTCGGCCATCAGCCGCTTGTCGATCGAGAACGGCGAACAGGGCGCGAGCGCGACGCGAACAAGAGCGCCGGGCTCAGGATCGTGGAACAGCTTCAGCACGCGCTCGGAGTCGGCGAGGATGGCGTCCGCGTCCTGCACCACCGAATCGGGCGGCAGGCCGCCGTCTCTTTGCGATCGGTTCATCGAACCACGCGTGACGGTCATGCGAATCCCCAGCGCGCGCGCCTCCTCTACCTCGATGTCGACGGCGTCCTCCAGGCCCCTGGGGAAGAGGTAGTGATGGTCCGCCGCCGTCGTGCAGCCCGACAGCAGCAATTCGCTCAGGGCGAGGCGGGCGGCGAGGCGCAGGTGGCGCGGCTTCAGCCGCGCCCAGATCGGATAGAGCGCCGTCAGCCAGGCAAACAGGTCCCGGTTGATCGCCGCCGGGTGGGCGCGGGTCAAGGTCTGAAAGAAATGGTGATGCGCGTTGACGAGGCCGGGCAGCACGACGTGGCGCGAGGCGTCGAACACGGCGTCGACCGGCGCGGCGGGCTCGCAGCCCTTGGCGATCGTCTCGGCGATCCGCCCGTCCTCGACGACGAGGCCGCGCTCGGCGCTCGTCGCGAAAATGGCGAGGGGGTCCTTGATCCAGGTGCGCATGCCGTGTGAGCCCTTTGCCAATGGGGTGCCGAATTCGCGGCGAAGGGCCTAGAATGTCAAGCACGGGGCCACAAGCGATGGGGACGCGCCTCGCGAACCGATTGCCCGGCGGCGCCGCAGCCCCTAGGCTCGCGGCGTGACCCAGCGCCCCGAATCGCTCGCCCTCCTGCGCCACCTCGCCGGCAAGCCCGGTCATGACGAGGTCAAGTCCGATTTCCGCCAATTGCTGATCGACGAATTCGACGTAGCCCTCGCCGACATCCGCTTCGAGCAGCGCGTCGAGGTCAAGAGTCGCATCGACGCGCTGATCGGCCGCACGGTGTTCGAGGCCAAGCGCGACCTCGCCAGCGAGATGAAGGACGTCGAGCGCAAGATGCCCGACTATCTCGCCAATCGCGAGGCGGAGACGGGCGAGCCCTTCGTCGGCATCGCCTCGGACGGGCGAAAATGGGTGGTGATGGCGCTCGAACAGGGCGCGCTGGTCAGGATAAAGGAGACGATCCTCGATCCGGAAAAGCCCGGCGAATTTCTCGCCTGGCTCGACGGCGCGCTGGCGCTGAAAATTTCGCTGCCGCCCGACCCGCAGACGGTGCGCATCGAACTCGGCGCCGATTCGGTCGCCTTCCGCGCCGCCGACAAGGCGCTGCGCGCGTTATGGGACAAGCTGAAGATCGAAGCGGCGGTCGGTCTCAAACGCCAGCTCTGGGCGCAACTGCTCAAGATCGTCTACGGCCGCGACGCCGACAGCGACGCGCTGTGGCTTCAGCACAGCTATCTCGTCGTCGTCGCCAAATGCATCGCGCTCGCCGTGCTCGGGATGAAAGAGGACGATCCCGCCCGCCTCTTGTCGGGCGAGGCGCTTGCGAGCGCCGGCATCGCGGGAGCGGTCGAAAGCGACTTCTTCGACTGGGTCGTCGCCGACGCCGAGGGCGTCAAGCTGGTGCGGCGGATCATGGCGCACGTGCGGCGGTTCCGGCTCGCCGAAGTCGAAAGCGACGTGCTGAAGGTTCTCTACGAATCGCTGATCGACCGGACGGAGCGGCATGGGCTCGGCGAATACTACACGCCGGACTGGCTGGCGGCGAAGATCGTCAAGCACGCGGTCGACCGGCCGGTCGAGCAGAAGGTGCTCGATCCCGCCTGCGGCTCCGGCGCGTTCCTGTTTCACGCGATACGCGTCTTCCTCGCCGACGCCGCGGAAGGCGACATGGCGCCCGACCGCATGGCGTTCGAGGCCTCGCAACATGTGGCGGGCATGGACATTCATCCGGTCGCCGTCATCATCGCGCGCGTGACCTATTTGTTGGCGCTGGCGCCGGTCCTGGCCAAGCGCGCGGGCGCGATCTACGTGCCGGTCTATCTCGGCGACGCGATGCAGCTTTCGATCAGCGAGATGATCGGCGGCCGCGAATTGACGATCCGCGTGCCGCCGCCCGCAGCCGGCGAGGGGCAAGGCGGCGCGGCGGGCGCCAACGGCAAGGATCAGCTCGAATTTCCCGACACGTTCTGCCGCGACCCCGGGCTGTTCGACAAGGCGATCGAACGCATGCGATCGGGTTCCGAACAGGGCATGAGCCGCGAGCAGATCGAAAAGGCGCTCTATCGCATCACGGAACAACATTATCGCGCCGACCCGACGCGGGAGCAGCAACTCGCGATCGAAGACCTCGGCAAGACCTACGTTACGTTCGACAAGTTGCGCCGGGAAGGCCGCGATTCCGTGTGGGCCTATGTCGCGCGCAACCTCTCGCGCCCGCTGGCGTTTTCGGCCGGCGGCGGCTGGGCGAACGTCATCGTCGGCAATCCGCCTTGGGTCGCCTTCCGCCACATGAGCGCGGACTTGCAGAAGCGTTTCAAGGAATTGGCGAGCGGATTGGGCGTTTACGTCGGCGGCAAGCTGGCGACGCAGAACGATCTCTGCGCCTTGTTCACCGCTCGCTCGGCGACGCTCTATCTCAGAGGGTCGGGCCGCATCGCCTTCGTTCTGCCGCTCGCCGCGCTCACGCGCGGGCAATTCGAGCGTCTGCGCTCGGGCGTCTATCACACAGGCTCCGTCCAGTGGGACGAGGCTTGGACGATGGACGACAGCGTGCAGCCGCTGTTCCCGGTCCCGTCCTGCGTCGTGTTCGGCCGCCGCCGCGCCACCGCGAAGGCGATGCCGGAGACCGTGCGCGCCTATTCGGGCGCGCTGCCGATGCGCGATGCGCCGGAGGCGTTGGTCGACGGACTGATCGCAGACGATAAGTTCAGCGTGGCCGAGGGCGCGCCGAAACCTACGGAGTCGGTTTTCACCGGCGGCTCGGCCTATCGGGCGGCGTTTCGTCAGGGGGCGACCTTGGTGCCGAGGATGTTGTGCCTCGTCGAGCGCAAGCCGATGGGGCGGCTCGGCGTCGACACGTCCGCGCCGCCGGTTGTTAGTCGCCGGAACTCCCAGGAAAAAATGCCGTGGAAGGAATTGCCGGGCATTGAAGACCGCGTCGAAACGGAATTCCTCCGCCCTGTCTTGCTCGGCGAAAGCATAGCGCCCTTCGCTGTTTTTGCTCCAGTCGAAGGAGTCGTTCCCATTACCGACAATGGAGAAACGCTCGATTCGAAGACGGCGCTCGATCGAGGCTTCGACCATCTTTCGGGTTGGATGCGAAAGGCCGAGGCGACCTGGAATGAACCTTGCCTATCCGCTTGACACCCATACCCACTAGATTTAGCGTTGGCTATGGATATGTTGGCCCGTGAAGACCTGCCTTTCCCCCGGTCTCTGCCGGAATTCCAGCGCATTTTCCC